>JBJKOY010000530.1:0-18960 GCA_046706945.1 Ignavibacteriaceae bacterium | reverse complement strand
ATGCCGGATCCGGAGGCCGAGCTCGGTTTTGTTGCCGTTACCTCCGACGGCGCTAACTGGGTTTGGGCGCCGGATCCCTTCCGGACAGGGTTCGGTCCGGACGCTAAAATAAAAGTGTTGCCCGTTTATTTGACCACCGATAGAGGTGCACACTGGTCGGTCTGTAAAGGTATTCCCGGCAATACAAGAGTTATAGCAGACAAGGTTAACCCGAAAAAATTATACGGAATGGATTTGTTTGAAGGCAAGCTTTATAAAAGCAGCGACGGAGGAGAAAGTTTTACTGAGTCGGCATTGAAAATTCCCGGCGGCATTCCTAAAAGCAGGGAAGGACGGGGCGACAGCCGGGGCGGGCAGGATAAGATCTATGCCGCGCCCGGTAAAGAAGGGGATCTCTGGATCGCCGCTTACGACGGCTTATACCATTCCGCGGATGCGGGAAAATCGTTTTTAAAATTAAAAAATGTTGAAGAAATTAATGCTTTCGGATTCGGCAAGCCCGCTCCTGGAAGTAATTACCCCGCGTTATATCTGGTCGGTACGGTTGAAGGCATTCACGGAATATTCCGTTCGGACGATTCTGCCGGCAGCTGGGTGCGCATCAACGACGACCGGCATCAATGGGGACTGATACTGCAAATAACGGGCGACCCTAAAATGTACGGTAGAGTATACGTCGGAACGCACGGAAGAGGTACTTTGTACGGCGATCCTATGACAATTAACGAGGATTAAAATACGGATTAATATTATTTGTGCCTTAAAATAGGTTATTAAAAAGGGAATTATTTTTTGAAATCAATAATTCAAGCTGTGGTATAAAATTGCAGTGAGAGTGAATTTTATTATGTACGGAAGCGAGGAACTAATGGATTTACGTCGGCTTTTCTTCAAATATTTTGAGCCTTTCTCTTCAACCATATTACGATGGATGTTCCCGTTCTTAATTTTAGTAATTTCTTTTTGCACCGTCCCTTTGCAAGCCCAAAACACGAACATAGTGATAAACGTCTCGGATACGGGCCGTGTCTTCGACGGCGTCGGCGGACTGAGCGGGGGAGGCGGAACATCGCGTCTTCTCTGGGATTACCCCGAGCCGGAAAGGGATGAAATACTGGATTATCTTTTCAGACCCGGTTACGGGGCGAGTCTTCAAATTCTGAAGGTGGAAATCGGCTGCGACGCAAACAGTACCAACGGCGCCGAGGCAAGCCATATGCGGACGCGTACCGATTCCAATTACAACCGCGGATACGAATGGTGGCTCATGGAACAGGCCAAGCTTAGGAATCCCAAGATAAAACTTTACGGATTGGAGTGGGGAGCTCCCGGCTGGTTCAACGGCGGATTCTGGTCCCAGGACAATATAAATTACATAATCAGCTGGCTAAAGCACGCTCAGTCGGATCATAACCTGCATATAGATTACATCGGCGGGTGGAACGAATCGGGCTGGAATAAGACATGGTTTGAAAACCTTAAGAAAGCAATTATCGGCAACGGTTTAACTACTAAAGTTGTGGCCGCCGATAACAGTCCCGGCTGGAATGTTGCCGATGATCTGACCGCCGATCCGGCATTCCGTTCGGCAGTCGACATAATAGGTCTGCATTACCCGTGCGGCTGGAGGACATCCGAAGAATCATGTTCAAGTTCAACATATACAACCGAGGCGGAAAAATTGAATATGCCGATATGGGCGAGCGAAAGCGGCTCTCAGAATTACGACGACGGAGCCATCCCGCTTGCCCGCGCTCTTAACCGGGATTATATAGACAGCAGGATAACCGCCTATATTAATTGGACGGTTGTCGCGGCCTGGTACAGCACACTTCCTTATTACGGCGACGGGCTCATGCTGGCGGATCGGCCGTGGTCCGGTTACTACAAGGTAGGTAAAAGCATCTGGGTTACTGCCCAGACTTCGCAATTTGTAAAACCGGGCTGGCAATATTTGGACGGCGCATGCGGTTACCTGGGCGGCAGCCGGAGCAACGGCAGCTATGTAACTCTGAAGTCGCCCGACGGTAAAGACTACAGCATTATTATAGAAACAGTCGACGCCACAAAACAGCAGACCGCAGACTTCAGTCTTGCCGCCGGTACACCGAACGGCGCGGTTCATGTCTGGACTACGAACCTAAACTCCTCCAGCGAATCCGATTATTTCATAAATCGCAGCGATATAATTCCGGACAGCGGCAGATTCAGCATTACTTTAAATCCGGGATATGTATACACATTAAGTACGACTACGGGACAGGGAAAAGGAAGCGCGGTCCCGCCTCCCGATTCAATAATGAAACTGCCCTATACGGATAATTTTGAAGAAGACACAGTTGGTCAAATCCCCAAGTACTTTGATGCGATACAGGGTGCGTTTGAGGTTGACAGTTGCAGGGGCGGTCGGACCGGCATGTGCATGCGTCAGCAGATCACCATCCCGCCGATAATGTGGGGCGGCGGGTCCCCTACCCCTCCGCTTGCGGTTATGGGCGATCCGGACTGGACGAATTATGAAGTAAGCAGCGATGTACTGATAGAACAGAAAGGCTACGCCGATTTGATCGGGCGGTTAAGCGGTCAGTCCCAGTCCTCGCCGGGCGCTTCGCAGGGTTATCATCTTCGCATCGAAAGCACCGGGTACTGGATCCTCTTTAAGGAAGATATTAACGGGAACGATACTCAATTAGGGTTCGGGAACGTACCGTTCAGTTTAAATACCTGGCACAACTTGACTTTATTTATGAGAGAAGATACCGTTAAGGCATACATCGATTCGACTTTGCTTGCATCTGCAGTCGATAACTCTTATTCGCAGGGACAAATAGGGGTACTGGTAAGCAAATGGCAGAATGCGGAATTCGATAATTTTAAGATTACGAGTACGGGCGCCGGCGGGGGAATTGTAGTGGACGACGCCGTAGAAGGCACCGGCATAAATGCGTTCAATTACGTAGGCTCCGGATGGCAGCATTGCAGCGGCTGCGGATCCGAGCTTTACGATGAGACAAACTCGTGGGATAACACGCTAGGTGATTATGTAACGGTGGAGTTTTACGGTACGCAAATAAAGTTCTACGGCGTAAAGGATCCGAGACACGGCATCGGTGCGGTATCGGTAGACGGGGGCGCGGTGACGGATATCGACTTCTATGCCGCAGTGCGGAACGGTAACCAGTTAATGTGGACGAGTCCCGTCCTTCCGTTAGGCTATCATGTTTTTAAGCTAAGCGTTACGGGCAAAAAGAACCCGAGCAGCAGCGATTACTGGGTTGTACCGGATAAAGTAGAGATTTATACCGCGGCCGTGTCCGGAATTCAAAAAACAAATCTTACTCCGGGCAGCTTTTACCTGTTTCAGAATTATCCGAACCCGTTTAACCCGAGTACAGTGATAAGTTATTTATTGCCGGTAAGCTCCAGGGTAAGGGTGACAATTTACGATATACTCGGCAGGGAAATGGAAACACTGGTGAACGAAGAACAGGGAGCTGGCGAACACAATATTTCGTTTGACGCGAGCAAGTTCTCCAGCGGCACGTATTTTTACAAGGTGCATGCCGAAGGCGTCAACGGGCAGGAATTTAATTCGGTTAAGAAAATGATCTTAATTAAGTAAGGGGAAATTATAAAGCTCGGGAGTATAAAATGCAGACAGCGAAAAACTTTATCATACTATGTAATCTGGCGATTATATTTTTTATGTATACGAATTCTTCCGCCCAGACAAAAAGTGCCGATACTACCGGCGGCTGGCAGTTTTCGTGGAGCGATGAATTCAACGGTCCGACCGTAAACGCGGCAACGTGGGGGTATGAAATAGGGTATATCCGTAATAATGAGTTGCAATTCTATTCCAACCGGACGGAAAATTCGCGTATCGACAACGGCGACCTGCTGATTGAGGCTTTGCGCGACAACTGGAACGGCCACGAGTATACTTCCGCCAGCCGGACAACATACGGTAAAAAGTCGTTTCTTTACGGCAGGTTCGAAATGAGGGCGAAGATCGACATCCGGCAGGGAAGTTGGCCTGCCTGGTGGTGGCTGCCGAACACGGGGGGCTGGCCGAAAGGCGGGGAAATTGATATGATGGAATACTACCAGAACAAATGTCTTTTTAACGTAATGAACGGGAACCAGAAATGGTTCTCACAGACCAGATCGATTTTTACGCTGGGCGGAGCCCGTTGGGCGGCGAATTTTCATGTATGGACGATGGTGTGGGATTCGACTAAAATCGATTTGTATCTCGACGGCAACCTGATAAACCATTTCCTGCTTTCCAGTGCCGATGGTACCGCACCGAACGGCGACAAACCTTTCCGGCTGCCCGGTTATTTGAAAGTCAACCAGGCTATCGGCGGGACAAACGGCGGAGACCCGTCGGGTACAACTTTCCCGGTGGACTATCGCATAGACTGGATACGCGTATATAAATGGAAAGATACAACATCATACACTCTCACGGTAAATAACGGTGACGGTACCGGTCCTTATGTCCCGGGTACGCAGGCGTCTATCTCCGCTTTAATGCCTGCGAGCGGAATGGTGTTTGACAAATGGACGGTTACCTCGGGCAGTGCGGTTATTGCGGATTCTTTGTCGCCGAGTACCTTTGTAACAATGCCTTCTGCCGATGCTGCGGTTACCGCAACTTATACGGCTTCAACTTCAGTCAACCCGGATCGTAAGCCGATGAAATATATTTTTGATTTACTGCAGAATTATCCCAATCCGTTCAACCCGTCGACAATAATAAAATATTCCGTCCCGATGCCGGGTTTGGTTAGGATAAAGGTATACGATGTTCTCGGAGAAGAAGTAGCAAGCTTGCAGAACGGATTTAAAAATGCCGGCATTTATGAAATTAATTTTAACGCATCCGGGCTCCCGAGCGGCGTATATTTTTACACTATACTTGACGGGAATTATTTTAAAACAAGGAAGATGCTGCTTTTGAAATAGTTTGTGGTTTGCAGTCTGTTTTTTGTAGTAAAATCACTTGCCGTCGGATTTATCCGACGGGGATAATATATAGTTATTTGTAAAAAAATTGTAGATGAAAAGACAAATTTTAAAAATCTATACAATAAAAAGGGGCATTTAATGAAGGCTATGGAAAAACTAAAGCCGGTAAATAAAAATGTCTGGTTCGCATTGATCTTTGTCTTTTCCGCTTTATTCTATCTATACAACATCAACTTCAGCAATTTATGGATAGACGAAGCTTTTACGGAAGCATTGGTCAGGCATTCGTTCGGTGCAATAACCGGATTGATACGGAACGATTTTCATCCCCCGCTGTACTTTTACGCATTGAAAATATTTGTTTCCCTGTTCGGGATCAGTGTTTTTACTATCAGACTATTTTCCGTATTGGGAGTTATGGCGACAATTTTATTGGGTTACATAACAGGTCAAAGAGTGTTCGGGAAGGCGGGCGCGCTTTATTTTTGCCTGCTTATAATGTCACTTCCGATGCTTGCATCGTATTCCCATGAAGCGCGCATGTATACATGGGGTGCGTTTACTGTAACCGGAGTTTTTTTATATGCGGTTATATTCCTTTCGTCGAACAGAAAAAAAGATTTAACTCTTCTAATGATATTTTCGCTGATTGCCGCTTATACACACTACTACGCTTTACTGGCCGCTATATGGGCAAACGTATTCGTCTCCGTGTACCTGTTCTTCAAAAAGAATAATAGCTTTCGAACGCACCTTTTGTTCTCTCTAATAACGGTACTGCTTTATATCCCGTGGATTGCAGTAATGTTTGGACAGACGCAAAAGGTTATGCAGTCTTTCTGGGTGCCGGCTTTAAGCTGGCAGACGGTATCTGCCTGCCTTCTCAGCCCGTTTGCGCCCAAGATCTGGCTTGCCCCGTTCTTGCCTTTGGCGGTTATTATCTACGGTTTGTTACTGACTGCCGTATATAGAAATTATATTTCGCGTGAAGACGGGCAGCGAATAACTATCGGCCTATCATTATTTATTTTCGGGTTAACTTTTTTGACGGCGGTATTAATATCTGTTTTTATGCGCCCGATTTTATATATGCGTTACATTTCCAATATAATAGTACTGATCTTAGTTCCCCCGACGTTATTTTTCGTCTATGCCAAAAACCGCTGGTTAAAAGGCATCCTGCTGGCTGCGATTATCGTGTCCGGTATTGCCGTCTCCGCCCGGGGCTCTTTCTTTTCTTACGGTCCTTACGAACAGTCGCTGGTTTACCTTCACAAGAAACACCCGGAAGTAAAAAAAGTGTTCCACGTATTGGAAACGACTGCGGGGCCGTTTGCCGAATACGCCCGCTTCGGTATAAAAAATTATTGGTATACTCCCGAATCGACCGTTGTTTACACCAACATGGATGTCTTCGATAACATGAGATCTACGGATTCCCTGGGCAAGGTGCTTAAAAAGGATGAACGGTACTGCTTAGCCAATTTTCCGTATATGCCGTTTAACGAAAATAACGTGAAGCGGATACTATCGGAATCCAAACTTTTGGAAGTCGATACGGTTTACGACAATAAAGCGCGAACGGGCGGCTACATTTTGTTGTATATGTTAAAATACGGAGTGACCGATTAAAGAGTTTTAATGATTTAATAAAACGTTTTCACCATGAAGCTCTTATATATGTATTTACTCAAGGTTTATTACGAAAAAAATATAGCTGATGCCGATACTCGGCTATCTGTGAGACTAAACCCTAAAATGGTTACACGGAGCTCCACAGAGCAGGCACTGAGGTACACAGAGATTTAAATCATTTTTTAAATATCATTTACGGAGCTAAGAAAATTATGAATCGAATGTTAAGTCATATTAAATATGTTATTACCGTTTTGTTTTTAATAGCCGTTCAATTCAGCGTATCTGCCGAAAGTAATAATCATAACGGGAGGCGTCTTTCAATGGATTTCAACTGGCGGTTCCATCTCGGAGAAGCCTACGGTGCGAATAATCCTGCGTTCGACGATGCCGGCTGGAGGACGGTGAACGTGCCCCACGATTATAGTATCGAAGGTAAATTCAGTCCGGATAATGCAAGCTGTACTGCTTACCTGCCCGCAGGCATCGGCTGGTACAGGAAAGAGTTTACTTTGCCGGAGAAAGATAAAAACAAACACGTGGAAATCCGGTTCGACGCCGTATACGACAACAGCGAAGTTTGGATAAACGGGCACTTCCTCGGAAAACGTCCGTACGGATTTATAAGTTTTTATTACGACCTGACGCCTTACCTGCATTTCGGAAAGGAGCGGAACGTAATTGCCGTACGAGTTAATCATTCACATATAGCGGATTCGCGGTGGTATACCGGCAGCGGGATAATCAGAAACGTATGGCTTTTTGTAACGGATCCTGTTCACGTTGCGCAATGGGGAACGTATATTACGACGCCGGTAATAAACGGCAGCTCCGCGGAAGTTAGCGTCGTTACAAAAATCGATAACGATTCTCCGGAAGGCGGTCCGGTTACCTTAAAGAGCATCGTCGTAGATCCCTCCGGAAAAACGGCGGGGCAGGCTTCTGCCGAAATGACGTTTCAGCCGCATTCAAAATATGATTTTAAACAGACAATCGGCGTCAGCCGCCCGGATCTTTGGTCGCTGGATCATCCCCGCATGTATTCTTTGATCAGCGAAGTTTATGTGGGGAAGCGTCTGGCCGACAGGGATTCCGCCGCCTTCGGTATAAGAACCATCCGGTTCGATGCGAACGAAGGATTTCTCCTGAACGGAAAATCGACTCTTATCAAAGGCGTTTGTCTACACAACGACGCAGGCTCGGTAGGCGCTGCTGTTCCGGTAAGAGAATGGGAACGAAGACTTAAACTGATGAAAGAGATGGGAGCGGACGCGATTAGGACGAGCCATAATCCTCCCGATCCGGAATTTTTGAATTTATGCGACCGCATGGGTTTCCTTGTAATGGATGAAGCGTTCGACGAATGGGCCATCGGCAAAAAGAAATGGAAGAAGGGCTGGAATGTGGGGGATAATGAAGGCGCCGCCGGCCTCGGCACTTATTATTCGCAGAACGGCTACAGCGATTTTTTCAAAAAGTGGTCGAAGAAAGATCTTCAGGATATGGTGAGAAGAGACCGCAACCATCCCTCGGTAATTCTCTGGAGCATAGGAAACGAGATCGATTACCCGAACGATCCATACACGGATCCTTATATAAAAAGCTATGAACCCTGGAGACCGTCGGCTTACCAGATTACCGCTATTGCCCGCCGGCTTTACGACGACGTGAAAGAGATGGATACCACTCGTCCCGTTACCGCGGCGCTAGCCAATATCCCGCTGTCGAATAAGACGGGATACGCCGCACTGCTGGATGTCGTCGGCTACAATTACCAGGAAAAGTATTACAAAGAGGATCATGAAAAATACCCGCACAGAAAAATAACGGGAAGCGAAAACAGCGACTCTTACCAGGCCTGGCTTGCCGTAAAGGATAATGCATATATCCCGGGACAGTTTTTATGGACGGGAGTGGATTACCTGGGCGAAGCCGGACAGTTCCCTGTCAGAAGTAATTTATCCGGCCTTGTCGATCTGAGCGATTTTAAAAAACCCGGCTATTATTTCAGGCAAAGCCTGTGGACACAAAAGCCGATGGTGCATATTACCTGCATATCGCCGGAAAAAACCAATAATAATAACAGGTTTCACATGGTCGATAACTGGAACTGGGATAGCTTCAAAGGTCAGGAAGTTTCGGTCCTGGCTTTTACAAACTGCGATTCGGTAATACTTTATTTGAACGGCCGCTCGCTCGGTTCGCGCAGCTTAAGCGGTTCCAAGAACGCGGTGCTGAACTGGAAAATGCCTTATGAGCCGGGAGAATTGAAAGCCGTTGCATATTCGGAAGGCAAACAAGCCGCGGAAAATATTTTAAAGACGGCCGGCAAAGCCGAGAAAATAATGTTGAAAAGCGACCTGTCTTCCATCCGTGCGGACGGCCGGGATTTTGCAAACCTGGAAGTACTGGTTACGGATGCAAACGGGAATATAGTACCGGACGCGGTTAATGAAATTACGATTAAAGTAGAAGGTGCGGGAAGAAATATAGGCTTCGGGAACGGCGACAACACGAATATCGAATCCTACCAATCGGATACTCATAAGGTGTTTGAAGGCAAAGCAAGAGTTTATATTCAATCCGACGGGAAGAAAGGCAATATCAGGATTGAAGCTACCGGTGAAGGTTTGAAGACTGCCGTCATAAATATTAAAGCAGAGTGAGTAATATTTAATTTAAGGGAATTATTAAAATGAAGTTCGGTTTACTAATGATCTTCCTTTTCCGGTTATCCTCAGGAAATGTCTCGATGCACGGAGAAAGTATTAAATTTAAATCCGGCCCCGACGGGAAGATTACTTCCGGTAAATCATTGTATGAAAAAACGGCAACAGTTCCGGCCGCACCGGTTCTTATTAGTCCTCCTACCGGCGATACAATAGGAGTTAATGATACGGCAATGGTTTGGCGGTCCGTAAACGGTGCGAGCTCTTATCGCGTACTTATTGCATTGGATAGTGCGAATTTCACGATATTATTAGAAGATACAACGGTTTCCGGAGACACTACGCTTTTACTCAAGCCCCTTATAGGCACAAAGCTGATAACAGGAACAAAGTATTACTGGCGGGTTTGTGCATCCGACAGCTCCGGCGCAGGGCCTTACTCCGCCGTTTGGTCGTTTATTCCTGTACCGGTAAAAGAATTTATTCCCGGTGCATTCTGGTATGACACTGACGGAAATCTTATAGATGCCCACGGAGGCGGGCTGCTTTATGATGATTCTTCGGCAACTTATTACTGGTACGGTGAATATAGAGTTGCGTCGGATCCCTATCAAGCAATAGGTGTTTCCAGCTATTCATCAAAGAATCTTTACAATTGGAAGTTTGAAGGAATAGTGCTTTCCGATTCAGCGACGAACACCGGCGGTAATACACCTGTCCTGGAACGTCCTAAAGTGATTTATAACGACAGTACAAAAAAATATGTAATGTGGATGCATATAGATGCAGCGGATTATTCGGCGGCAAGGGCAGGCGTTGCGGAAAGCGATAAGCCTACCGGACCGTTTACTTATCTGGGAAGCGAAAGGCCGAACGGCCAGATGAGCAGGGATATGACTTTATTTAAAGACGACGACGGCAAAGCATATCTGATATATTCATCCGAGAACAATGCTACAATGGATGCTTCATTGCTGACGGCCGATTATCTCCATCAAAGCGGCAAATACGCTCGTATATTAATTAATCAGAGCAGGGAAGCGCCGGCAATGTTTAAGTATAATAATAAATATTATCTGATTACTTCCGGTACGAGCGGATGGGCGCCTAATGCGGCTAAATTTGCCTATGCAAATTCTGTTCTGGGACCGTGGGTGCTGGCGAATAATCCGTGTGTAGGCACAAATGCAAATATAACATTCGGAGGTCAGAGCACATTTGTTTTGCCTGTCCAGGGACAACCAGGCAAGTTTATTTTTATGGCCGATAAATGGGTCTCTACTAATCTTCCTCACTCTACATATATCTGGCTGCCGCTGAGTGCAAGTAGTTACCAGGTTACGATAACCTGGCATTCTGTATGGGATCTCTCGCTCTTAAACCGGGCAACCGGTGTTATAAAAGAAAATAATTTGATCCCCGAAGAATTTTCAATGAGTCAGAATTATCCTAATCCGTTCAACCCGGCTACAACCATAAAATACAGCATTCCTAAAGGAGGTTTAGTAACATTAAAAATATTCAACATACTGGGGCAGCAAGTCGTTACCCTAGTAAATAAAGAACAAAGAGCGGGAGAATACAGCATAGAGTTTTCTTTAATGAACTTAGCAAGCGGGGTTTATTTTTACAGGATACAAACGGGCAATTATTCGTTAACTAAAAAGATGATTCTTTTAAAATAATATCATATTAATAAATTTTTATCCGAATAAATTGAATAATGAAACGAAGAAGGTTTATATCTAACATAGGAGCGGCTTCAGGTTTCTTGATGACGTTACCGTTGTTTAAATATAAGCTTAATTCCAATAATCTTAAAATTATAGAACCGGATGCGGCTTTGCCCGGTATATGGAAACATACGATCGGAGTGCCAGAAAAAATAACCCCGCAAAACACCCGTTCCGTGAAACCCGATATAGACGGACTACACGGATTGCCTACGGTAGATACTTGTCCCGTTAAAATAACCGGCAAAGTTGATGAGCGGGGTGTCCTGGTAAAATTGCCCTTGAAGCCGGACGAATGTATATACGGGCTTGGGTTGCAGATGCAATCGTTCCAGCAAAGAGGAACGAAAAAAATGCTGAGAGTAAATGCGGATCCGAAAATAGATTCGGGAGATTCCCACGCTCCGGTCCCGTTTTTTGTAACAACATCGGGCTACGGAGTTCTGGTCGATACCGCGAGGTATGCGACGTTTTATCTCGGCAATAAAATACCTAAACAAAAAGTGAATATTAATGAGACTAATAAAAAAGAAGTAATCGATAAATGGAATAAGCTTAACGGTCTATACGAAAAATTAGGCATAGGCAAGAATTCCGAGATTCTAATAGAAATACCCCGTGCCGAAGGAGCTGATGTTTATGTCTTTGCAGGTCCGTCTGTTTTGAATGCTGTTCAAAGATATAATTTATTCGGCGGCGGAGGCGCATTGCCGCCGCGATGGGGACTCGGATTCTGGTACCGGTGTCAATCCGATTTCTCGCAGGACGATGTGAAAGGTATGGCGGATTATTTCAGGGAAAGCAAAATCCCCTGCGATGTAATCGGCCTGGAGCCGGGATGGCAGTCGCATTCGTACTCTTGCTCTTATGTCTGGAGCGACCGTTTCCCGGATCCCGGTAAAATGATAAAAGAATTAAAAGACGAGCACTTCCGGGTAAACCTCTGGGAACATGCGTTTGTAAACCCTTCTTCGCCTATCTATAATGATCTTTGTCCGTATTCCGGAAGCTATACAGTCTGGGACGGGCTGGTACCCGATTTTATAACAAAGGAAGGCAAAAAAATCTTTGCGGATTTTCATGAAAAAGAGCACGTAGATCTGGGAGTATCCGGGTATAAACTGGACGAATGCGATAATTCGGATTTTACCGGAAACTGGTCGTTCCCGGAGTTAAGCAGTTTTCCTTCCGGATCGGACGGCGAGCAAATGCACTGCGTGTTCGGACTGCGTTACCAGGATACTATTAAAAGTATTTTTAATAAGAAGAAAGAGCGTACTTACGGACTTGTCCGGTCTTCGGGCGCATTTGCATCAGCTTATCCATTTGTCTTGTACAGCGATTTGTACGATCATAAAGTTTTTATCCATGCAGTGGCCCAGTCGGGTTTCTCCGGAATATTATGGACGCCGGAAGTTCGTCATGCCGCAAGCAACGAAGATTTAATCCGGCGCCTGCAGACCGTTGTGTTTTCGCCTCTTGCAATGGTTAATGCCTGGTACCTTAAGAATGCCCCGTGGAAACAAATTGACCGCAAAGCCAATAATGAAGGCCGCTTTGAAGAGGGTTGGGAAAAACTGGAAGCGCAATGCCGTGAAGTTATAAAATTACGGATGCGGCTCATCCCGTATATTCACGCTGCTTTTGTAAAGTATTACAAGTTGGGCATTCCTCCTTTCCGCGCTATGGTATTGGATTACCCGGATGATGTTAAAGTTCTTAATATAAGCGATCAGTTTTTAGTCGGAGACAACATGCTGGTTGCGCCCGTAGTTGAAGGTGAAAATGTCCGTACCGTTTATTTACCGGAAGGCGAGTGGTATCATCTTTGGACTCATAAAAAATTTGCGGGCAGACAGGAATATTCGGTTGATGTTCCGATAGATAACATACCGGTATTTATAAAATCGGGTACGATGCTGCCGCTTGCAAAATCGACTCTTTATACCGGCGATCCAGAAAGCCTGCAACTTACCGTACTGGTTTTCGGAAAACAGAAAGAACCGTATGTGTTGTATGAAGACGACGGAAGCTTTAATCCTTCGCTTAGCGAAGTTAGATTCATATGGGATAATATTAAACTAAAAGGACGGGCGGAACGAAGCGTAACCGGCATGCCCCGGCAATATACAGTTACGAAGTGGGAGCATATCGATTGATTAAAAATAGGAATAGATATGAAAAGTAAAAAATTTATAGTACCTCAAAGCGGTCAATTTGAAAATTCATTGCTAGAAGGAACAATATATATTCCTGTAAAAACTTCCCGCCGAAAGGCGGGGAGCAATCAACATAGTGTTAAGAGTTTCAATACCCCATGTCCAATGCGCCATGCCTGGTTGTTTACTGCTATTATATGTTTAATATTAATAGCCGGTGTAAAAGCTCAGCAGCTGCCGCCGGCAGGATACCTGCTTAAGTGGAGCGACGAATTTAACGGGAAAAGTCTCGACTCAACCGCCTGGGGTACGGGCAAGAAACCCTGGGGAACTACGGATAACAGTCCATGCCTTATTACCCCGGAAGACACATATCTTCAGGACAGTGTTCTCGTGCTGCGCGACCGGATGGGCAGTTTCGGAACGTATAAGTATTCTTGCGGATGGGCATGGACAAAAAAGTGGTTTAAGTACGGTTACTTTGAAATGCGAGCCCAATATCCCAAAGGAAAAGGGCAGTGGCCCGCTTGGTGGATGCTGAAGCAGGGATGGCCTCCGGAAATCGATATCGCCGAATATAGAGGTACCCCGCTTAACTATATGACCGAGGCGTTTTATTGGGGAAGCTGGAGCACTTCTCTGCTTAATGAAAGCAAGGGGTGGGACTTTACGAAATGGCATACATACGCTTTGCAATGGGGACCGGGATATTTAATATGGTATGTTGACGGTAAGATTACAAAATACTATTACGGGAACCAAGTCCCTTCAGATTCCATGTACGTAATTTTCAGCGCCGGTCTTGACGGATCATCCGCCGATTCTACCACCGGTTTCCCGAACTATTACAAGATAGACTATTTCCGCGTCTACCAGGATACCGCTGCGGGAAACTGTTTGCCGACACCGATAATCCCGAATGTACAGGTCAATTTCGGTGCTTATCAATTTACCGATACCGTATATGCCAATCCGGGTGAATATATAACACTGGCTCCTTATCCGACAAGCGGGGGCACGTGGATCTGGAGCGGCGGAGGACTGTCGGGATCATCCAACCCGCAGTACTTCACCGCTGGGAAGTCGGATACGGTAACCGCTAAGTTTATAAATGCCTGCGGTGATACCAGTTCCCTGAATTTTTATATAATCGTAAATGTTACGGAAGTTAAAAAAAGTACGAATATACCGGATGATTATAACCTGTCGCAAAACTATCCGAATCCTTTTAATCCGACAACGGAAATCTCATATGATATACCCGCGGAGGCTCATGTTGTTATTGAAATTTACGATCTGCAGGGTAGAAAA
Organism: Ignavibacteriaceae bacterium; assembly: GCA_046706945.1. GTDB lineage: Bacteria > Bacteroidota > Ignavibacteria > Ignavibacteriales > Ignavibacteriaceae > FEN-1297. The sequence continues at coordinate 4,479 of JBJKOY010000530.1, read as the reverse complement.
GTTAATTCTTTAATAAACTCATATGAACCGGCGGGACGCCATTTCATCGAATGGAACGCGAAAGATGACGAAGGAAATCCGCTGCCGAGCGGGACATATTTTTATAAATTAATTGTAAAAAATAAAAACGGAGTCTGGTCGGATACGAAGAAGATGGTTCTTCTTAAGTAGTTAGGAGCTAGTAGCTAGTAGTCAGTAGTTTGGATAAAATCTATTTGAAATTACCTGGTTTTAACCGTGAGAAATTCCGGGCGATAAAAGCCGTAGTTGCAAATAAAAAACAGCGGAAGTATTGATTTAGTCGTTTCTGCTTTGAAAGGGGTAAATGGTATGAGTACGCTTTATTATATTTTATTTGTTATTTCATAATATTGTACGCAAAAGTTTAATAAAATTCGGGTGAAACATCAGACTATCCAGAAGAAAATTTATCAGAACTTGCGCATTTGGAACTGCAGCGCTGGCAGCGGCTCCGGTTTTGAGTTTCGGTCATGAACGCGCAAACGTTTATTCGCAAACCGGAAGCGCCGGTTATAAATTATCTCTTGATCAAAACTGGCTGTTCGGCGGCAAATATACTCCGGGGACGACGGATCCGAATTTCAACGATCAATCGTTTTCTAAAATAACTTTGCCTCACTGCGTTGCGGACCTTTCATGGCAAAATTGGAACGCTGCCCGATGGCAGGATGTCTGGATATATCGAAGACATTTTAATATACCCGCAGAATTTACCGGCCTCCGAGTATTTCTAAATTTTGAGGGCGTAATGGTAGGAACGACGCCCGTAGTTAACGGACAAACATTGCCGCAGCACCTCGGGGGCTATTTGCCTTCGAAGTATGAAATTACAGATTTGTTGAATAATACGGGGGATAATGTCCTTGCCGTCATTGTAGATTCCCGCTGGAGCAATGTACCGCCGGAGGGCTCGCCGAGCGGGACAAGCGCAATTGATTTTTATGAACCCGGAGGAATTTTCAGGTCAGTATATTTGGAAGCCGTTCCTCAAATATTTATAAGCGATGTCTTTGCAAAACCTGTCCAGGCTACGGACTCCGTCCGGCATTTTGAAATTACATGTTCCGTAGATGCGGGAGAGATTAATTTTTCGAGCGCCGCAGTCAGCGCCGAACTAAGAGACGGCAGCGCAGTTATTGCCAGCGCCGAAGAGCCGGTACAGATTACACAGACCGGCATAACCGGAATAACACTACCGCTTTCCGACCTTGGAAATATAAATCTATGGGATATTGATTCTCCGTATCTATACGATATTGTGGTTACTCTGACCGTTGACGGTAATCCGATGCATAATTACAAAGTCCGGACAGGCATGCGCGATGTAATCTTTGAGATTGACGGATTCTATCTTAACGGAAGCAGGCTGCAGTTGTTCGGTTTAGACAGGCACGAGCTGTTCCCTTACGTTGGCTTTGCGATGCCGCCTAGAGTAATGAAGCGCGACGTACAAATACTTAAACAGGAATTAAACTGCAATATGGTGAGATGCTCGCATTACCCCCAATCGGAGGCTTTCTACAATGCATGCGATGAACTCGGACTGCTGGCGTGGGAAGAAGTACCCGGATGGCAATACATAGGGGACACGGCATGGAAAGATCTTTTAGTTCGAGATGTTACTAACATGGTAGTTCGCGACAGGAACCATCCTTCGGTTGTTATATGGGGCGTTCGTGCTAATGAAACCGCAAACGATGCGGCTTTATATCAGGCCACAAAAGAAACAGCCAAAGCACTTGACGATTCGCGCCAGACGTCCGGCGCTATGAGGGGCGGATTTTATTCAACCGGCGGCTGGTACCAGGATGTATTTGCTTTTAATGATTATAACGGAAGCAACGGCCAGGTCAAATTAAAACCTCCGCTTGCCGGTGTACCTTACCTGGTTACCGAAACCGTGGCGCAATATAACTATCCTCAGTCCGGTTTTAATTTACAGTACAGACGCGGCGGCGACGTAGCCGATCAGATGCTCCAGGCGATTTTTCACGCGGAGGCTCACGATCAGGGAATGTCAAATAATAATTATTCGGGAGTGCTTGCCTGGTGCGCCTTTAATTATCCCAGTCCGCTGGGTTCCACCTATAACGGGGTAAAATATCCCGGCGTTGCCGATCTTTTCCGTATTCCGAAACTGGGAGCGGCATTTTATCAATCGCAGGTCAGCCCCCAAATCCGTCCTGTTATACAGCCTAATTTTTACTGGGATTTTGGTCAGGCGGGTTCTATAATATCAGGGAAATATTATTCTATTTTCTCTAATTGCGAACGCCTTGAATTGTTTATCGACGGTAAACTTTACGATACCGTTACCCCTGATTCAAGTTTGTTTCCTCATCTGAAACATCCCCCGTTCTATGTAGCTTTTGTGGTGGACGGTTCAACTTATCCCGAACTTCGCATCGACGGGTACGTTAACGGCGTGATGGTACTGTCGAAATTATATTCTTCCGATACTACCCATGATCAGCTTTATTTTGAGGCGGATGACGCAGAGCTGAACGGGGACGGAGAGGATGCAACCCGTTTGGTGGTTAGAGTAACCGACAAATACGGTAATCAGCGCTTATTTGCATCGGGAGACGTCGCTTTCGGGATAAGCGGTGCAGGAACTTTAGTGGGCGACAATCCGTTCCCCCTCGGGGCTAGCGGCGGTGCCGGCGCTGTCTGGGTGAAATCTTCGGCCGAGAATTTCGGCAATATAATAGTCAGCGCCACTCACCCGGTATTTGGTACAAAAACGGTCGACATAACCGTGTCGGTGACATCGGTTGAAAAAAAAACTAATTCATTGCCGGCGGAATACGAATTGAGTCAAAACTATCCCAATCCGTTTAATTCAACTACCGTAATAAAATATTCGGTATCGAAAAGCGGCTACGTAACTTTGAAGGTATACAATGTACTGGGACAGGAACTGGCTACATTGTTTTCCGGCGAGCAGCAGGCGGGGAACCATATGATAGAATTTAATGCCGATAAATATTCGAGCGGAATATATCTCCTGAGACTGCAGGCAGGCAATTTTACGGCGGTGAAAAAAATGATTTTGTTGAAATAACGAATAGTAGCTGGAAGTTAGTAGCAAGTAGTTCGGATCGCTGATGCCGGGTAATATTAGTTTGAAATTAAGAGTATTTATCCGTGAGAATTTATAGGCCACTGATGTCGTGCTTGTAAGTAATTCTAAAAAAGGACTTTGTAGATGTCCGAGAATTGTAGAAAAGATTCAAAATATAATCCCGATCCTCGAAGAGGATCCACAAGGGACCAAGAGGAGTTAATCCTCTACGAGGATTGAGCATGTTTGGTATAGTAATTTCTACAAATCTATAGCCTCTACGAGGCTGATGTAAAAAAATTGTTTTTATCGAATAGGTAGAGAAATAAATAATATTATAATAAATAAGGTGTACTTATGAACGGATTATTTAAAATAGATTTAACTTTATTAAAGAGAATGTTAAAAAAATTGATATTCGCGGAAATAATCATGGTCTTAGTTTTATTTGCCTCCGCAAAGTCTCGGGCTCAAACAATTCCCGTTAATGTCGATTTAAGTAAGAAATATCAGACCATAGATAATTTTTCGGCATCCGACTGCTGGTGGGCTCATATATTAGGGAGAGACTGGACTACCGCAAATAAAGATTCAATAGCGAACCTTTTATTTTCAACAACAAAAGGAATCGGCTTGTCGGCTTGTAGATTTAATATAGGCGCAGGCATAGATCCTACAATCACGGACAACTGGCGGACAGTTGAAACATTCGAAGTCTCGCCGGGCGTATATGACTGGTCGCGGGATCCGGGCGGGCAATGGTTCATGAAAGCGGCTTATGACAGGGGCGTCAGGCAGTTTATCGCTTTCGTCAACAGCCCGCCCATCAGCATGACCCGCAACGGCCATTCGTATTGCACCGACGGCCTGGGCTCGACAAATCTGAAAGACGGTTACCTTAATCGATATGCAAAATATCTCGTCGATATCGTTAAGCATTTCCGCGACAGCCTCGGAATAAATATCACTTACGTCGATCCCGTGAACGAGCCGCAATGGGCTTGGAACGGTCCCAGCCAGGAAGGCAGCCGCGCAAGCGATGAGGATATTAAAAACATCGTGGACTCGCTTTACACGCAGCTTCAAACCGAGAATGTTTCTTCTAAAATCTTAATCCCCGAAAGCGGAAGTCTGCCCGACTGGTACACAAAGGAATCTTCGATCAGCACACAATACGGAAAAACCTACGGGAATTTTTTAGGCAATCTTTTTAATAATGCGGACGTAAGTAAAAAAGCAGCCGATATTTTTGCCGGTCATTCATACTGGTCCGATCTGCTCAGTTCTCAGCTTGTGCAGGCAAGACAATCTCTTTATTCGCATATGTCCGCTTACTTCCCGATGGGCTATCGATACTGGGTTACGGAGTACTGCATATTACAGGGCCCCAACGG
>JBJKOY010000529.1:0-3320 GCA_046706945.1 Ignavibacteriaceae bacterium | reverse complement strand
CCTCTCCGCTCCAGATTCCGGGGAGGTCGCAAAAAGGAAAGACCTCGTCATAGGATACCTTCCGCAGGATTTTACGCTAGATAATTCGAAAGATGTTTACGGAAATATCCTGGAAGGCGCGGAAAGCATGCTGCGGCTGCTTGAAGATTATAATTCCGAACCCTTCGATTCCCAGAAAAAACTAATACTCGAACAAAAAGTGATGGACGCAGATGCATGGAACCTGGATAAACGCATTAATATTTTATCGGATAAACTGGATATCCCCGGATTAAAAAGAAATATTTCTACTTTATCCGGCGGCGAAAAACGCCGCGTCGCGCTCGGCCGCGCTTTGATTTCCCAACCCGACCTTCTGATCCTCGATGAACCTACAAACCACCTCGATACCTCCGCTATCGAATGGATAGAGGATTTCCTGTCCGCATTCAAGGGGACGTGCGTCTTCGTTACTCACGACAGATATTTCCTTGACCGCATAGCCAACCGCATTGTGGAACTCTCTTCCGGTACTTTTTTCTCGCACCCGGGCAATTACACGGATTACCTCGCAAACAAAACCGAAAGACTGGCCGTACTGGAAACCGAAGAACGGAAAAGACAAAATTTTTTAAGACGTGAACTCGATTGGATACGGCGCGGACCAAGGGCAAGGAGAACAAAAGCAAAAAGCCGGATCGATAACTTTGCAGAGATCGCCGGTCGGGATAAACCCAGGGAGGATTTGGACGTTGAATTAATTATACCCGAACCTGAAAAACTCGGGAAAAAAGTTGCCGAGTTTAAAGGCATAGGCATCAGCCTCGGAGGTAAAAAACTGTTTGAAGGCTTCGACTTTATTTTCAATCCGGGCAGGAAGCTCGGAGTAATAGGAAAGAACGGGGCGGGAAAAACCACACTGCTGAAAATTATTCTGGGTGAAATGAATCCTACCGACGGCGAAATGGAAATCGGAGAAAAAACACAGTTCAACTACGTAGACCAGCACCGCTTATTATTAAACGACGGGGATACCGTTTTCAATGCGATCGGCGAAGGGAACGAAACGGTCAAGTTCGGCAGGCAGCAAATGAATATCTGGACTTACCTAAGAAAATTTCTCTTTACGGACGACAGGATAAATACCATGGTGGGGAAACTTTCGGGGGGTGAAAAGAGCAGGCTCACGCTCGCAAAAATATTATTAAACGGCGGAAATTTCCTGCTGCTCGACGAGCCGACCAACGACCTAGACCTGGCGACGCTGCGGATACTTGAAGAAGCGCTGATCGCTTTCGACGGATGCCTGGTTATAGTCAGTCACGACAGATATTTTTTAAACCGCGTATGCAACGGCATCCTTGCTTTTGAAGAAGGCGGCAGGCTTTATTTCAGCGAAGGAGACTATGATTATTACCTTGAAAAAAGGAAAGCCGGATTAAATGACGCGCAGCCCGCGGAAAAGCCGGCAAAGAAAGGGGACACGAGGATCAAACCTTCGGTTCGGAAATTAACATGGAAAGAAAAAAAGGAGCTGGAAACAATCGAAGACGACATCATGAAGGCAGAAGGGGAAGTACAAGAAATCGAAAAGATATTCTCGTCGCCGGATTATTACGAGAAATATGCGGCCCAAACAAACGAGCTTAATTTAAAAAGAGAAGAAGCCCAGAAAAGGGTGCGGGAGCTTTACGACAGGTGGGAAGAACTGGAAAAAATTAAAAAGTAAAACATCAAATATCATATGAAATGATCTATATGTATTATGTTAAATCCGGAGTGAAAACAAAATTAAGTCCCGGGTTGAACGTACGGCGCATCTTTAAAGTAACGTCTTTCCGCTCCTCTAGGGTCGTTGACAACTTCGGGTTTCAAATTAAATATCATTGTCGGACGGTCCTTTAAATTGAACCTTGGCCAGTACGGTATTTGGGGATTATTAGGATTGCCCGTTTTGGCGAAGGCTATAAAAGCGCTGCTTACGATGTCCGCCATTTTATACGCGCCGGGTCCGGTTCCCGTCATCGAAGCCCCGTACTTTATATTATCGAATGCAAGCGGGATGTCTAGTGTATGCGGCGCTTTAAATTTTCCGCCGTACACCGGCGTTTGCCAGTCGAGCTCGTAAACATATGTAGGCGCGCCGTTCTGTTCGGTGCGGATGTCTTCTTCAACGACAAGGCTTTTCCATGACCTTGCGGCGGTAGCAGCCGCAAAGAACACGTCGCTCGGCGAATACTTTGGATACAGGCGTCTGTAAAAAGCGGCGATCGAATCGGGTTTTAAATTGCCGATAAAATTTTTTACATATTTTTCTATTTCACCCGGCAGTTCTTTCCATGTTAGATGAAATAAGGAAGGATTTCCCCAGCCTATAAGTAACGTGGTTTCGTCGTGTGTATTTCCCAGCATCATCGGAATATTTTTCGAAACCGGTGAGGCGACAGGATAGAAAGGATCGCGGGGCAGAACTATGCCGTCCGTTACGGGCGCAAACTGTTCCCCCCGCATGGCTTCCAACAGTTTACTCACAGGGACTTTATTTAATTCATCTATATCGTTCCGGCCGATATTCAGTTTCTTAAGAATGTCCAGAGCTGTTTTTGTAGCATGTTCTTTAGTTCTTCCCGTAATCTGCTGCCCGCTCATTGTTATAACTTTTTGAAAAAGACCGTGAGCCGCGGGCATTCCCATAAGAGTAGCGCATTTTGCACCGCCGCCGGATTGTCCGAAGATAGTAACATTGTCAGGGTCGCCGCCGAACCCGGCGATGTTGTTTTTTACCCACTTAAGAGCGAGCACCAGATCCAGCATCCCGGCGTTGCCGGATTCCGCATATTTCTTCCCGCCGAGTTCGCCCAGGTAAAGGAATCCGAAAACATTCAGTCTATGATTTACCGTTACCACCACAACGTCGCCTTTTCGGCATAGGTTAACGCCGTCGTATAAATCAATATTCTCGGATCCGCTGTTGTACGATCCTCCGTGAAAGTAGACCATTACAGGGCGCTTTGCCCCGTCGTTTAATGCCGGCGTCCACACATTTAAGTTTAAGCAGTCTTCGCTCATCTTCTGATTTTTAGGTTCCGGGAAAAAATTTAAGCTGCCTTTGCGGGAAACAGTCTGTGGAGCCATCGGGCCGAAACCGACGGCATCGCGAATTCCATCCCACGGCCTAGGAGGCTCGGGAGGTAAAAACCGTCTGTTCCTTGTATCCGCCCCGTAAGGAATGCCTTTAAAAACTTTAATCCCGCGGTCTATATATCCTTTTACCTTGCCGTAAGTCGTCCGGGCAACCGGAGCATTTGTTCCCGCAAATGCCGGGTTAGTGGTACAAAGAA
>JBJKOY010000528.1:0-2343 GCA_046706945.1 Ignavibacteriaceae bacterium | reverse complement strand
GTTGCCGCCGGCAGGGATTCGCTCGGCAGACAGCTGCCCTGCTGGAACCCGGTGCTTTTTAAAACCAAAAGCGACAAACTTTTTCTGTTTTATAAAGTCGGGATCAATCCCCGCGAATGGCACGGGTACGTAATTAAATCCACGGATAACGGAGTAAGCTGGACCGCCCCGCAGAGGCTGCCGGAAGGCTTTCTGGGACCTATAAAAGATAAACCTATCGAACTGCCGAACGGAAATATTTTATGTCCTTCAAGCGTTGAAGGCGAGAACGGAAGCTGGACCGTACATCTCGAAATAACCGACGGCAAGCTGTCAAAGTGGCAAAAGATTCCGGTACCTTCGGACAGCGGAGTCGGGGTTATTCAGCCAACAATACTAAGACATCCCGGCGGTGCGCTGCAGATGCTGTGCCGCAGCCGTCAGAATGTAATTTTCCAGACATGGTCACATGACAACGGACTTCACTGGAGCAAATTAAGCAAAACATCCCTGCCTAATCCCAATTCAGGTATAGATGCCGTCGCTCTGGATAACGGGAACTTTCTCCTCGTCTACAACCCCTTGCAACACGGAAAGCATTGGTATAACGGAAGGAACGTTCTTAACGTGGCAACATCAAAGGACGGAATAAACTGGAAAGATATTTATCGGCTTGAAGACCACAAAGAAGGCGAGTTCAGTTACCCGGCCGTTATCCAGGCTCGCGATAAGACTATTCATATAACTTATACATACATGAGAAAGACTATAAAATATGTTGTCCTGAAAATTAATAGGAATTAATTTTACAAAATGTGAGTTGCAGGAATTAGTTCCGGTTCCAATCTTCCCGAGACAAATCGGTTAATGTTTATTGAAAGCGGGTTCAATAAAATTAACCCGCCGTTTAACCGAAATCATAGTGTATTTAGATAAATAGTTTTAATATTGCTCCTTGAAACATTTAATATCCGGTTATGAGAATTAAACCGGCTTTTAATTTAAAACAGAACTATCCGAATCCTTTCAATCCTTCAACGACTATAGAATATTCAGTACCGGGAACAGAAAATGTAACAATTAAGCTTTACGATATAACGGGAAGGGAAGTCGAAACTCTTTTAAACAAAGTAGTCGCACCCGGACATCATATTATTAATATGAATGCAGGCGGTCTGTCAAGCGGAGTTTATTTTTACCGCATAACGATCCGTCCCCGAAGCGGTGAATTTTCATCGGACAGATTTAAAACGGGTGATTTTACCGCGGTAAAGAAGCTAATTCTAATAAAATAAAGCGGTAACATAAATTTATTTGAAAGCTCAAAATCATACTTTGAGTAATATCTTTATTCAATCAGGAAACGCCTAATATGATTTCTTGGCTTTTATATTGACCATATATTTTTTCGAAATCTGGTCCGGGAAAATTTGCAGCTCGGCATCAATCCCTTTTTTATGTATGCGGTACGCAGTAGAAGAAACCGTATCGATAGAAAAATTATTTTTCAGCGACCCGGAAATTATTTTATTTACCGTTTCGTCCGCAATCTTCATACTGTTGTAGTTTATACTTTCCTCCGCTTGATAAATACCTTCGTTATTAAGGACGAAAGTCATGCTGTATGCGTCTGTTTTGTAAAACATGCAGACCATGGAAGGAATACTGTTATCCTGATGAACCGGTTTGCCGAATTTTTTTAATATATCTTCCCTGCTTCCTCCTATCATTTCATGAATATTAAGGTCCTGGGCAAATATGGCTCCGGCTAAGATCAGGAGAACGAAAAAAAGCAAATCGAAAATTTTTATAAATTTCATAATAACTCCCTGCATTAAAAAATAATTCTTTTATTATACCGGCAGAAACAGAATTAATTTCTTGTTGAAGTTACCTGAAAGAGAGATAGACGGCGGTATTCCGGAATTGTACATTTTAACCCCCTATGTTAAAATTACGTATTAATATTATTACATTTTTATTAGATAATCAATCCGGCGGGAACGGGCTGTACCTTTGCGGAGCCCCGAAGGTCCTGAAGGTTGTCTTCGGGGTCCCGGTTTTTAATTCTATCTGAATATATCGCTTATTACGTAATTATCGGGTATGCCGTATTTAAGTGCGTTCGGCTGCTGATGTCCTGCATTTCCCAAATTATATATCGCTTCTATCGTGCGGAGAAGATTTACGTGTGTAACGCCTTTGCCTTCGGGATAGCTGCCGTGTTTAATATGTGCTCCTGCAATTATGGTCGGAATTCTGTTTTTAATATCGTGCTGATCGCTTGCCGGATTTGTCAAACCGTTGTAATGTATTTTGTTGCTGTTTTCATCGAAGGTGATTATTAAGAGACTGTTGTGGGTT
>JBJKOY010000527.1:0-1427 GCA_046706945.1 Ignavibacteriaceae bacterium | reverse complement strand
GCTATGTCGTCCAGCAGTAGTTTTTCTTCGTTCGTACATTGCTTCCAAATAGTCTCATAATACCCTCCTGCAATTTCCTGAACAAAGAGAATAATTCTTTCGATTAGATCATCCGCCTGCGAATTTTTAACCGCGCATTTTATTATCTGTTCCGCATAGCTCTTCAGCGTTTTATCTGGTAAGTCCAGCACCGACAGCTCGTCCGTAATAACAATTTTGGCTTCCTTCGATATTTCTACGTCTTTTAATCGGTCCTTCAAATAATTTTTTATCTCGGTGTTGTCGATTGCGCCGAGAGGAGGTTATATGTGCACGAAAGTCCTGTCGAAGTTCTCCAGTTCGGCGGTTAAATCCTTCAGCAGCTTTAAATTGTCATTGTCTTTTTCTTCCGACGCTTTTGCTTTACCCGCTTCTATTATTTTTTCCATGCTTTTGTTCGTAATTAATAAAAGCCGGACCCCGGGCTTTCCTGCAATTTTATTTATGGCCCGCAGTTTTTCGATATCCGCTTCCGGGTTGTCATAGTCCGGGTATATATTGTGTATTATGACCCTGTCCGCATTTCCGGGGATTTCGCCGTATTGGTACGGGTATGATTTTTTATAATCCGTAACCGAATAATGAGGTCTCGTTTCGTATTTTTCTATAAGGTCTCCGCACATACGGGACTGCGGGATAATAAGGCTGCTGCCGGACATGCCGTACCTTACGAGCAGATCCTTAAAACTCTGATATTGACGTATATTCAACCCGAATATCCTGCTCGAAGTGAACTTAATTAATTTGAAAATTACGAATCCGATCAGGACTAAAAGCAGGGCCGAAAGGATAAACAATTCCGGCCTCTCGAAGCCGAACGCGGAAAGTCCGCCGGAGAAATAAATAATCTCCGAATTTTTATCGACCGAACGATGGATCTTCGGCACCGTGTATTTAAGAAAAACATTATTGTCTGTTTCAACGATATTATCATTATTATCCCCGGGAAATTCTTTCATCAGACTGATTCTTTCCCGGCTCAATGTATCCGTCCGGGGTTTTAAATAAAACAATATCCCGTCCAATCCTTTTTCAGTGTTGCTTTCTTTTATGGTATCGAAACGGGTGGAATCATCAAGCCGTTTGATATTGCCGAGATAATATATCCCTTCCGATTTGCGGGGTTCTTTGAATACGTAGAACGATTTTTTCATGTAATCGCTGTAGAACTTATCTATATCATAATTCCGCACAGCTTCGCCTCCTGCATAAGTATAAAGGTCGTATGCCGTATCCAGCATGATCTCGTAATTATATAATTTCACGAAGAACAAGATCAGCGGTACGATAACCAGGACGAACAGCCACGAAAGGAGATATTTATAAAAATGCCTGTTGTCCGAATTAAAGGGATTCAAGCTTATGTATTTCTCCAGAACCAGAAGCGT
>JBJKOY010000526.1:0-10489 GCA_046706945.1 Ignavibacteriaceae bacterium | reverse complement strand
ATGGAGTCGCCGAATTTTACATACCTCAACGGTCAGAAGATCGAACCTTTGGAGGAGAACGCGCTTCAATCAAACGATAAAATAAAAATCGGCGAATACGAGATTGAAGTGATGCTCGTGCAGGAGCCGTCCTATCAGGCCGATGACGGCGACGACCAGAAAACCATGGTCTTTTCCAGTCCTTTTGCCGACGAGGTTGCCGCTGTAGCCGAGAACCTGAAGATGATCTCGTCAAAATACGAATTCGACGATTCTCCGATGAAGGACGATATGCTTAGGTTTTCTATCCTGCAGAGCCTCAGCGGTTTGCCGAAGAACGATGCCAATAAAATACTGGCCGAGTTTTTCGTGGAAAGCGTGCTGGGAAAGGATTTCAGTCAGCCGCCGCCGGTGCCTGCAAAGAAGGCCCGCGAGGAATACTTCCACGAATCCGAAAAGACCGGGGTTATCCGGCCGCCGCAGAAAATTTACGAACAAAAAGAAACCCCCGCGCCTTCGGCAGATTATTCTTTCAACGTTCATTTTACGGCAGTCATCGATGTACTGCTAGAGGTTCTTACGAAACTTGTCCAGGGGTTCCTTCAATTCCGTCAGGAGTTTTTCGGCGTGACCATATATCATACGATACCGACCGGGTCTTTGAAAGAAATAAAAGAATTTTTATTCAACCCGGGCATTTCACCCGAAGAAGAGAAGAAACGGCTTGATCTATTGAGGGATGAGATACAGAAGCTTATAACGCACCAGATCGGGCTGCTTGAGGGGTACCGGAATTCGGTTACTGAAGGAAGTCAGGCGCTGCTGCAGAGCTTAAATCCCGAAGAAATCGAAAAGGAGATTGCGGGCAAAAGCCAGCATTCTTCCGGCCTTGATTTCGGAAAGATCATTCCTTTCGCGCAGAAATCAAAAATTCTGGACGGGATAAAAGAAAACTACATGAAATATGTTTCCGATCCGTATCATGTCGAAAAGAAATATTTCAGACCTTCGTTTTTAAAGGGTTACCAGAAGAGGATCCTCTCAAAGAATTCCGGCGACGAATATTGAATATTAAGGACATAAAATGAAAAAAAATTTCTTGCTTCTAACGGTTCTTATTTTCTCGGCCGTACTTGCAGGATGCGGCGGAGGGGCCCGGATGATTAACGTTAATTTCCAGGCGGACAACAACAGCAACGATGCCAATGCCATAGTAGTAGATATATATCAATTGAAAAGCAGGGATAAATTTACGCATGCCAGTTTCGAATCATTGTTAAGGGATCCCCAGGGGATATTAACCGACGACCTTATCCCGGATTCCCAAAAAGAAATTACCATGATACCCGGCCAAAGCTATGAGATAAAACATTTAACCTTGTCCAAAGACGCCGAGTATATCGGAATTATTGGAAATTTTCATTCGCCGGCCGAAAACGGTTGGCGCCAAATTATTCCGGTTAAAAGCGATTTTAAAAACCTTAAAGTATTGGTTCATCAGAATTATTTATCCGTTCAGGAATAAGAAAGAGGACGGGTAAACCGTTACGCTGCTCCGAAAAAACCAAAGGGAGAAATTAACTTTAATGAAATTACAGAAGGTTATCTGGTACGAGGGGATGAAACTAAATCCCCACCATTTTCAGCAATCCGACAGATATCACGAATATTACATCAACTCCAAAATAAATTTCTTTAATTCCAATTTCTGGGGATTAAGGGAGTTTAAAATCGATACGGCCGCTCTCGCGGGCGGTTCTTTCGGGTTGATAAGCTGCTCGGGAATAATGCCCGACGGACTAATAATGGACATGCCCGGCAACGATTCCCTGCCGAAAGCAAGATCGTTCGAAGAATTATTCCAGGCGACGGCCGAAAAACTTGAGGTATATTTATGCCTTCCGGCCGAAAACTCCGCCGGTAATAATTGCCAAATCGACGAAGACGCCGCTGCCGATAACTCAAGGTTTATTCTTCAGAATTACGATACCGCCGATTATAACACGGGGCAGAATCTTAGATCGATCGGCATAGTTAAGCCCAACTTCCAATTTAAATTCGGAGAAGAATCGCTCGAAGATTTTACGTCGATAAAATTGGGCTTCATTGTAAGAAGCTCCGACGGTAAATACACGATGGACGGGGAATACATTGTCCCGTGTCTGTCGATTTCGGCATCCGAAGTACTGCTGAATTATATCAGGGAAATACTGGGCACCCTTGTTTCAAAAAGCAAAGAATTAAGAACGCAGGCCAGCATTCACAGGCCCGAGCTGTCCGTTGTTCAAATTGAAATTTTGTTAATGCTTCAGACGGTTAATACATTTATACCGTTGCTTAATTTTTATTATGCTTCTCAGAATATACACCCGGAAGTTCTTTACGTGCTTCTTCTGAACTTAGCCGGGCAGCTTTCCACATACTCCAATTTAGGTATCAAGAATACCGAATACCCTCCTTACGAACACAAACACCTGACCGAAATATTCGGACAAATTGTAAACGAAATAGATATAATGCTGAACGTACAGAAAACGGTAGAAAGAAGAGATATGATCATTCCGCTTCGAAAACAAGCGGAGACACTATACGTAGGTCAGTTATCGCCCAATCAAATGTCATCTCAGTTTTTTATAGCTGTTTACAGCGACATACCCGAAAAAAAAATCATTTCCGAACTATCAAAGAATATAAAAATATCGGCTTACGAAGAAATATTTGCAGTGCATCAGGCAGGGATTCAGGGTGTAAGTATTGAATATATTGCTAGGCCCCCTGCAGGCGTATCGGTGAACGAAAAAGCGCATTATTTTAAAATTAATAAAGAAGGAAGGTTCTGGGAAAAGATAGTCGCAAAAAATAAAATTGCGTTTTTCCTTGCTTCGGAATTTAAAGCGCTTGAGCTTGAACTGGTTTTACTGCTGCCGGAAAGATAAGTATTTATTCTTCCGTCAGTTATTGGCGACCTTTGATATCACGCGTACAATATTAAATCTTATCTAACCCTTTCAGGGTAATTTACCTTCAAGACTTTTTTGTGCCGGGATGTCATCCCCGGCTGCAATATTTATCCCCTTCGGGGAAAGGTTCCCAAATATTGGGAAATTTTTAATTGAAGTTAAAAGACTCGGGAGGAGTCCGATTTTAAAAACCGGGAAAACGTCTCCGGTATAATATCAAGTTGCATTTTTAAACCCTGAGGCGGTTCCGTTAGAACGAAGCATGCATATAATATGGCAGCATATAATAACTTAATTTTAATATTACCTGGAAGGATTTTTAATGAGCAGTAATTCGACAAAAGACGGTAAAAAGAATACGCTCGCAGAGAACGCATCCGAATGCCTTATGCTTATCCTTCAATTAAGATCGACAAACGAATACGGCGACCCTGCCAATTTAAGGAACCGTATAGGCGAAATGTTCGATAAATTTGAAAGGGATACGAGGGGAGCCGGCATAGACAACGCTAAAATCAGCCAGGCCAAATTCGCCCTTGTTGCTTTCCTGGACGAAACCGTCATCAGTTCGGCGTGGAGTCAGAAAGACTCATGGCTGTCGGAACCCCTTCAACTGAAGCTGTTCGAAACTTTTAACGCCGGCGAGGAATTTTTCAATAACCTGAAAGAATTGAGACAGCGAACCAGCAGCAACAGGGATGTACTTGAAGTATATTACCTGTGCCTCACTCTCGGGTTTAAGGGAAAATACCAGCTCCAGTCCCCCGAAAACCTCCGCAGGATTATAGACGATCTTAATATGGAACTGCATCCCGAGATGTTCAAGGCGGTTGAAGCAATTTCGCCGAACGGCAGGCCGCACGACACGTTTGCTTACTCCGTAAAAGGTAAAATACCCGCTTGGCTGTATCCCGCCGGAGCTGTGGTTATCGGTATTGTGTTTTACGTAATTATGTCTGCGTCAATTTCCGGCAAAGCCTCGCATATCATAGAGATCATTCAAAGAATGCTGGCTTAAAAATACCCGGCATTGCTTTTTAAACAAAAGTCTTTAACTAAAATTTTTTATAAGTCGTCAAATGGATAAACTGATCAGCTTTATTACGGGTCCCAAAGGGATAATATCTATTATCTTTTTTATCGTTATCGTGCTTTTTTTCGTGCTGGGTACTATTTTCCATGTAGCATTGGTTTACAAGATCAGTATTACTCTTGTTTTAATTCTGGTTATGGTAATAATCCTGCTGTATACCAGGATGAAAGAAGTGCAGAAAGCTTCTCAGATAGAAAAGTCGATTAGTTCGGAATCGGACGCGGAAATGCAGGGCTTGAGTCCCGAAAAGAGAGCCGAGATAGAGCAGTTCAAAAAACAGCTTGAGGCTGCTATAGTATCTTTGAAGAATTCGAAACTGGCAAAAGGAAAACGCGGTAAAGCCGCACTTTACGCGCTGCCCTGGTATATGTTTATCGGTCCCCCGGCGGCAGGAAAAACAACCGCCATACAAAACTCCGGGCTCGAGTTCCCGTTCGGCAAAGAAGGATTCAGAGGAGTGGGGGGGACCAGAAACTGCGACTGGTTCTTTTCGACAAAAGCCATCTTCCTCGATACCGCGGGACGCTATGTAACCGAATCGGAAGACCGGCCCGAATGGATAGCTTTTCTCGATACATTGAAAAAGAACAGGAAGAAAAAACCCGTCAACGGCGTTATTGTTTCCATAAATATAGACGAAATAATCAACTCCGACAAAGACAGGCTTTACGATCATGCAAGAAACATCCGCAAAAGGATAGACGAGTTAATCGAAAACCTCGGGGTTAACTTCCCGGTATATTTCGTCTTTACCAAGTGCGACCTTATACAGGGGTTCGTCGAGTATTTCGGCGATTTCAGCGAGACCGAGAGGTCGCAGATCTGGGGAGCGACTTTAACGCCGTCGCAGCAGTCGGACCCGGCAATCAAGGAAGTCTTCCGCGACGAGTATAAGAAACTCGAGGATAAGCTTTTCGATATAAGAACCATCCGTCTAAGCGGACCTCTTAAGAGGGAGCAAAGGCGAAAAGTTTTTCTGTTCCCCTTCCAGTTCCAGTCGCTCCAGTCGAAATTAACTTACCTGGTAGGAGAAGTATTTCAATCCAACCCGTACCAGGGTAACCCGATTTTCAGAGGGTTTTATTTTACAAGCGGTACCCAGGAAGGAGCGCCTCTCGATCTTGCTATTAAGGAAATTGCAAAGCAGTTTAACCTTAGCGAAACAGCCGGGGACGACGACGACGAGACAATCGAAACGAAGAATTATTTCATCAAGGATCTATTGAACGACGTCGTCATAGGCGATCAAAATTACGCAGCCGGGCAGACAACCGGCACCTCGAAGAGAATTAATTTTTACAAAATGCTTACCGTCTCGATCTCCGCAGCGGCATTACTGCTGTTTTGCCTCTTTACGCTGATCGGATACAACGGCAGCAGTTCGCTGCTTAAAAAGGTCGCGAACACGGCCGCTTCGTTCAATAGGATAAACTGGAACGGAGATCTATTGACTACCTTCTCAAAATCCGACAGCCTTAGAGCTTTGATAACAGGCATTCGCAACGGCACGGCCGATAAATCGTTAATCGGTTTCGGAATGGACCGCAGCACCAGGATGCTGGCCCCGTTGAAACAGCTTTACTTCGCCAGGACCGATAATTTCTTCACCCAGAATATATACGACGAGATAGTAAAGAACTTAAACAATTATGCAAACGGGCAGGATTATTCGGGCGAAGAAGTATACGATTATTTAAAATGCTACCTCCTTCTCGGCAAGGAGCGAAATAGATTGGATTCACTTCAATACCGTACTCTAAATAAGGAATTTTCATGGATTCTTGCTTCAAAGTTTTTAAACCCGATTGCTCCCTCGGCACAAAAAGATTCGCTCAAGCACCTGTTCAATAATTACACTTCGTTTTTGGCAACGGGACTCGAAAATAAGGACCTGTACCCGGTTAAAACGGACAACCTGCTTGTCAACCTTGTAAGAAACAGAATACAATTCAAACCGAACCCGGAAACCATTTATGCGCGGATAAAACAAAACGGGATTGGAAAGTATTCGAACGACCTTACGCTCGAACAGGCCATCGGCGGGAGGTTCCTTACGGTAATGAAAACGGACGCCAGAATTCCGTATATATTTACCGACGGCGGATGGAATGATTTTATGAAGGGAGCCATTAACGAGGAAAGCCAGAACCCCGGAAGAGACGACTGGGTACTGGGAAACAGAAATTACAACGCGTCCGCAAACGACAGCTTCAGCGGTCCGAAAATGAAAAGAGACCTTCTGAATCTTTACGCCGCCGATTACGAACAAACCTGGCTGCAGTTTATTCAGAGCATCAGGTTCGGAAATTTCGGGTCCGTGCCTCTTGCGGCAAGCAATATGAAACTGCTGAGCGATCCTGTCAATTCCCCCTTGATCCTGCTTCTTAAAGTCTTCTCGGGACAACTGCAGACTATAGCCGGGGTTCTGGGGCAGGATTCGGTGCAGCAGAACAAAAATCCGAAATTTTCCCAGGTCAGTCAGACATCCGGCGTTATCAACGACATCGGCAAGTTCCAGAAATTTATTAACGGCCAGCAGGGAGGGCAGAACAGCGATCTGAATGCGGTGATCGCTCAATACGGCGCTATAAACGGCGTCCTGGAATCGATTAAAGGCGGACAGGATCTGACGAAAGATTATGCTGTAAAAGTCCTTACCCAGCGTGCCGTTGAATTCCCTACCGCGATGCAGGTAATAAGGGGCGCTACTTTCGACATTCAGAGCGTTCAAAGCGTTTTTACCGAGCCGGTCAAACTTTCGTGGAGCGCAATACTTTCGGATGCCGAACAATACCTGAACACCGAATGGAAGGCCAAGATTGCCGATCCGTTTAATGCCAACATGGCTAATTCGTTTCCGTTTAAACAGACGGCAAACGACGTCCCGATCCAGGATTTCAAAGATTTCTTCAAACCGCAGGACGGCACCTTGTGGTCATTTTTTAATTCCGAGCTGAGCCCTTTTATAAGCAAAGGCAGCTGGACCGTAAACCAGTGGGAAGGCTCCGGATTGGATTTTTCCAGGAACTTTAAGGATATGCTCAGAACGGCCGAATCGATCTCAAATACCTTGTTCGGCAACGGCAGCATGAGTATTTCTTTCAGGTTAAAGCCGCAGCTACCGGATTCAAAAATCATCAACGGGAAAAAACCGATAGTCGAACAGATCTATTTGAACCTTGACGGAACCGAAAACTATTACCAGATGGGCGCACCGTTCTGGACGGACTATACCTGGCCCGGCAATAAAGGCACTCCCGGGGTAAGGATGAATATAACCATCCACGACTACGGGACATCGGATACAAAAACCTTCGACGGAGAATGGGCGTTATTCAGATTAATAAAAGATGCCGACATATCCGGTACGGGTTCGGCCTCACAGTACAGGCTGACATGGACCTTTAAGAAAGACAACGTATATAACGTCAACGTGTATTACATGCTCAGTACTTACAGTTCCAAAAACCCGTTCTCATCCGGCTTTTTCAGCTCGTTTAATATCCCGAATAAACTGGATTGAACTTTGCTCAATTCTAAAAATAACGGCAGCCCGGAATTAAGCCGCGGATATTTCGGGAAACTGCCCCGGTTTGCCGATTTTATTAAATATAATGCCGCTAATGCCGAACTTCTAAGCTTCGACAAATGGCTGCAGGAAGGTATTACGCGGTTAAAGGTCTCTACCGGAAGCCGGTGGGAAAAACTTTACACGGAGTCACCCTGTTTCCGGTTTATATATCACGATCCGGCGACAAAAAATATTTTAACCGGCAATATGTACCCGAGCAACGATAAGAGCGGCAGGCTTTTTCCGTTCCTCGTGTTTGTCAGACCAGGCAGTTCCTATTCTACTCCGCGGGAATTTTATTTGATCCCGGTTATGTTCAAAGATTTGTTCGGCAAAGCCGACTTAATATTCGAAGAAATTAAATCAGACCTGAATTCCGGGGAATTAAATTCCGCTTTTGAAAGTATTATCTCCGGTCTCGTGAAAAACAACAACCCGGCCGCGGACTTCGGAAATTATTTGCGGACCAACAGTATCTCCGGTTTCCTGGAACGGAATTTCCCTTCCGGCTTAAGAGAAAATAATTTTAAAGATCTTATTCCGAAAGCGGTAACGAAAGGTCAGAATTTGTTAAAGTCTTACGTAACGAAAAATCCCCTGGCCGGAGATACAAACATTATTCCTTACGACGTATCCTTCTGGATCAGGTTGTTTGAAAAGAAGAACGGAAGCGTTATGAGTTCGGTTTTCTGGACGTACCCCGGAGCAGGCCTGCCGGCGGAAATGTTCATCTCGTGGCATAAGCTCGTTCCCGGAAATTTTTCCGACCTTATCAATCCCCTCAATAAACCGGAAGAATTAATTGATATAGCCGATATAGACTCGGGACTATTAAGTCCGCGCAATGAAGCTGAAAACGGAACCGCATTTGCCGGGAGCGGTTCTTCTCTCTATGATTTTTTAAATTCTTTTTAAAACAAGAGGACAACAGCATGCCTGATACGAATGCAGCCGATACTCCCGAAACTATTGAAGCGGAACCGAAGGAGTCTAATGCTGCCGAGACAAACGAAACAAAAGAAGCCGAAAAACCGGGAATAAGCGAAATCGAAATACCGGAATCCGTAAAGGAACTTCTTGAAGATATTTCCGGAGATAATCCCGCAGGGGCGGACGCGTCCAAGGATGAAGATTATTTTAAATTGACGATGGAAGTGCCCAAGACAATTCCCGATTATAAATCCTGGCAGGAACTTTCCGAAAATATTTTAAGAGAAAAAAGCAAGGACATTAAAGTCGCCGTCTGGCTTTGTTTTGCGTACTACAGAACGGAAAATATCCCCGGGCTGAGGAAAGGATTGATATTAATTTTAAATCTTCTTAAAAAGTACGGAGATAATTTATTCCCGGCGGACCCGGTGCACAAAAGCAAATCCATGCAGTTCATAAACACCGGCCGTCTTTTAAAGCTGCTCGAGAAAGAAGATATAAAGAATTCCAACGCAAAGGCAGTCAAGGAAAACGGGCAGCTGTTAAATGAAATAATCGCCGAATGCGACAAATTATTTCCGGACAACAAACCATCGCTTGACTCCCTTCTTAACGTTATAAATACGCAGGCCGCGGAAGCCGAAGTTTTATTAAAGCCCCCGGAAAAGAAAAAGCCTGCCGCCGTATCCTCGGTGCAGCCGTCTGCGGGCGCGCCTGCCGCTGTCCAGGAAACTGTGCTGAGATCCGAAAAGGACGCGGTTCAGCAGCTTAGAAAAACTCTTACGTACTTTTTTGAATACGACGAAGAAGGAGCAAAAAAACAAAGGGTGCCCGAGAATTACTTTGTGTTCGGAATTGCCGCCGCCGTACAATGGGGCGGCCTTGTAAGACCCGTGGACACCAACGGGGCAACACTTATCGACCCTCCCAACAATGTAATTAAGGGATTGGTCAAGGACTGGTTCGTGAACGGAAATTACGATATGCTGATCGCAAGAGTGGAAACGGAATTTATCAAGGACGGCAGTCCTTTCAGGTACTGGTTCGACGCTCAAAAATATTTAATTGAATCCCTAGAGAAGAAAGGTGAGAACTATAAGTCGGCTGCGCTGGATATAAAACTGCAGCTTGCGAAGGTATTGAGAAAGTTTCCCGATTTACCCGAGCTTAAATTCAGCGATAAGCAAACCCCGTTTGCGGAACCCGATACGAAAAAATGGCTGAACGCCGATGTGAAGAATGCATTGAGCTCCGAGGGAAACGGCGGAACAAGTCTTCTGCCTCCCATACTCGGGGAACAATATGAAAGTATAAACAAAGAATTTGAAACCGTAAGCAGAGACCTTCCGGAGAATTTTGAGAAAAATCTTCTGACAATGCAGGAAGGCTTAAAAAGCGAAGACAGGAAAAAAGGCAAATTTTTAAGAAGACTCAACCTGGCGAATTATTGTTTAAAATTAAAGGAATACGAACTTGCAAGAGTCAATCTTTTGGAACTAAAGAACACTATCAGGGAAAACAATCTCGCGGGATGGGAGCCGGGATTATGCACCGCGGTTTGGGAATCCCTCTATTTAACCAACCAGGAACTAATGGCCCTGGAAAACGGAGGAGAATTACCGGCGGCACTGCAGACGGAACAAAACGAATTGTTCCATGAAATTGCAAAATACGACGGAGTTTTGGCAATTAAACTTAATAAACTAAAACAACAAGAGAGGTTAGTATGGCACGCCCGACGTCACCTAAAATCGCACAGCGCGTAAAAGTCTCTATTCTTCCCAGCAGCGATGCTAAGGAAAGCGTAGAACTCGATTACCGATTCCTGGTACCGGGAAACTTCAGCAAAAGCGAACCCGGCAGCCTTGGAGCGGTAAGAGACCGCAGACTCAGGGTTATTCAAAATAAGGGGGATTATAAAAGAGCTTTGAAAGATATAAATCCCAAGCTCAATCT
>JBJKOY010000525.1:0-2313 GCA_046706945.1 Ignavibacteriaceae bacterium | reverse complement strand
CTCGATTGATTATTATCATTGAATATTTGGACTAATATGATTAGGTTAACAAGCACTCAAATTTATTGGTATTTAAAATGCTCATTCTGACCGTAATTATAATTCTTTCATATCTGGTGGGTTCAATCCCTACAAGTATTATTGTGTCGAAATTATCCAAAGGCATAGATATCAGGGACTACGGCAGCGGTAATGCCGGCGGAACCAACGTTATGCGGGTTTTGGGCTGGAAACAGGGATTGTTTGTGATTTTCCTTGACGCAATGAAAGGCGTTCTTGCGGTTGTGGTTATCGCAAGGCTGCACGACGGTTCGATGCCTTTTACCAATATGACTCCTTTTGACGATTTTACGCTGGTTCAGATAATTGCCGGAATCTCGGCGGTTATAGGTCATATTTGGACGGTATTCGCGGGCTTTAAAGGCGGAAAAGGGATAGCTACCGCACTGGGCATGTTATTAATGATTTCTACAGTAGATATGCTGATTGCCATCGGTATTTTTGTCGCCGTTGTGGGAATATCCAGATATGTTTCTTTGGGTTCGATTATCGGCGCGATATCGATACCGCTGATATTATTTGTTCGCGAAAATATTTTTAACGTCAACATACCCGGTTATAATACCCTGCTTCCATTTGTTATATTTTTAACTCTGCTGGTTATATTTACACATCGAAAGAATGTAATTCGTTTGCTCAACGGAAGCGAACATAAAATAAGCTTTTCAAAGAAAAAATCTTAATTATTTCATGAAAATTACTGTCTTGGGAGCGGGAGGCTGGGGAACTACCTTGGCCGTAATGCTTCATTTCAACGGGCATAGCGTTACCCTCTGGGAATTTAAAAAAGCTTACGTAAAGACACTGTTAAAAACCAGGGAAAATCCCGTTTATCTGCCCGGGATAATGATACCCGAAGAAATTAAAATCACTCACGATCTCGGCGAAGCGGTGGAAAAAAACAATATGGTTGTCCTGGCTGTTCCTTCGCAATTCCTGCGCAGCGTCGTTAAAGAAATTCATTTTTCGGATATCAGAAATTCCATCCTTGTAAGCGTAGCTAAAGGTATTGAAATTAAGTCGCTCATGACCATGTCCCAGATGTTGAGCGAAGTAATGCCGTCGCTTCATCGCGATCAGGTGGGAGCTTTATCCGGGCCGAGCCATGCGGAAGAAGTAAGCCGGCGAATACCGACGGCGGTGGTTGTCGCCTCCGAAAGCCTGGAAACTTCGAAATCGATTCAGTCCGCTTTTATGACGTCTTATTTCAGGGTTTATTCCTCGACGGATATCCTCGGTGTGGAACTCGGAGGCGCATTTAAAAATGTTATCGCTATCGGCGCCGGAATAATAGACGGTGCAAAATTCGGCGATAATACCAAAGCAGCAATTATGACGAGAGGCGTTGCGGAGATTGCAAGACTGGGAACCGCTATGGGCGCAAGTCCCGAAACCTTTGCGGGTTTGTCGGGGATGGGCGATCTTATAGTAACCTGCATGAGCAGGCACAGCCGCAACAGATACGTCGGCGAACAGATCGGGGCGGGGAAAAAACTTAAAGAAGTTTTAAAGTCGATGGAAATGATCGCGGAAGGCGTCGAAACATCGCGTTCGGCGGTGCAGCTGGCTGACAAATTCGCCGTTGAAACTCCCATAACGAAGGAAGTATATAAGATCTTGTTTGAAGATAAGGATCCCGTGAAGGCAACTACCGATTTAATGACGCGGGATATGAAAATGGAGTAGCAGATGTGAATAATCAGCTTGATTAGATCATCTTCCCGGAAGCGAAATCCCTTTAATCTTCCTGAACAAAGACACTGCGTAGGAATCGGTCATACCGGAAACAAAATCCGTAATGTTTAATAATCTTGTATATAAATCTTCTTCCGGTTTGCCGCCTTTGCCAAGAAACTGCTCCGGTAAAAGTTTTATTATTGTTTTTGTCTTGGGAGATGCATTACCGCCGGACGATTCGTTGACGGCATTGATGAAAATATCCAGCAACCCGCCTAATACCTCAAAGCCGGCGGCTTCTCTTTCTATAACACTTTTATAGGAATAAATTTTTTCGACGGACAAATCTTTAATTATATTCAGCGGTCCCGAAAAGTTTATTATGGAAATTAGGTCGTCTTCCATTTTTCCCAGGATGATAGTTCCTTCCGCGTCCTCGAAAGAAGCGGCAAGCTCGTTTATAACGGCATTTATGGATTTTGCCCTTAAATAACCTATTTTATCGTTCTTGTCTCTTTCCTTATATGCTTTAAGTTTAGTTTCTTTTAAAAACGGCATTAAGAGCTGTTCCGTATC
>JBJKOY010000524.1:0-5698 GCA_046706945.1 Ignavibacteriaceae bacterium | reverse complement strand
TCAGCGAACGTCTTTTATTTCTCCATATATTCCGCCACGCCAGTTTAAATAACATTAATTCACCATAAAATTTTTAATTCTTACTTTTTAATTTTTAATTGAATCACGTATGCCTTATTCCCTTCATGGGTTCAAGCTTATAGACTTTGTATGCCGGATAAAGGCATGAGACCACCGATATTGCCAGGATAGAAAGCGAAACATTTATGAATATTGACGGTTCCAATGTCGATTTAAGCTGCGGGAGGAAATGGTATATCTCGTACAGCTTTCGGATTTCTCCTCCGAATACTATAGGATGAATAATAAGATAATAGTTAACGATACAGCCGAGGACATTTCCAATAAGCAATCCCAGCAGTGTTATAAATGATGTCTCGATATAAACGAGGTAAGCAAGCTTTGTCTGCGGCATTCCGATTGCACGCACCACGCCGAATTCCCTGTAACGTTCGGTAACCGACATTAAAACGGTATTTAATATTCCGAAGGCGACGATTACGATCAAAATCCCGAGGAAGAAAATTCCGCTTACGTTATCCAGTTGAATGGCCTGTTTCAATTCCGGATTTACCTGATCCCACATAAGAACGTTAACATCCGGGTCTTTAATCTTTTTCGATAATTCGGCTTTGATTCTGTCCAGGTCGTTCAGGTTATCTGCCTTTATTGCTACTACATTTATTCTTTTACCCATAGAGAGCAGGGATTGAGCGGAGCGCAGTCCCATAAAAATTATAGCCGATTCCAATTCCTGAACTCCGAGCTTTACGGTGCCGACGATTTTGAACTTCTGGTTTCCGAGCGTCCCGTCGTACCCCTGGGCCAGCAAAACAATGTCGTCCCCGATTTTTGCGTCGAGATTTTTCAGCAGCTGCGCGCCGACCACAACCTGGTTCGACGAATCCGTACTAAAGAATTTCCCGTCGTTCACGTTTTGAACAAAGGTAGTGACGTTTTTTTCCTTATCCGGACTTATCCCGAATATAGCGACGCCGCGCGAATTATCTTTAAAACTGACCAGACCGTCGGCATATACCCGGGGCGAATAATCGGAAACTCCTTTTGTGGAGTCCAAGGCGTCTTTGATATTCCGGTCGAGTATGAAGCTGGCATTCAGGGTAGGATTGTCCAGATAGCCTTTTTCCTGTAATTGAAGATATCCCGAGAACAGTTCAACAACGGTTCGTATATTAAGGGCGTACGTGCCTTTCTGAATGCCTCTCATTGCTATTGCCATCAAGGCCGCAAAAACTACTGCAGCAAGAGTCAACAGAGACCTTCGCCTGTTCCTCCAAATATTCCGCCAAGCCAGTTTTAATAACAGCATAAATTTTTCTTTATTTCTTAATCTTGAACTTGAACCTGAACTTAAACTTTCTCACGTATACCTGATCCCTTTCAAAGGCTCCAGCTTATAAGCCTTGAATGCCGGATAAACGCACGACAGCAGGGAAATTACCAAAACGGAGAGTGAAACATTTATAAAGATATACAGATTAACCGACGATATTGCCTCTGGCAGAAAGTGGTACGACGAATACAGTTGTTTCAGTTCTCCGCCGAAGACTATCGGGTGCAGCACAAGGTAAGAATTTATCAGGTATCCGAACAAATTGCCGAACAACAAGCCGAGAGCGGTCAGCAGAAACGTTTCGAGATAAATGAGATAAGGCAGTTTTTTATGAGGCATTCCGATTGCCAGAATGACCCCGAATTCCCTGAACCTTTCGGTGACCGACATTAACACCGTATTCAAAATTCCGAACGCCACAATAACGATCAGTAATCCGGAAAATATAATTCCTCTTACATTTGAAAATTGAAGCATGTTTGCCATCTCGGGATTCACCCTGTCCCACGTCAATACCGATAATTCAGCGTCGCCTATATTTTCCGAAAGAGATCGGGCAATCATGTTGAGACGGCCGATGTCGTCCGCTTTGATTGCCACTACATTTACCCTCCCGCCCATATCAAGAAGAGACTGAGCGGTCTTTACCCCCATAAATACCACCGACGATTCCATTTCCTGGACGCCTAATTTAACGGTTCCCGCAATTTTGAATTTTCGATTGCCCAGTGTGCCGTCGTACCCCTGGGCAAGAAGGACAACTTCGTCCCCGATATGCGCGTTTAAGTTATCCATGAGTCTTTCGCCCAGGACTATGCCGTCCGAAGAGTCGGACCCGAAAAATTTTCCCTTGTCAAGATTATTTATGAAAGTAGTTACATGTTTTTCTGCCGAAGGCTCTATGCCCAATATATTTATTCCTCTGGATTCGTCCTTATACCCGATCAGACCGCTTGCATAAATTCTGGGCGCGTATGCTTCCACGCCGCTTGTATTATTTAAAGCGGAAGTAATTTTTTTATTAACCGGAAAACTCGAATTCAAAGAAGGATTATCCAGGTAGTTCTTGTTTTGAATCTCCAGGTAGCCGGAAAACATCTCGACCGCGGTTTTAATATTCAGCGCAAACGTACCGTGCTGGATCCCGCGCAATGCAATTGCCGCGAAAGTAGCAAATATTATTGCGCCAAGCGTTAAAAACGACCTCCGCTTGTTTCTTAGAATATTTCTCCATGCCAACTTCAACAGCATAAAAAACGGGTACTTAAATTTAATTTCAAAAATATTTATGAATGCATGGATGCATGATTGCATGGGTGCATGCAGTCATGTAAAAATGCAGCCATGCCACTTTCAATTTCCTCGCTCTAACTCTTCGTAAGAAAAAATCCTGTTCGGTATATTAATGTCGAAATGGATATCGTCAATTTTTATTTCCGTCGAATGACCTTTCTTTGCGACGTTGTGCATTATCCATTCAGACGGTAGTACCTTACCGTGAAAATCTTTGATATCCGAATAAGTCAGATACCGCACCATATTTCCCTTTTCATCGTAATACTGCTGCAGCGCCGGCAGGTAGTCGGCCTTCCTCACCCAGTAATAAATCTTGCCCCAAACAACAGGCGCATCGGGTTTCGGATCAAGCTCGATCTTCCAGCATTCGTTCCCGGCTATTTTTTCGGTGCCGACAACCTTTGAATTATAATCCTTAACCAGATTCGATTCTCTTACCAGATCAACGGTCGTAAAATCGGAACCGTTCCACGACTGCAGCATCATCGACGGAGGTATTTTAATCGTCGTCTCGGTATTGCGGAGATAGCTCCACATTTCGTTCCCGATCTTTAAGGTTTTATTGCCCGCTTCTTTGGCAGGCGCTTTCGTTACGATAAGCGCTTTCTCGTTGCCCACCCACCAGCTTTCCATTTTTAACGTCCGCGTATAATCCGGAGTTGTTATCGTCATCTCTATTATTGCCCGGGAAGATTTGCCTTTGATGTCGTTCTCGGCTTTCGATATTATTTCTTCCGCAGTTTGGGGATATATTGCAAACGCCTGAAGCAGGACCAGCATTAAAATGATTAAAATCTTTTTCATAATTTACTAAAAATTGTTTTATAATTGACTAAACGTTCAGTCAAAACTTAAAAACATTTGCGGATTTTGTCAATAACCGTTTTATTTTTTTTCATTTGGATAAGATACATCACAAAAAACCGCTTGATTTAGTTGATTTTTAAGAATATTTTATGACTGAACATTTAATCAATCAAATAATTAAGCTGGTACAAAGTGCCGAGAACTAAAGAACAATTTGAAGAAATCAGGAAGAAAACGAAGGAAAATATTCTGAATGTTTCGTTAAAACTGTTTGCCGAAAAAGGTTATCACGGCACATCAATAAACGATATTGCCAAGGCCGCAAAAATATCAAAAGGCCTGGCATACAATTACTTCGACGGCAAGCAGAAAATTATGGAAGCAATATTCCAGGAGTTGTTCAAGGAAGGCGAAAAGTTCATAAAAGTTATGGATGTAGTCGATGACCCGTACGAGAAATTAAGAATGCTCATTGAGTTTTCCTTTAACTACTATGAAGATAACGAAGAACTTTGGCTCCTCTATGCTTCTTTTATTTTTCAGCCCAGTGTCCTGGAAGAAGGCAAGAGATTAACCGCCGAGTTTATGAAGTTATATCTTGAAAAGATGGAAGAGATATTTAAACAACTGGGATTTCAAAACCCGCGCATGGAATTAAGATTTTTAGGGGCCGTGCTGGACGGAATAGGATTCGATTATTTCCTGGATAAGAACTTATTTCCTTTAAATGAGATGAAAGAATTTCTTCTGCAAAGATACGGCAGGGAGAGCATCGAATTACTGAAAAAATTAAACGCGTAAATTTCGAATCAATATATAAAAGGAATAAATTTCCTGGTACTTTGTCTGTAGTCGTTGAATTCTCCCTTATATTTGGATGCTAGATAAGCGTCGAGCTTCGGGATATTGTAGAATGCGAAGAAGCAAAAAATCATTACGGGAATTAGGATCGACCAGGGATTATGAGTTACAAAAGCATAACCGGTTACCCACAGCAAATCGCCGAAATAATTTATATGCATGGAGTATTTAAACAGTCCGCCTCTGAATAAATGGCCTTTGTTCGACGCAGATTTTTTCCATTTGTTTCTTTGAAGTTCGGAAACGGTATTAAGAAAAGAGCCGGCGGTGAAAAATATTATGCCTATAAAATCCTGTATGCCTGCCGGGCTTTTAGATTCGTACCCCAACATTGCGTACCCGATATAATAAACCGCGAAGGCAAAGGGTATGCTGAAGGCTTCGTCCCACGGGATTTTTCTTTTCAATAGATAAAATACCGTTATTAAAATTCTTGCGAAAACAATGCAGTTAAAAACAAACAAGATCAAATGCCTGGTCTCGTTCCCGGCGTTTTCCCGTCCTGCGGAGAAAATCACGGAATATCCCTTGTCGAATAAAATCCAATAGCTAAAAACCAGGATTACAATTTCAAGAACGGTTAAAACAATTTTCTGAGGAATGCTTTTATCTTCTTTACCGTATAGATCCATTTATATCCTTTCTTGTAACAAATTACCATGCATAAGCTTCTGGAGCCTGATTGCCGGGGCCCGGCCATATTTCATCCAGCTTATTTAAAACTTCAGCGGATAATTTTATATCGGATGCGGTCGCGTTTTCTTCCAGCTGTTTTATTGTTCTGGGTCCCACTATCGGAGAGGTCACCGCAGGGTTGTGCAATACCCAGGCAAGCGCAACATCGGCCGGCCTGATATTTATTTCTCTGCATAATTTTTCGTACGATTCTATCTGGGGTTTTAATTTTTCAACGGACTTCTGAAGCGGCTCCCTGTTCCTCCGCGTTCCTTCCTTCGGTTTTTCAAGCACCCCGCATAAAATTCCCCCGCCCATCGGGCTCCAAGGCACCAGGCCTATTCCCATTGCCCTGCAAGCCGGAATTACTTCCAGTTCTATATGGCGGTTGCGCAAACTGTATATGCTTTGTTCGGAAACCAACCCAAGGAAATTTCTTTCTTTGGCTTTGCAGTTTGCTTCTACAATATTCCATGGCGCTATATTGCTGCTGTCCGCATAAATTATTTTGCCTTCCCTGACCAGTTGCTCCATCGCCTGCCAAATTTCTTCCCAGGGCGTCTCCCTGTCGACATGATGCATTTGATATATATCGATATGATCCGTCTGCATTCTTTTCAGGCTTTCTTCGCATGCTTTCCTAATATGGTACGCGGAAAGTTTCGACTCGTTGACTCCCTCTCCCGTTTTGCCGTAGACTTTGGT
>JBJKOY010000523.1:0-1102 GCA_046706945.1 Ignavibacteriaceae bacterium | reverse complement strand
GGATGGAATTCGGGCCGCGGGCGCTGGGCGCACGATCGATAATAGGAGATGCGCGCTCGCCGAAGATGCAGGCTCAGATGAACCTGAAGATTAAGTTCAGGGAAAGCTTCCGCCCGTTCGCTCCTTCTGTGCTCGGGGAAAAAGTCTCGGATTATTTCGAATTAAATTCCAAAAGCCCGTATATGCTGCTTGTAGCCGACGTTAAAAAAAGCAGGCAAAAGTCCATGAGCGACGAAGAACGCAAGCTGTTCGGCATCGAAAAATTAAATGCGGTAAGATCGGATATACCGGCCGTTACCCATGTCGATTATTCGGCAAGGATACAAACGGTTCACAAAGAAACCAACCCGTTGTACTACGACCTGATCTCCAAATTCGACGAGAAGTACGGCTGCGGCGTAATTATTAATACTTCGTTCAACGTGCGCGGCGAACCGATAGTATGCACGCCCGAAGAGGCATATAAATGTTTCATGCGAACGAATATGGATCATCTTATTCTCGGGAATTACCTTCTGAATAAGGACGAACAAAAGCCCCTGGAAAACGACTCCGATTGGAAAAAAGAATTTACACTTGATTAAAAACCGGAAGAAATTATATGCTGCTTGACGAAATAAAAGATATAAAACAATCTAAAAAAGATTTAAAAAAATTCGGATTGACGGTAGGCATTGCGCTGATAATTCTGGCCGTCCTGCTTTATTTCGCCGGGAAAAAATCCTCCGTTTATTTCGGAGCCGCGGGCATCCTTTTAATTATTCCCGCGTTAACGGTACCCGGCCTCTTAAAACCCTTAAATAAAGCTTGGATGACATTCTCGATTATCCTCGGCTGGATAATGACGAGGGTGATTCTGATTATTTTCTTTTATCTGGTAATAACTCCTACGGGACTGCTGACGAGGATGTTTAAAAAAGATTTCCTCGATATGAAAATCGATAAGAGCAGGAAAACTTACTGGCAGAAACGCGAGAAGGTTAAATCGGACCCGGTCGATTTTGAAAGACAGTGTTAATATGCCGGATGGCACGCGGACGAGAAGAGTATATAATAAAGCCTCGGTGGATCCCCGTGCATGCTCTGTGGCTCTCTGTGTAAC
>JBJKOY010000522.1:0-4276 GCA_046706945.1 Ignavibacteriaceae bacterium | reverse complement strand
ATAGCGATCAATTCCGATAAAACAGTTAAATATGTAAGTTTTGCTTATAATTAACCTCAGGATTAAAAGCCTGTGTGAAAATTAAGTTTCAATCTATCCCGCTTAGCGGGACAAAATTAAATATGACAATTTCTATTTGAGCAAAAATATATTGAACCCCTACAGGGTTCGGGCTCTTATTTGATTATGTTTTTCTACAAATATATCGCTCCTACGAAGCGAAAACAGGTAACGAGAACTCCGTAGGAGTTCAATATTTGTAGAAACAGCATTATTGAAACACTTGTATATTAAAAAATAAACTTACAGGAAATATTCATGAAATTACTCCTGTTTTTAACATTGTGTTCAATCAGCATGGCTCAGACATTACAAATACCCGTAATTAAATTTTCCCCCAGGAGTTATATCTGTTACCATACGGATAAGCCGCTGAAAATAGACGGCAAATTAAACGAACCGGCCTGGACCAAAGCAAAGTGGACGGAAGATTTCGTCGACATAATGGGCCCGTCGAAGCCCGCACCAAGGTTCCGGACACGCGTAAAAATGTTGTGGGACGATAAATACCTGTACGTCGGCGCCGAACTGCAGGAACCGGATATCTGGGCAACTCTGAGACAGCGCGATACGGTAATTTTCCGGGACAATGACTTTGAAGTATTCATAGATCCCGACGGCGACACACACCGCTACTGCGAATTTGAAATGAACGCGCTGAATACCGTCTGGGACCTGCTCCTCATTAAACCGTACAGGGATATCGATAAAGCGGCGGTTAACGGTTGGGACTATCACGGATTGAAAACGGCGGTATCTATCGACGGCACGTTGAACCATCCCGGAGACAAGGACAAAAAATGGACAGTCGAGATCGCATTCCCGTTAAAAGATTTCGGAGAAATCGCCGAGGTGAATATACCCCCTCAGAACAACGACCAGTGGAGAATCAATTTTTCGCGAGTCGAATGGAAGACCGAAGTGAAGAACGGAAGATATAAAAAAGTATTGGATAAGGAAACCGGAAAGCCGCTGCCGGAAGATAACTGGGTTTGGTCTCCTCAAGGCGTTGTTAATATGCATTATCCCGAGATGTGGGGATATATCCAGTTCTCCACAGAAGAGGTCGGAGGCAAAAACGTAACTTTTATCCGCAGGAAGGAAGAAGCGGCCAAGTGGTATTTAAGACTGATTTATTATCATGAAAGAAATTACTACGCGGAAAAAGGAAAATACACCGACGATTTAAAAAAATTGGGACTTGAAACGAAACCGGTTCCCGGTTTCAAGATGCCCCCGAAAATAGAGTGTACTACTGATTATTTCGAAGCCTTTCTCGAATCAACCGGCGGTTCCGAAAGAGTATGCATCCAGAACGACGGTTTAACCTGGACGGTTCACGGGAGTAAATAATTAAAGAAATTAAATGAAAATTTATATACTCATCTCCTTTTTAATCTGTTTTACCGCTGCAATTTCCGCTCAGGAAAAACTTCCGTATTTGAATCCTGACATACCGTTTGAAGTAAGAGTCAACGACCTAGTTTCGAGAATGACTTTAAAAGAGAAAGTCTCCCAGATGGTTTATAACTCTCCGGAAATAAAACGTCTCGGCATACCCGCTTATAACTGGTGGAACGAAGCGCTGCACGGGGTTGCCCGCAACGGCATTGCCACGGTATTTCCCGAACCGATAGGATTGGCGGCCACCTGGGATACGGATCTTATGTACAAAGCAGCCGGCGTAATATCGGACGAAGCGAGAGCCAAATATAATAAAGCAGTGAGCAGAAACCAGAGAGGGATATACCAGGGCCTGACCTTTTGGTCTCCTAATATAAATATAATTCGCGATCCTCGGTGGGGAAGAGGGATGGAAACGTACGGCGAGGATCCGTACCTCACCGGGGAAATGGGTGAGCAGTTTGTAAAAGGAATGCAGGGTAATAATCCCAGGTATTTGAAAACCGACGCGACTCCCAAACATTTCGCAGTTTATAACGGACCTGAGCCTGCAAGGCATACGGTCGATGTTCAAGTTCAGGATTATGATTTAAGGGAGACGTATCTGCCCCAGTTTAAAAAATGTATTGTCGATGCGAAAGCCGCGGCCGTAATGTGCGCTTATAATATGCTGCGCGGCTACGCTTGCTGCGGGAGCAATCCACTGCTCGAAAAAATACTCCGCAAGGAATGGGGTTTCAAAGGATACGTCGTTTCCGACTGCTGGGCAATATCCGACATGTATGAATTTCATAAAATTGTGGATTCAAAAGAGGCAGCGGCCGCCGTCGCGGTTAAGGCTGGGACCGATTTAAACTGCGGGAATTCCTACCCGTATTTATTCGATGCGGTGAAGAAAGGAACGGTTTCGGAAGCTTACATAGATACGGCGGTGAAAAGATTGTTCTACGCGCGCTTTAAACTCGGAATGTTCGATCCGCCGGAAATGGTTCCTTATTCTAAGTTAAAAAAAATAGATACGGAAGAAGACAGACTAAAGGCGCTAAAGGCGGCCAGGGAATCCATCGTACTTTTAAAAAACAAAGATCATCTGCTGCCGCTGAATAAAAAATCGTCGGGAGGAAATGTCTTGAAAACCGTTGCGGTAATAGGACCGAATGCCGACGACGAAGAAGTACTGCTCGGTAACTACAACGGTTTTCCTTCCCATCCCGTAACGCCTTTACAAGGCATAAAGGAAAAACTCAAAGGCAGGAAAGTAATTTATGCGAGAGGATGCGATATTGCCGGAGGCGTCCCTTCTTTTAAAGTTGTAGACGATTCTTACCTGTACACATCGGCGGATAAAAAGCATCACGGGCTAACGGGCGAATATTTCGACAACAGGGATTTTAAAGGCAAACCTTCATTTACAAGAACGGACAAAAAAATCGATTTTGCATGGTGGGACGGCGCGCCGAGCAAAAAATTCGATCCTACCGATTTCGGCGTAAGATGGACAGGCGTTATTGTTCCGCCTAAATCCGGGAAATACGCGCTGGGAGGATACGGCTACAACGGCTTCAGGATCTATCTGGACGACAGCCTTCTTGTGAAATACTACGGTGAATTCGATCCCGTTAAAACCTATAATTATGTCAATCTCACCGCGGGCCAGACGTATAAAATTAAGGTCGAATTCTACGAAACGGAACGTTATTCCTTCATGCATTTAATATGGGATGTTCCCGATGACAGCCTGGAGCAGGAAGCAGTAAGCGCTGCCCGGAAAGCCGATGCCGTCATCATGGTAATGGGCTTGTCTCCCCGCCTGGAAGGTGAAGAGATGAAAATAAACGTAAAGGGATTTAAAGGAGGGGACAAGACGTCGCTTGATCTTCCGGAAACGCAGGAGGATTTAATTAAAAAAATTGCTGCGACAGGCAAGCCGGTTGTATTGGTTTTATTAAACGGAAGCGCCTTATCGATTGATTGGGAGAATAAAAATATCCCTGCAATAATTGAAGGGTGGTATCCGGGCGAGGAAGGAGGCAGGGCCATTGCCGACGTTATCTTCGGGGATTATAACCCGGGAGGCAAACTCCCCGTTACTTTTTATAAATCCGTCGCCCAGCTTCCGCCGTTTACCGACTACAGTATGAGAGGCCGTACTTACCGCTATTTCAAAGGAAAACCCTTATATCCCTTCGGGTACGGTTTGAGTTATACGACTTTTACATTTAAAAATTTTAAAGCGGCCGCCGACACTATTGAACCGGGCGATTCCGTTTACGTATCGGTTGATGTTTCAAATACCGGCAGCTTAAGGGGCGATGAAGTTGTTCAATTATACGTCAAAGCTGAAAAAGATACCATGGCAATAAAAACTTTAAAGGGATTTAAAAGAGTGTCGATAAATCCCGGTGAAACAAAAAACGTACGGTTCCTAATTACTCCCAAAACACTTGAACGCTGGATTGAAGGCAAGGGCTTTAACGTTGAACCGGATAAATATTTATTGATGGTAGGTTCCTCGTCTCTAAATAAAGATTTGCAAAAAATTTATTTAATATGTCGTACTGGACCGCATCTTCCGAATAATTAATTTCACCTAAAAATTATTATGAAATTTGAAAAATCAATTAAAAAATTGTACCGGTTTATTCTATAATAAAACATATCTGAGGTTATAAAGCGTTTTTTTATTCATTTAAGGAAAAATTTTTTATCTATTGCTTTTTTTATTTTTATAGTTTATTTTAATATCGAATAAACTAACCAAAACTTAAGTCCATAAAAGCAAAATTAATACTTCAACGTATCTGGGAAAAAT
>JBJKOY010000521.1:0-3447 GCA_046706945.1 Ignavibacteriaceae bacterium | reverse complement strand
GCGATAACAATATTTACGGCGGAAAAAACTCCAGGACAGTCGATCAATTGAATCTTCAGCATCCCGGAATTTTGCTCCGGCGCAACCGGATTGTCTTAATTTGAACAACCGTAATACAAAAAAATACTGAAAATAGAAAAATAAACTATTATGCTAATCTTCCTCATATCAACAGCTCCTATTTATTTTGATTTTCGATTTGTATTCTAAATAATTATGCCTGTCGACTTTTTTATTTCCCGGCAAATACGGGCATACTGATTTTACCTCAAAAAATATTTAAAAAATCGTGCCAGTCCGATTAATTCCCGTTTGAGATAATATCGGAATAATTCAAAACGTCATACATTTAACTGAGTGCCTGGATAATTGATTGTTATGCCTGGAAC
This sequence comes from Ignavibacteriaceae bacterium, assembly GCA_046706945.1. Taxonomy (GTDB): domain Bacteria; phylum Bacteroidota; class Ignavibacteria; order Ignavibacteriales; family Ignavibacteriaceae; genus FEN-1297. The sequence continues at coordinate 3,058 of JBJKOY010000521.1, read as the reverse complement.
GCAAAATACTCAGGCAAATTTCCTAAAATTATCGGGAGCAGTTTGAGCAGTGAAAATTTTATCTTCCGCTAAAAAAGATTAAATTAATTTCTGGATGGTTACCCGTACAAGTCAAATTAGTATAAAAATATTTTCCCATATTTAAATATGAAAAATTTTTTTAATCAATCCGGCATATTGCTAAGGTCGCCTTTCCGTGCAGCCAAATCTCCGGAAAACCGGCCTGATCCGACCGGGAAAAACGCTGAAGCTGATCATCACGGCCTTGACATTTATTAAAATTAAGGCGTTAATTATTATAACGGATTTCATACACTGCTAAAGGCAGAGTAAGTTAAACTTTTAATTACTTCATTTTTATTTTTATAAAAACTATCGGATATTTATAAGTTTTAATTTTTTCTTAAAACTAATTTCTAAACAATACTAAAAAAAAGATGCCTAACGAAGATCTGCTTAAACGGGAGACATTAAAAGACATACCGCTGTTCAGCGAATTTTCCGTGGAACAATTACGACAGGTAACCCGCATAGGCAGGCTGGAAAAATTCGTCAAAAACAAAATCATTTTTCTGGAAAACGAAAATTACAGGGGTTTTTATATAGTATTGAAGGGTAAGATTAAAGTATTTAAAACTTCATCCGACGGTAAAGAACATATTCTCCATATAATTAAACCTCCCCATCCTTTTGCCGACGTGCCGCTGTTCGATGGAGGCAATTACCCGGCAAGCGCTCAGGCTCTTGAAGACTGCGTCCTACTGTTCATCCCCAAAAACGAATTCCTCGAACTCCTTGAAAACAATGCACAGCTCAGTTTAAAAATGGTTGCAGGTTTCGCAAAACGGCTGAAAAAATTAAGCGAGAAACTTGAAGACATCACATTAAAGGAAGTCGGAAACAGGCTGGCCAAATATATTGTCGAAGAAGTGGAAAAAAGCGGCACAGCTGGACTGGCAGAACCCTTCGTTAAATTATCCCTGCCGAAAAGCACTATTGCTTCGTATATCGGAACCATAACCGAAACATTTTCGAGGACACTCAAAAAAATGCAAAACGAAAAAATCATCCGCGTTCAGGGTAAAAAAATATTTGTTGAAGACTATTCCAGACTTAAAGATCTTGCCAGGTAACAATACCGGTTCACCCAAGCCGATAATAAATCCGTTTTCTGACTTAAGTCAAGGTGATACTCTCCGGGAGTTTTTAATTTTGATTAAAAAATAAAACAGCCAAGGAGAAAACAATGCCGGAATCAAAAACATTAACGCTCGACGCTAGACCGATTATCCCGAGGGAAAAACACCCTGCTATTTTCTCGGCTTTCGACTCGCTTGAAAGCGGAGATACTCTTGAATTAATAAACGATCACGATCCGAAACCGTTATATTATCAGTTTTCGGCGGAAAGGAACGGTCAATTTATCTGGGAATATAAGGAGGAAGGACCGGCCGTTTGGGTTGTCAACATAAATAAAACTTAACATTCAATGTCAACTATTTTCGGAAACGCTATGATTACGAGCGGTTTAAAAATATCAAGGATGCTGGATGCTTATCCGGAAACCCTGGATATAATGCTTAATGCAAGCTCTCATTTTTCAAAGTTAAAGAACAAACTGTTAAGAAAGGCCCTGGCCGGCCGCGTAACCGTTGAACAGGCCGCATCCATAGCCGGAGTTCCGTTATACGATCTGCTGTTTAACCTTAATTCGGTAATAGGTAAAGAAGAAGAATTTACATCTGCGTTCGATTCGAAAATCGCAATAAATTCCGAAACAGGTCCTGCCGGGGCAATGCCTCGTTTTTTGTCGGATTTAACCGGGGATAAAATAACCGCACTCGACGTTCGGAAAGATATCGGTAACGGCAGCGATCCTTTGAAAAAAATTCTGGCGGCGGCAAAACAAATCAAGGAGGATAAAGTTTTAATGCTGATTAATTCCTTTGAGCCGGTTCCGCTTTATTCCGTGTTAAAAAGAAAAGGTCTGGATCATTGGACCGAGAGAAAAGATTCAGAATGGAGGGTTTATTTTTTCAAATCCGGCCGCGACAAAAAAGGAACCGACGAAAAAGAATTCAATCCGTCCTGCCCGGTGATAACAGGTGAAGAAAAAATTATCGAGACCGACGTAAGGGAGCTGGAGCCTCCGGGGCCGATGATAAAGGTCCTCGAAATACTTTCGGACTTCGACGACGACACCGTGCTGTTGGTCCATCACCACAGGGAGCCTTTGATGCTTTATCCCAAGCTGGAAGAGCGCGGTTTCGGAGCTGTTGCGAATAAAATAAACGATAACTACTACAAGATATTGATTAAAAGAAAAACCGGCGGACATGCAGTATGAAGCAGACCGGCGAAATAGCATCGGACCTTTCGCCGTCGTTCGGCATGGTGTCAAAGTATTTTATAGCATCTATTTTATCTTTCCTTGTCGCAAACTTTCTTCTGATACTTAATTATGACGCCGTAAGAGGTCATTACTTCCAGCCGAAAATATTGGCGATTGCGCATATAACCGCACTGGGATGGATTACCATGATAATATTCGGAGCCATGTTCCAGCTAATACCGGTTGTTCTGGAAGTTAAACTGTTCAGCGAAATTCTCGGCGAGATACAGTTCTGGATTTATGTGTCGGGAGTAATCGGCCTGGTTACGGCATTCTGGACATTCGATACGGGAATTCATCTCACGCTATCTGCAGCACTACTTGCGGCGGCATTGCTCATTTTCATCGTAAATATTTCTGCAACCATGTTCAGGGTAAAGAAGTGGAATATTACGGGACTGTACCTGGCAGCCGCACTTTTTTATCTGCTTTCCACGGCCGCAGCCGGGCTGCTGCTCGCGGTCAACCTCGGTTATCCTTTTATACAAGGCAACCACCTGCAGTATTTAAAACTGCACGCCGACGTGGCGTTAATAGGATGGGTTACGATGGTTATAATGGGAGTTTCCTTCAAATTAATCCCGATGTTTACATTATCTCACGGTTACTCGCTTAGAAACGGAAAGATTGCGTTTATACTTGTTAATACGGGATTGCTCGGCTTAA
>JBJKOY010000520.1:0-2268 GCA_046706945.1 Ignavibacteriaceae bacterium | reverse complement strand
ATCCATCCGGAACCCCCAAAAAGTAAATTACTTAATATCCTTAATGCTTATAAACTTGGAACCGTTCCAATATTTAATCTGGTCCCTCAAATATTTTTTGTAAGCAGGTGTTTCAGTAAACGGCCCCTTTATTTTACCTTGCGCTACCAATGAATCTCTTATTACTCTGAACTTATCGCCGATTATAATATCTTTAAGATTAAAATTTCTATCGAACTCATAATCGTTTCCTATTTGCATTCCGTTTGGGAAAGTTTCTTCCGTAATATTGAAATATATCAAGCTGTCGTATGTTATTATCGGAGGAGATCCGGGAAAATTATACCTTTCCCCGAAATATTCGTTTACATCGGTTTTCGGCAGAACAATGTAATGATCAAAATCAGCAGTTGGTTGACTTAAAAACCTGTAATCGGGAGTTGTCGGTGCGGTTCCTTGAAGTTTATCATATTCCAGACTGTAAAGTACGCACCGTTCAAGTCCGTTTGAAATAGCAGTCGCAACCAATTCGTCTTTTCCATTGCCGTAGATATCTTTTAGAAATCCTCTGCTGCCTCCCCCGGGATGCCAGAATATTTTCCCGATCCTCTTACCGTCCCTGGCCCGGATCTTTATAATCGGACTCGGATAAAAATTTTCGTGCTGTCCTACCGCAATAATTACGGGATCCGGTATATCGTTTTTAACGGCAAATATTTTTAAACTGTAGTACGGAGTGAATTTTTCAACCCTCGTTGCAATTGAAACTCTAAAAATATATTTCCATATTAATCTGTGATTATAATCGAAACAAGCTATTCTTCCCAATTCATTTTTGTCTTTTAATTCGTTGTATATTTCCGAAGTAACGATTACCTCGTTGCGGCCGTCCTTATTAATGTCCATAACCCTTGCAATCGGATCGATTTCATACTTCGGTACGGGCGAAGGATAATTGTTAGATACGCTTGTTTGCCACAAAGTATGACCGAATTTGTTTTTAACACTCAGTATATGACCCGTTATATTGATAGAGAATGGATTTTTGTCGTAATCTTTCATGTACAGATAGCCGCTCGTGAGAATTAATAAAATTATAAATGCAAGGGTATATTTACGTTTATTTAATTTCTTACTAAAAAATAAACCTAAGTTGATTTTTTTTACGTCGACTAATGTCCTTCTGTCGATCAGATCGAAAATGGATTCGATTTCAATTACCTTAATTCTTCTATGGACGAATTTTTTGCGAAGCAGCTCCAGCTTCCTAACTGCGGCATCTTTGCTTCCATTGGGCACGACCAAATATTTTACGTTTGAATAAAACGCAACCTCCGTCTTCGCTGATATTATTTCTTCAGTTAACGGCATAACGATACCGTTACCGTCAATGCTTCCGGTCATCGCAATTCCGGATTTTATTTTTATAATATCCCTGGTTTGATAGTACCGCAGTATTTCTTCAATAAATCCCAAAGCAAGAACAAGACCGAGCGAGTTCCCGGCATATTGGCCGTATTTTTTATTAAAACTGACTACTACATCATGATATCCCTTAATTATCAAAGATTTTTCGTGCAGGAATTTTAAAGCAACCTTCCAAGAATTTTTTACCTGCTCGTTCAATAGTTTCTCTACCTTATCCGCGCTCGGCACAACGAAAAAAGTATCTTCGGTTTTACCGGAATTTTTACTGATCTTTATGTCCAGGTATTCGAGGAATCCGGTCCGGCCGGCATCAACTTGATTATATTCCATAACCGGAAAGTAAAGATGTTCTTCGGTGTTAACTTCGTTTCCCTTTAGGGATTCCGTAATTTCTTTGTATCTTCCCTGTATTTTTTCCTTTACTGAGGTAAGATTATTTATATGGCTGCTGAATATGGGAAGAGCAATAATCTTTGTTAGAGCGGAAATTATCTTCTCTACTTTTGAAGGCTCTATACCGGTAGGCTCAAATATTTTTATTAGTGCCGAATATTCGTCGAAAAATTCGACCAAATAAGATTCGGCAATGTTGTTATTATTGAATTTAAATATTTCTTCGATAAAACCGTTTAAGAAGAATAATTTTAAGCGCGGAGAGAATCCCCCGGCGAGAAAAGAAATTACTTCTTCCCGTTTGGCTTCCAGTTCCTTAATGTTCACTTGACCGGCAATATTTTTAAAATCTCTTACTAATTTATCCTGTTTTCCTTAAAATTCAAGCGCTTATATGGAATTAGTAAAAAGCAACCGGCATTTTTTACTATTTATTCAAGCCTGTAAGCGGGAGATATTTCGTTAATG
>JBJKOY010000519.1:0-6047 GCA_046706945.1 Ignavibacteriaceae bacterium | reverse complement strand
CCTTCCAGCTTAACATCTTCTCTTGAAACGGGATGCCGATCCGTCTGCATAATTCGGTCAATACTTTTTTCGGATTGAGCAGAATCTGTTTCGAGTCCAGTACCGGCGGGTTTTGACCTATATTCTGCAGGTAGTCCAGCAGATCTATATGAGCTTTATAGCCGACATCCTTTAATGCCGGCTTCTCTATCTGTTTTGCAAAACTAGGCAGCATGTCAACCGGGTCGCGCGTCAGCAAAACATTTATCGTCCCTGAGAGAAAATCTAGATTAAGGTCGACCATATGATGCGTCATATTCTTGAAAAAAGCTACGGGCTTGGACTGATCGCCGAGTATCAAGTTGTGTATCACTTTTTCGCCGTCATTTTCCATTTCTGCTATCACTTCTTCGGCGCCGGGATGATATTCACGAGCCGGAGTCCGGGTAAGATAATGAGCATAAAAGGGTTCGTCATAAACAACGGTGTCGTCCCGTTGAGCGAAGGAATACATCAACGCGGTGGAAACATTGCGCGGGCCGCTCCATAAACATATACGGGTAATTTGCTTCGACATTATTTTTTCCCTTCCTTAACGGCACGGTCTATCTCGGCATTGTACAAAAACCTTAGTCTGTCGGTCATCGTTCCGGGCTTGCCGCTGCCGATGATCCGCCCGTCTACCTTGACAACCGGCGTCAGGCCGCCGAAGGTACCGGTTACAAAAGCCTCGTCTGCACCGTACACATCAAACAGCGAAAAATTCTTCTGGAAACACGGGATGCCGTTTTCTCCGGCGGCTTTGATAATTTTTCCGCGAGTAATGCCGTTCATGCAGTATTGGCCGGTAGAAGTCCAGACCTCGCCGTCCTTAACCATAAAAAAGTTAGTCGCGTTGCAGGTTGCAACGAAGCCGTGAATATCAAGCATCAGCGCTTCATCCGCGCCTGCTTCGAGCGCCTGTATCAATGCCATTACTTCATGTATTTTGCTGTGACAGTTCACACGCGGATCGAGATAATCTGGCGAGCCGCGGCGAATTGTACTGGTAAATAACGTCACGCCGCGGCTGCGGGAATCCGGGTCGGCTATTTTATATTCGGGTATGATGACCAAATTCGGGCCTGTCAGAGTCAACCGCGGGTCCTGAGACGGCGTCTTTTTTATCCCTCGTGTGACCATGAAACGTACATGCACGCCGTCGTGCATATCATTTGCTTTAAGAGTTTCCAGGATCTTACCGGTTAGATCTTGACGGGTCATCTTCATATCCATACCGACTGCTGCCGCGCCCTGCCAGAGACGGTCCAGATGCTCATCGAGAAAAACCAGCACATCGTCATGCAGTCGAAGCGCTTCCCATACTCCGTCCCCCACCAGGTAACCGCTGTCAAACACGGAGATCTTTGCCTCCCTGCGCTGGAAGAGTTCGCCGTTAACATAGATTAAAATCTTTTCGTTGCGGTCATCTTCTACGGCATTATGGGTACCATGAACGGCCATTCGTCGCTCCTTCATAAATTTTACTTCACTTAAAATAGCTGTTGACTATTCCCGGCCGCTTAAAATATCTTCAAGGCGCTGACGCTTGACGTAATTTTCAAACCGGAAGGATTGAGCGACGGATATTAATTCTTTATCGGACAAACCTTTAAACAAGCGGCAATATTCGGGAACAAGCGCTCCTGCAATCAAAATATTCCTGACCAGCAGGGCTATATGTCTTTTCTGACCGTCCGGATATGGATTGTAGTCCGGAAATTCTTTTTTAAACAGTTCTTCTATCGGCTCCATAACCTGCCGTATATTTTTATCGGACGATCCCCAGGCGTCCGCTCCGAGGAATTCTTTCTTTTTTAGAAAAGACGAAATCAGCTTCATATAAGGAGTGTCGTTTTTCTGATGTAAAATTGCCTGCAGGCCTAAATCCTTGTACAGCCAGATGCACCAGCTTACTTTGTATTTCTTGTAATATGCTAATTGATCTTTGAGCACCCGGTAACGGGATTCGTCTTTTTTCGGATCATTGGTATAGACGGGACCGAACTCGCCGACCCAAATCGGGACCTTATGCGACAGCATAAATTCCGATTTTTTTAGGAAATCATTCTCAAGGACCTGCTTGTCGTAATATTTCCCGTCGGCATTGCCGGGATAATCGCCTGTAAACCCCGGAAGAGCATAATCGTGGTTCGTATAAACTACATTATCCCAGACCTCGGTAAAACGGCTGAAATCTTTTGCGTAATTATCGCCCTCCAGGAACATGATGTGGTTCGGATCAACCTTCCTTATTGCACTATAAAGCCGTTTATAGTAAGGGAACAGTTTTTCACCGGTCGGATCCGCAGGTTCGTTTATCAAATCATATCCCGCAACCCAAGGCCTGTCTTTATACCGGTCCGCAATAACTTCCCATAAGTGAACGACCCTGTCCTGGAATTCTTTGTATACCCAGAAAAATGCTTTTTGAGTCGGATTGTCGCTGTGCCAGTGCTGGTTTTGGCAGCCGGGCAGGGCATGAAGATCGATAATAGTATAGATTTGGTGTTTCGCACATAGATCAATTACTTCATCAAGATATTTAAATGCCGATTCCTTAATTACGCCCGGGTTCATGTCGTCTTCAAATAGATGGTAATTGATGGGGATACGAACCAGGTTCAATCCCAGGCTGTGTATGTATTCGGCATCGGGTTCGGTAAAATAGCTTTTAAGAAAATTATCGAAGTAGAGATCGTATTTATTTTTGCCGAGTACTTTCAGCAAGCCTTCCCGCATAGTTTCTTCATTGTACGGATAACCGTCGATGAAATTTTCCATGTGCAGCATACCGCCTAATCCGAAACCTCGCAGAACAACGGTTTCGCCTTTTTGGTTCACTATACTGTCGCCCGAAACTTTCAGAAGGTTTTCATTTGCAGATTGTTCATTACCGGAATTCTTATCGCCGGGGAAAGAGGTAGTGAAAAATACGGTAAGGAAGGGTAATAAAAGATAAAAAAATCTGCGGTTCAAAATTGTTCTTATTTTTGGATTAACAATATGCAATTCATTCATGTCTAATCCCTCAATTGTTAAATAACTGTTATTGAAGAAATATTTTTATAAATAAATTTTATAATCTATCCGCAATATACAAGTTTAGTTTAATATTTCGGCAGATGATTTTTTGATGTCGTTCTATTTCATGAATTTACCCGCGGGAAAGCCTTTTTCAATAACGCTGATTATTCTATAATTTAAACTTTTAATATGCCGCGGAAACCTCTTCCGGCATAGTAAGATTCAGCTCCGTTGTGATACATAAAAACAAAGTCGTAGCGGCGGTCGCAAAAGATCGCGCCGCCGAGCTTTCTAATATTTGCAGGTGTTTTCACCCAGCTGGATGTTTTCAAATCGAACTTTCCGAGTTTCTGTAGTTCTCTGTACTGTTCTTCGGTTAAAATTTCGATTCCCATAGAAGCGGCTGCATCAACGGCATTATTTTTCGGTTTGTATTGTTTTCTTGATTCAAGCGCTTCACGGTCGTAACAAAGATTCCTGCGGCCTGCCGGGCTTTCCGCTGAGCAATCGTAAAATATGTATTCGCCCGTCTTTTTATCGAGGCCCACAACATCCGGTTCGCCGCCGGTGGTTTCCATTTCATTAAGAGACCATAATTTTTTGGGATTTGCTTCCAGTCTTGCCAGCACTTCTGTCCATTCAAGATCTTTATGACGGTTCATGTTTTTCTCAAAACGGACTTTTAATTGCCCGAGTAATTCTTCACGCTGTTTTGACGATAATTCGTTTTTACCGCTATTATTGTTTTTCATATTTTTATATTACCTCAGATAAATCCGTCCGTCAGGCAAGCAGATCGTTTTACTTTTAAATAATATAATCTTTATTTCGCTCCTGCTCTTAAGGAACTGTCAATTAAACGAACGCCTGAATTCCAACGGCGAAAGACTGGTTTTATTCTTGAATAATTTACTGAAAGACTGCGAATGTTCAAATCCCAATTCATAAGCAATTTCACTTACCGACAAATCCGTTGTCGATAATTTTACTTTTGCTTTTTCGATCAGTTTATTGTGAATGTGCTGCTGGGTGCTTTGACCGGTTAGTGTCTTCAGCATCCCGCTTAAATAATTAGGCGATACGTTTAATGTTTCGGCTATATATTGAACGGTAGGCAGACCTTTCACCGCAATATCATCACTGTTGAAATATTCCGAAAGAATTTCTTCAAGACGAACAAGTACTTTATGGTTTGAAATTTTTCTGGTTATAAATTGGCGATGATAAAATCTTTCCGAATAATTAAGCAATACTTCTATTTGCGAGATAATAATATCCTGACTGAAATTGTCGATGTTGGAATTATATTCATGCTGGATGTTTTTCATTATTCCTATTATTGTCTCTTCTTCCTTCTCAGAAAGGAACAGCGCCTCATTCACCGAATAATCAAAATATTCGTACTGCTTTATTGTTTTTGCAAGAGGAGTATTCCATAAAAAATCGGGGTGAATCAGCATCATCCATCCGGTCCGTTTTGAAGATTCATCGTTACTATGTTCTATTCCGAAAACTTGATTCGGCGCCATAAAGAACATTACACCTTCGTCAAAATCGTACTCCTGCTGGCCGTACCTAAACTTAGCATTGCAATTTCTTTTCAATGAGACGGAATAAAAATCAAACACCGCAATTTGCTGTTCATCGCCGTGTGAACTGGTAACGGATTCAAGATTTATAACGCTGATTAAAGGGTGTTCCGGCTTGGGCAATCCTCTCAGCTTGTGGAACTCGCTTATGGTTTTGATTCTGTACGGCTGCTTGTTATTCATTTTTCAGATCGTGTTTATTTTATTAATGTTCTATATATTTAAAAACAACGCAACATAATAATTATGTTGTTTTTATCATGTGATCACCGGGGTATTTCACCTTTCCTTAGTAGAAAATTTTTTAACGGCCTGTCATTTCATAAGACCGCAAATTCCCAACCGGTTTCATTCCGAATTATATTTTTTCATTGTTCTTAATTAATACTTCAAATTTTTTGTTTCAAAATTTCATGCAATAAAGAAAAGATCGGGATCAGTTTTTTCCGTCTGCCAGTCTGTTCAAAATATCCATGGATTCCTCGTCGAGACTTACATCCCCGGCGGCAATATTTTCAGCCAGGTGGTCAAGGCTTGAAGTGCCGGGGATCAGCAGTATATTCGGTGCATGAGCAAGCAGCCAGTTTAATCCCACTTGAGCCGGTGTTGCTTTCAGTTTTGCGGCTATCCTGATCACGTCGGGTGCTTCGGTTACCTTTGCTATGCCCGGGAATGCCGAGCCGAGCGGGAAAAACGGGACCCATGCAATATCATGTTCTTTACACAGATCAAGCAGCGGCTCGGCAGTGCGGTCAAGAACACTGTATGCATTCTGCACGCAGGCAATGCCCGCCGGAAGCGCCCGGTGTAGCTGGTCGAGCGTGACGTTGCTCAGCCCGATACCGCCGATCTTGCCTTCCTTTCGCAGCACCGACATTTCCGCCAACTGGTCGTCCAAGTCGGCGCGATGCTCGATTGGAATGGGTTTACCATCGTGGTATGTGTCCATCAAACGAAGATTGACTACATCGATCTTCTCAATACCCAGGCTGCGAAGATTGGCTTCTACCCCGGCCCGCAGCCGTTCGGGATGTTGAGCGGAGATCCAGCCTCCGTTCGCATCTCGCTCACCGCCGACCTTGCTTACCAGGACCAGGTTTTCAGGGTAAGGATGTAAAGCGGCGTGGATCAATTCGTTTGAAACGCCGTCGCCGTAGAATTGAGCGGTATCAATATGATTGACACCCAGTTCTAAGGCACGGCGCAGCACCCTAAGAGCTGTATTCCTGTCTCGGGGCGGTCCCCAGACGCCCGGCCCGGGAAGCTGCATGGCGCCGAAGCCGATGCGTGCTACTTCATGTCCGGCCAGAATTGCCGTGCCACCGGGTTTACCGGAGTTTATATTTAATTTCGTATTCATCTTTCCAAATCCTTTATTAAGTTTTATTTACTCTGAAAAACGCGTGCAAATTC
>JBJKOY010000518.1:0-1001 GCA_046706945.1 Ignavibacteriaceae bacterium | reverse complement strand
CGGGCTCGGACCTATATTTAAAAGAAAATTTCCGCCTTTCGCGACTAAATCGACCAGCAGGTGGACAAGTTTGCGCGGAGAGTTATATTTGTCGTGCGGCTTGTACGACCAGCTTGTTGCCATAGGCATGCAGGTTTCCCACGGATAGGGAAGAGTGGAATCAGGAACCTGGTTCTCGGGAGTAAGATAATTTTGATAGGGTCCCGGAACCGCCCTGTCGACTACAATCAAGCCGGGCTGTTTTGCCCGCGCTTCTTTTACAAGACCCGGCATATCTATATCCTGGCTTTGAATGCGGTACATGTCAAGAGTCGTATCTTCTCTTAATTTTTCTATCTCCTCGTTTGTATATTTACGTACCCAGCCGCCGTCCAGCCAGAGAATATCTATTCTGCCGTAGCCGGTCATGAGTTCGTTGATTTGATTATGCGTAAAGTCAACGAACTTCTGCCACCGCTGCGGATATCTTTTAATATCGTAATTTACATTCCTGTCCGGAGTAGCGAAGTACCTCCACCAGTAATAGTTGCTGTGCCAGTCGGGCTTTGAAAAGTATGCCCCGATCATAAATCCGTCGTTTCTGAACGTATCGAAAATCGCTTTGGCTATATTTGCCCTGGGATTTGTATGGAACGGACATTCTTGGGAAGTTATTTTGTAATCTGTCTGCTTCGTATCGAACATGCAGAATCCGTCGTGATGCTTGGTTGTGAAAACTACATACCGCATCCCGGCTTCTTTGGCGGCCTTCGCCCATTTTTCCGGATTAAAATCGGTAGGATTGAAAGTCTTTATCAAGTTTTCGTATTCCTTTTTGTATTCGCAATAGTCGTCGATTTTCCTCTTGCACCACGGTTCGTCTTCGGAACATAAGGTCCACGATTCCGTAACTCCCCATTCGGAATAAGTTCCCCAGTGCATCATTAATCCGAATTTAAGTCCCTGCCACTTGTCTAATTTTTTAAGAACAAGCGGGTCTTTTACTTTTACGTAAACTTCCT
>JBJKOY010000517.1:0-4833 GCA_046706945.1 Ignavibacteriaceae bacterium | reverse complement strand
GCGGCGGATATATTCTCAAGCGCTTTGTAATTCCCGCTGTTCTTGCTGAAATATTCCGCTCTTACGGAATCGGTGCCCGCATTCGAGATAAACAGATAACCCTCGATTTTATTAGTCAGAACGTATTCGTCGGCTTCCTTTTTTAGCTGTTCCGGCGTCTTAAAACTGGCGGTTAAGTTTATTAATACATAGTCGGGCTGACCGTTATCCAGTACGTATTGCGAGAGCTGTTTTTTTAAGCCCTGAAAGTAAATCCGGGAAGTATCGATAAGCCCGATAACCTGGGTCGAATCCGGCGGTTCGCTGGAGAAAAAAGTAGGTGCGATCGAAAATAAAATTATTACGGCGGGCGTGAGAAATAAGGAAATTAAAAAAGTCTTTGTTTTAACTTTTTCTAGGTATTCCCATTTGCCTATAATAAGTGCTTTTTTCATTTATCCGGATGATTTTGTTTAATGACATCGATGAAAATTTTATTCAAAGTCGGTTCTATTACGTTGAAATTAGTTACCTTCACTTTCCCGATGATGGATTTCAGAAATTCGTACGGGGGGATTCCGGCTTTAAGTTCCACTTCCGAGTAATTGCTGTAATTATCGGCATGAACTACCGACGGATGTCCTTCCAGGAATTGCCCTCCTTCTTCGAATTCGACCCTCACGTAATTCCTTGCGAATTTCCTCTTCAGATCGGAGATTTTCCCGCTGCTGACTTCTTTTCCGTTATTTATCAGCAGAATATCGCTGCATAATTTTTCGGCGGTATCCATTTGATGCGTGCACAGCATAATAATTTTTCCGGAATTAACGAACGAAAGCAGGATGTCCTTTATCAGCTGCTGGTTGATGGGGTCGAAACCCGTGAACGGCTCGTCCATAATCAATAATTTGGGATCGTGTATCACCGCTATGATAAACTGGATTTTCTGCTGGTTGCCTTTGGACAATTCTTCGATTCTCTTGTCCCGCAAATTTAAAACGTCCAGTCTTCTAAGCCAGCCCTCCGCCAGCGCGATAGAGCTGCGGTGAGTTAAGTTCTTTAACCTTGCGAAATAGACAATAACGTCTATTACTTTGCTTTTTTTGTACAATCCCCTGTCTTCCGGCAGATAGCCGATTGTGTTAAAGAACCCGTCCGAGATGGGTTTATCTTCAAAAGTGATGCGGCCTGTAGTCGGTTTGATTATATTGAGAACCGTTCTGATCGTGGTTGTTTTGCCGGCTCCGTTAGGGCCCAGCAAACCGAATATTTTTCCTCTTTCTATTTGAAAAGAAATATTGTCTACTGCTGTAATATCTTTGAATTTTTTTGTTAAATTTTCTACAACCAGCATTATCGATAATTTTTATGAAAAAACACGACTAATATAAATAATTCCCGCGCATTTTTCCGAATAGAAGGTTAAATATATATTCCGATTATTTATTCATAAAATAAATAATTTTCATTATCAAATATAAAATTAATAACGGGCAAAATGACCTAAATATTTGATTATCTAACCAAGTATATCTATATTTTAGTTTGTTTTTGCTCTTTACTAGGAAGACTACGATGATTATAAAGATTTCCAATCTGAGCGAAGGGTTGCACGATTTTGAATTCGCGGAAAAAGTATCGGAATTGGATCTGGGCGAACCGTTCTTTGGTAAAGTTGAAGTAAAAGCGGAACTGAACAAACTGCACAGCCAGATTATCCTGAAGGCTGAGATAGCGGCGACGGCAAAATTCAGCTGCGACAGATGTACGGGAATCTTTGAGAAGACTCTTTCCAGCAGCTATAAAATGGTATATTTGTTCGGTACCGGTCGCGAAGAAAATAACGATATTAATATTACGTTTTTGCCTCCGGAAGCAGACAAGCTGGTTCTGGATAACGATGTGAGGGATTATGCATTGTTGTCCGTCCCTATGAAAAAGCTTTGCAAGGAAGACTGCAAAGGATTATGTCCCGGCTGCGGCAAAGACTTAAACGAAGAAAAATGCACCTGCCCGAAAGACGCGGTTGACGAGAGGTGGTTGCCTTTAATAGAATTAAAAAACAAAATAAACTCTAATTAATAAACGGAAAGATAATGCCAAATCCTAAACGCAGATGGTCGAAAAGCAGAAGAGACAAACGAAGGACACATTATAAAGCTACCGTACCTGCACTGGGCACATGTTCAAATTGCGGTGAAATGAAATTAGCCCATCGCGCTTGCCCTTCATGCGGTTACTATAATGAAAGATCGATGTTTTTACCTAAAAGCTAATACATAAATAATCCTTCTGATGTACAATTCTGATTCCAACAAAAAAAAATGCAGAATAGTTGTTGATGCAATGGGGGGCGATTTCGCCCCTCAAAATGCGGTTGTCGGCGCCGTTCAGGCCTTAAATGAAAGCGGAAAGTTCGAATTGTATCTTGCCGGGAAAGAAGACGAGATCAAAAAAGTTCTGAGCGCCAATAATTTACAATTCGACAAAGATAAAATTATTCACGCCGGCCAGGTAATAGACATGAAGGACTCTCCTACAAATTCCCTGAAGACAAAACCGGACTCCTCCATTGTGGTAGGAACCAGGATGGTAAGGGAGAATAAGGCAGACGCATTCGTAAGCGCCGGTAATACGGGCGCGGTAATGGCCGCATCCACTTTGATAATCGGCAGGCTGCAGGGCGTCGGACGCCCGACAATCGGCGCATTGATGCCAAGCCAGAAAGGTGTTTCAATGATCTTCGACGTCGGTGCGAGCGTGGATTCCAAACCCAAGCACCTGCTGGAGTATGCCGTAATAGGCACCATATTCACAAGGGAGATCTACGGTGTAAAAAATCCTACCGTCGGAATTTTAAGCGTGGGAGAAGAAGAGAACAAAGGAAGCGAACTGTCTCTTGCGGCCGCCGAGTTATTGAAGAAGACGAATCTTAATTTTATCGGGAACGTCGAAGGAAGGGACATTCTCGCAGGCACGGCCAATGTTGTTGTATGCGACGGCTTTGTAGGGAATATTATTTTGAAATTCGGCGAAGGTGTTTTAAGTTTATTAAGGTTCAAGTTTAGGGAATACGCTTCCAAAGGTATTTTAAACAAAATCAAAATATTGATGGTCAGAAACGCTATGAGAGAAATCTTAAAAGATTTCGACTACCAGGAACACGGCGGCGTCCCGCTACTGGGAATAAACGGAATAAGCATAATAGGACACGGTTCCAGCACCCCGAAAGCAATTAAGAACATGGTGCTTAGAGCCAACGAAATGTATGAAAAAGATCTGATATCGAAGATCGATTCCTCAATAAAACAATATTCAAATTTAAATTAAACGGTATAATAATGACGAATAAAAAAAACATAAACGCGGCAATTACGGGGGTGGGAATGTACGTTCCGGAGACTGTTTATGATAATAAATATTTTGAAAAAATAGTCGACACATCCGACGAATGGATTAGAACGAGGACCGGAATTCGGGAAAGAAGGATTTTGAAGGAAGGCGCAACTAGCGATCTTGCCACGAAAGCGGCCGAAGATTTATTAAAGTCTACTGGAACCTCCGCGGATGAAATAGATGTCATTATAGTTGCTACAGTTACCCCCGATATGTTTTTCCCGGCCACTGCCTGCCTGGTGCAGGACAATATAGGAGCAAAAAATGCATGGGGATTCGATTTCTCGGCAGCATGTTCCGGCTTCCTTTTCGCGCTCCATACCGGCTGTTCCCTGATAGAGAGCGGGCGCTATAAAAAAGTAATGGTTATCGGCGCCGATAAGATGAGTTCTATCGTGGACTATACCGACAGGAACAACTGTATTCTTTTCGGGGATGCGGCTTCCTGTGTTTTGCTTGAACCTACCGAAGATTCAAGGTACGGTCTTCTCGATTCGATCTTAAGGATAGACGGTTCGGGCAAAGACGTACTTAACATGAAAGGAGGCGGAAGTCTTAATCCTCCGACTCACGAAACAGTGGATAAGAATCTTCATGTGTTGTACCAGGACGGCAAGGCGGTATTCAAAGTTGCCGTAAAAGGAATGGCCGACATCTCCTATGAAATTATGAAAAAAAATAATCTGACTTCGGAAGACGTAGCTTATCTGGTGCCTCACCAGGCTAACCTCAGAATAATAGATGCAACTGCGGAAAGGATGGGAATCGACAGAAGTAAGGTAATGATAAATATCGACAAATACGGAAATACTACCGCCGCTACGATCCCGCTGTGCCTTACCGAGTACTACAGAGAAGGGAAATTAAAAAAAGGCGATAAACTGATACTGGCGGCATTCGGTGCGGGATTTACCTGGGGCTCTTCTTATCTTGTTTGGAGCATGGACTAATTTTACTTTCAATAACCGAAAATTTTATTATGACAAAAAAAGCGTTTTTATTTCCCGGCCAAGGCTCCCAGTACGTAGGAATGGGCAAAGACCTTTTCGATAATTCGGCGGAGGCCAAGGAAATGATAAAAACCGCCGACGATGCGCTGGGGATTAATCTGTCTTATATAATGTTTAACGGACCGGAGGAACAGCTTAAGCAGACCGAATTTACGCAGCCTGCTATTTTTCTGCACAGCGTAGTACTGGCTAGTTTAATAAGAACTATCGATGCCGCAGCTGCTGCCGGCCACTCTTTAGGTGAATATTCGGCTCTCGTATCCTCACGTTCAATTCAATTTTACGATGCCGTAAAGCTGGTAAGGGCCAGAGGAAAAGCCATGCAGAAAGCAGGAATAGAAAACCCCGGAACAATGGCCGCCGTGATAGGTCTCGAGCCGGGAAAGGTAAACGAATTCTGCGGGCAGGCATCTTCGGAAGGCGTTGTACAGAGCGCTAATTTTAATTC
>JBJKOY010000516.1:0-3072 GCA_046706945.1 Ignavibacteriaceae bacterium | reverse complement strand
ATATGAAAACATTTGAAGATCTTCAAGTATGGCAGTCGGCAAAGTCGATTGCCGTTGATGTTTATTCAATATCGAATTTGAAATATCAAAAAGATTTCGGATTTAAAGATCAAATCCGGAGAGCGGCGGTTTCCGTAATGAACAACATTGCCGAAGGATTCGAAAGAGGGAGCGATAAAGATTTTATAAAATTTCTTTATTATTCGAAAGGTTCCGCGGGTGAATTAAGGAGTTTAATAAGACTGGCAATCGAATTAAAATATCTTGAACAAAAAGAATATAAAAAATTAATTGAATGTACTATCATAATATCGAAACAATTATCCGTATTTATCAAATACTTGTCTGAAAGAATAAATCGAAGAAACAAGTAGATTCAAAATTATCTTTAAACCTTTAGCGAAGCGATCCTTTCTCCTTGAGCAAAGCGATCTTAAATAAAATTAAATTATGCAAAAGACCAAACTAGTAATAATCATATTAATATTTTTCTCGGTTCAAATATATTCCCAGCCGGATTATTCTTTCTCAGGGTATGTTGTTGACTTCCCGGTCTTCTCGTCGATGAATAAGGATTTGTCGAATCTTTTCGGCATGGACCCGAACCAATTCTTAAATCTTACAAGGCTGAGGCTTCGTCCCGAGGTGTATTTATGGAGCGGGGCAAGAGTTAGCCTGGAATACGAAGCCGACGTTCTTTATTCGAAGCAGAACGCTTTTTCATTTATAAACCCGTCAAGCACAAACCGGCAGGTATTGAATTTGAAATGGACATTGTATGACAAAAACGATATCACGGTATCGCATTATATCGACCGTCTTTATTTTCGCCAGGGTTTCGGAACAGGCAACATCATTATAGGAAGACAGAGAATTGCATGGGGCGTGGGAAGGGTTTGGAGCCCGATCGATTTGTTTAACCCGATAAACCCGGCCGATTACAGCAAAATTGAGAAAGACGGCGCGGACGCCGTCTCTTTCACATACAGCTTCGGTAATTTTACGGACCTGAACGTGGTTTACAATCCCCAGGATAAGCCGGAAAACAGCAACGCGGGTTTCCGGTTCCGCACCAACCTTGACGAATACGACCTGGCGGCAGTCGGCGGCTATTTCGATAACCGGTACGTACTCGGCGGCGATTTTGCAGGTAATTTCTTCGATGCCGGCATAAGAGGCGAAGGAATAATCTCTATGGACAAATATAATCCGGGTAACAACTATGTAAGAATGATCTTCGGAATGGATAATCAATTTACTTCAAAGCTGTACGCGATGTTCGAATACCAGTATAACGGAGAGGGCGCACCCGATAAAAACTCGTACGATCTGCTTGCGCTGCTGGAAGGCAGGGTAATTAATCTGAGCCGTAATTATCTCTTCTTAAGCGCTTCATATCAGGTCACGGCATTGTTAACGGTAACGGGCGCAGAAAATATGAACCTTAACGACGGAAGCGGCTTCTCAAGCGTCTCGGGCGCATATTCCTTATCAGACAACTCGACATTAACTTTGGGAGCATTAATTTCTTACGGCAGCAAATTCAGCGAGTACTGGTATTATCCTACTTCAATCTACATGCAGGGTCAGTGGTTCTTCTAATTCAATAAATTAAATTCAAATTATAAAGCATGACTGCATGATTGCATGGATGCATGTTTGCATGCACACATGCATCCAAGCACTATCCATCCATGCTTATTTTTAATCCTTTCAATTGACTTTTAACTCCTTTTTTTACGACAATCACTCCTATCAAAATTACCGCCGCGCCTAAAAAAATATAGATGTTGAGCTTCTCATTCAGCACGAACCAGCCGAGAAAAAGAGCAATTACCGGATTGATGTATGCGTAGGTGGAAGCGAAGGACAAAGGAAGATGGGTTATCATGTATATATACGACCTGTACCCGATGATAGATGCAATTCCGAAAAGATATAGAAAAGCGATTAAGCTGCCGGTATCAAAAGAAAACTTTGCCAGTTCTCCCAGCCCTATGCCTGTTGAAGTTTGTATGACTCCGCCGACGAACATTTGAACTGCCGCGCCCATTAAAGGATCTACATTCAGCTTTTTGTATTTTGAGTACACGGATCCCATGGACCAGAATATAACCAGGACAAGTATACTGAGTATCCCCGACAAGTATTCGGTATTTACAAGTAATTTTAAATTGTAGCTGAAAATTAATATGACCCCGGCAAGCCCGAGAACTAATCCCGCCGCAACGGTAAGATTCAGCTTCGGCCCCTTCGGTGTCAGCATTTCCATCCCCACCATCCAGAACGGTACCGTGGTAACGAGCAGGGACGACAATCCGCTGGGCATCCATTGTTCCGCGAAATTTAAAAAACCGTTCCCGATCCCCATGAGCAGTAGTCCAATTACCGCCAAATGAAACAGCTCGTTCTTATTGGGGAATCGCCGGCCCTTGATTTTTAAAAACGTTAGGAACACTATACCGGAAAGCAGCCACCTTAATCCGCCGAATAAAAAAGGGGGTACCCTGGTAACTCCGATGCGGATCGCCAGGTATGTCGTTCCCCATAATATGCATACGGCTGCATACGCGAAATAAGCTTTTATATTGGTTTGGTTATCCAAGCCGGATCAACAATATTAATATCAATTGATAAATTAAATTAAAGGAACAAAGATAATATTTTTCGGGAGAATATAATCTTAAGATTCCTATTATCTTAATCCCAGTCTCTCGCCGCGGGATAAAAGTTTTATCGACTCGTTTATCCTTTTCCGTCTCGTACCTTCCAGCTTTGCGGTAGTAATCCAGCCGATAAATTGTTTCCTATAGGTAGGAGCCAGTCTTTTAAAATAATCATTCGCCTTACTATCTTTATTTAAAGCAACCTCGAATTCGTCGGGAATGTCGAACGAGATATCCGGGCTGTTGTCCTTGTACCATTGCCCGTTCTTTTTTGCGTAATTTATACATGACAAACCGTGTGCTGTCATTTTCTTCTTATCAATTAATACCTCTGCCCGCTTCTTGTTTAATTCCGACCACTTGCTGTTTTGTTTACGGCGCGTAAATTTTCTGACGTATTTTTCAT
>JBJKOY010000515.1:0-22531 GCA_046706945.1 Ignavibacteriaceae bacterium | reverse complement strand
ACTAAATATTTTCTGCAGAAATCCGATAATAAACTGTGTATTTTTAAATTGTTCTATGTAAAAAAATAAACGGGACAATTTAAATGAAAGTGATAGGCTTTTTTTCTAAAATATTCCCAAAAGAATTCTAGAATAAAAAGATACAGTTGCAGAAAATGATATTGTCCAAATGAAATTGCTTTCACACTTTATAAAAGTACGCAATGTCGTGCGTAAAAAAACAGCGCCTACCAAAAACTTGTTCACTTTTTTCGCAGTTTCTCATACTCATTATGCTTATAAGTTTGTAACCGCTCATCAATGGCAGAGAAGTTCACGTTCGGTCGGCTACAGCGCTATGGAAGCCAACAGTATTGAGGCGGCAGAAAAACTTCTGGACG
Source organism: Ignavibacteriaceae bacterium (assembly GCA_046706945.1). GTDB lineage: Bacteria > Bacteroidota > Ignavibacteria > Ignavibacteriales > Ignavibacteriaceae > FEN-1297. Next base: position 22,151 of record JBJKOY010000515.1, on the reverse strand, counting down.
AGGTTGAAAAAGTACAAATAAAAAGCTCAAATTAAATTTCCCTTTATTAAACAGAATAAAATAATTAAGATTAAGGAGGTTAAAAATGGAAAATCAGACTATAATCGACAATGAATACGTTACAATGTGGTACTATCCTGATAAAAAAATAGTTCATCACCAGTTCCATAAATTTCTTCACGGTAAACCTTTAAGAGAATGCCTGACGACCGGTGCTGAATTATTTAAGAAAAATAAGGCCCAAAAATGGCTGTCCGACGACAGGAATAATTCCGCTCTTCCTGCGGATGATATGGAATGGGCGCAATCTATTTGGTTCCCGCGGGTAGTTCAGGCCGGATGGAAATATTGGGCAATAGTACTGCCGGAAAAAATAATCGGACAGCTTAACATGAAAAGATTAATTCAGCAGTATTCCGAAGCGGGCGTAACCGCAAAAATTTTCGATATCCCCGAAGAAGCAATGAAATGGCTTGAGAAACAATAGCCGGGAAAGAATTTTTTGTCTTGAAGTCAATTAACTGCAGGGTGCCGTCTAAGAAATGAATATTTCTTCCGGACGTGCCCCTCTGCTTTTCCTGCATGAAGGCCTCAGCCGTCTTTTTACCGCAATAACCTAATTTGGATGCAATCTCCGGACGAGGGTGCAATTATTCAATCAAGCATATGCCGGAATCTCAATGTTCCGTTTTACTAACTTCTTATTGCTTCGATTTATGTTTTTCATTCAATTCAATTGAGCTGCAAAAAAGTATTTCCTATATTAAATGTAGATAATTAATTTAAAAAAACTCTTATAATATTAAATTTTTAGATTTTTAAAATGTACGAAGAAGTTTCGTATTGCGGTCTGATCTGCGGAAGCTGCCCAGTATTCTTGGCATCGAGAGAGACCGACAGGATAAAAAAAGACGAAATGATTCGCCGCATTATGGACATGTGCAGAATAGTTTACGGCGCGGATTATAAATACGATGAAATTAACGATTGCGACGGCTGCAAAGGCGGAACGGGCAGGATATTTTTCGGCTGAACGAACTGTAAAATAAGAATCTGTGCCGAAGGAAAGGGATTCGAGAATTGCGCATACTGCGGAGAATATGCCTGCGGTGAATTAAACGATTTGTTCCGCCACGATCCCGATGCAAAAAAAAGGCTTGATTCGATTCGAAAAAAAATTAAATAACCCTGCAAAAGAGGTCCAATCAGACCGCGGGAAGCAGGTAAAATTAATTCGAAAACGCTAATCTTTCGATTATACCTTCCCTTTTATTATAAGTTTACCGAATTCAATTGTCTTAAAGAAAATACCTGTGTATTTAAAAGTAGAGGAATTTTATGTATTTCTATTTTCAATGCCGATAAATGCGTATTTAAAAGGTTAATCTGGTTCTGATTCTGCAATTCATTTTTAAAACTTCCGCCGGCATTCAGAAATCTAATTCCTTTACTTAAATATTCCGCTGTCTCATGGTAATGCCCGTGGAGTACCAAATCCACGCCAAAATTATTGAATAATTCAAGAAGTTTTCTTTTAGTCCGGAGTTTCATCGTCTGTTTCTCTATGATTTTCCATACACTGCCCATCTTTAATTCCCCCGCCGTACTATTTTCCCGGAAATGGTGGTGTATCAACACAAGCTTCGTTTTATAACTTTGATAATTCTCCAATATCTTAGTGAGTTCGTTCATCTGACGCGTATTTATTTCGCCGTTTGAAGCGAAGACGTTTTTTGTTTTTGAATATTCTGCAACGGAATTTAAACCGATAATTAAAACATCGTCCAAGATTTTTGCATAGGGAAAGATATTTCCAGGAGAGATATAATTACAGCCTGAAAAGGCTTCCTGAAAATACTCGTAAAATTCTTTGACCCTCAGCCGGTAGTCTATCGACTCGCAGCGTTTCGTAAAATTAAATAAGTCTTGTACCGTCAGTACTCCGCCGAAGATATCATGGTTGCCTATTACAAGCGACAGCCTGTCCGACGAAAGGAAGCCGGTTTGTTTTAGTACTTTCCTTAAAAGTTCAAAATCATATTGGTCTGGGTTCTCTACAAGATCTCCGGTTATAACAAGGTGGTCGACATCATTTTTATTACAATATCTTAATAAGTTTTCAAATCCGTATAAGTTCGAGCTTTTAAAAAAAGTTGTGAAATGAATATCGGAAAGATGTGCAATTTTCATATTTTTAGTTATTCCGTCCGCAAATGAGGGCAATTCAACAAAAAGTTTCTTTTCTTCATAAAAGTAACGATGCATTATTAAACTCTTTGTTAACTGCGCCAATAATTTAGAAAGAAGTGACGGACGATATATTTGTAGGTTTGATATTTCATACGGGCATTATTTAATCCGGGCAAATGTCCGGATGCCGCGACATATGAACACTCATTTTATATATTATAAAAAAAATTAAATGGTCATGCATTAAATAAATAATTATATTTACAATTACAAAAAACGTTTGTTTAACCAAGTTTTACCTCCGGATCGAGGTTGGAGGGTACGTAAAAACTAAAAGGTAAAGAGATTTGAAGCAATGGTATGAAGAACTATTTGAGAATTACGCAAATAGTTATGAAAATGAACCATTCGTAAAGGGAACTAAAGGGGAGGTCGATTTCATAGAGCGGGAAATCAATTATAACAAGGATTTTTCAATACTGGATATTGGCTGCGGTACCGGACGTCATTGTTCGGAATTGGCAAAAAGAGGTTACCGTACAACGGGTATTGATTTATCGGCCGCACAATTAAAAAAAGCGCGCTGCAATACCTTAAATGAAAAGATACGTCCTGATTTTATCAGGACTGATGCCCGTTATTTTTCATTTAAGAATAAATTCGATTTGGCTTTAATGATATGCGAGGGCGCGTTTCCTCTGATGGAAACCGATGAAATGAATTTTAATATACTTAAGAACGTTTCTCTGGTTTTAAAACCCGGCGGGATTTTCATTTTTACCACGTTGAACGGACTTTTCCCTCTTGTCCATTCCGTTAATGATTTCATAAACGGGCAGAGAGAGGGAAATGCATATACAAAGAACTCTTTCGATTTGATGACCTTCAGAGAATTTAGCGATTTCGAATTTACAGACGACAGCGGCACCAAAAGAACTTTACAATGCAACGAACGTTACTATGTACCGTCGGAGATCACATGGATGTTAAATTCATTGAATTTTTCGAAAGTCGAAATCTTCGGCGCCGAATCCGGAAACTGGAAAAGGGACAAGGAACTAACCCCGGAAGATTTTGAAATGCTCGTAATTTCGAAACTATAAACAAAAATTCTTTTTGTATTACAGGAAGGAGCCCGGAATTGAAAAAGAAATATTCCTTATTATTTGTAATAACTCTTTTAGTATTTTCGGTTACTTATTCTCAACCGGGAAAAAGTACAAAAGATTCATCGAAGGCTAAAGATTCCGAACCGCTCCAGGTTACGACGCATCATAGTATAGTTATACAAGGAAAGACTTTAAACTATTCCGCTACTACCGGTACATTCGCATTGCAGGGAGCAAATGATTCTACAATAGCATTGATCGGTTTTACATCCTACGTTAAAGACGGCGAAAAAGATTCCGGTTCGCGTCCGATTACCTTCGCCTACAACGGCGGTCCGGGTTCCTCATCCGTCTGGCTTCATATGGGCGCACTCGGACCTAAACGCGTGGTGCTGGACGATCCCAATTCCGTTCCCCCTCCCCCGTACAAAACGGAGGACAACGGTTATTCTATCATCGACGTGACCGACCTTGTTATGATCGATCCGGTAGGGACGGGACTCAGTAAAGCAGTCGGCAGAACCAAGGGCGATGAGTTTTGGGGAGTAAACGAGGATATTAAATCCATAAGCGAATTTATATTCCAATACATTCGAACCAACAACAGATGGAATTCGCCCAAATTCCTTCTTGGGGAAAGTTACGGAACAACTCGTTCCGCCGGCGTTTCAGATTATCTCTTTGAAAGAATGGGAATTACGGTTAACGGCATTATCTTCGTTTCCACCGTTTTCGACTTTCAAACTCTTTCATTCAACAGCGGGAACGATCTGCCTTATATTTTATTTCTCCCTACCTATGCGGCGGTTGCTTATTACCATCATGCCCTGCCGGCACAACCGGAAGACCTGGCGTCATTTCTGCAAACGGTAAGGGATTTTTCTCAGAACGAATACGCCGATGCACTATTTAAAGGCGTGTCCCTCGACAGCACGGAATTCTCGGACGTGGTCGACAAGCTTCACGAATATACTGGCCTGTCCAAGACTTATTTGAGAAATGCAAATCTCAGGGTCAGCGAACCGCAATTCACCGATGAACTTTTAAGAGAAAAAGGCGAGACGGTAGGAAGACTAGATTCCCGCTATACGGGTCCGACCGAAGATCTTTTAAGCGAATATTCCGAATACGATCCGCAAAGTTCTGCAATAACTTCCGCTTTTACCTCGGTCTTTCTTAACTACCTTCACAACGACTTGAAATATCCGGACAGCCAAACATACAAAATAGATGCCTACCGCAGCGAAGGGTTTAAATGGAATTGGAGCAGGCTGGGTAAAGGTAGGACTTCGGCCTATTATAATGTTTATGTTTCAAAAGACCTTTCGGATATTATGGCTAAAGATCCTTACCTGAATATCTTATTCCTTAACGGATATTATGATCTTGCTACGCCGTTCTTCGCAACGGAATATACCGCGAATCATCTAGGAAATAATATCCCGCATTTTAAGGATAGGGTGCATATGAAATATTTCAAGGCCGGGCACATGATGTATATAAATAAAGATTCTTTGCCTTTATTTAAATCGGATATCGCGGACTTTATTAAATCGATGTCGAATATAAAAAAAGGTAATTGATAAAATTCATAATATAGGGAATTAGATTTTTAAGGGAATTTAATTCTTAAGATTATTTTTAATATTCACTAATAAATTAAATGATAAGAAAATATAATACCGTTTTTTCAAGAATAATTATTTCTGTTATAGCTCTTATACTTACCGTTATAAGTATCAAATATCTGGATGCAGGGATTGCCCTGAGAGTGATGCATTTCCTAATGTCTTCCCGTACTTTGCACAGGATAACAAGACATATACCCGACATTTTGCCTCATTTGGTAGGCATCGGGACAGTGTTGATGTGGATTATATATTTACGCAGGTCCCGTGTAAAAAAGAATGATATTATAACCAGGTTTCTGAGACTTGCGGCAACTAGTCTGCCTGCCGCTTATATACTTAAGACTTTCTTTAAATTTGTTTTCGGAAGAACGAACCCGCGCTCTTGGCTGATAGAGAGAAAACCGCTCGGGTTCCACTGGTTCAACGAGACGTGGGGAGGAAGTTTTCCGTCCGGCCATATGACCGTCTTTACCGCTTTCGGAGTCGCAGTTATGATTTACTTCCCTCAATACCGCCGGCTGGTTTTAATTTTACTATTTCTTCTCGGGACAGCACTTATCGTTACCAATTATCATTTTTTAAGCGACGTAATAGCCGGAACTTACCTGGGCGCCGTTACCACATATTTTATTAATTATTTTTATGATCAAAAAACGAATAATAATTAAGCAAAGTTTATAAAAGACACGCACAAAAAAACCTCCCGGTCGTTGAGAGGTTTTTTTGCAAGAAGTTATCGATGCGGTTAAAATAAGACTGTTGCAGTTATCTAATTAATATCATCTTTTTAATATTAACAAATTTACCGGCTTGAATCTTATAAAAATAAACGCCCGAGGATAATTTGCCTGCGTCGAACAAGACTTCGTAATAACCTTGTCCGTACGTTTCATTATTTATCAGATCAGTGACCAGCTCACCCAGGACATTATAAACTTTAAGCGATACCGTATTCCGCTCCGGAATTGAAAACATGATTGTTGTAGACGGATTAAACGGATTGGGATAGTTCTGGAACAGCACGAATTCCGACGGAACAAATGATTTCTTCTTTTTATTTAAATAATCCTCCGTCCCGATGCATAATTTATATCTCCTGTCGAAAGTTTTTTTCTTGATTTCCACTTTACAAGGCTTTTTTAAATCATAAACCTTCTTCCTCTCTTCGTCGAAAAGGTATACTTCATAACCTGTAAAATTTTGCAAACCATGTAATTTAAGTTCCAAAACTTTTTCGGTAGTATTTTTCACCGCTATAATATATTCCTGTCCTTCACCGATTGCCGGGCGGAATTCGCTTTTTAAGTATTTATAATTTGTAGGAAGATCCGCGTTAAACAAAGCCATATCGATTTCACAGAAATTTGCGGGAGGAGAGAATTTATCCATCGGGTCTAATCCGGATTTTGCACCGGCCGAGAAGTCTATAAATATTTCGCCGAATATTTCCTTGTTGTCGGTTAAAAATACCTCCAGTTCCCCTGATTTAACAAGACTCTGCTTTTTAATTTGATCTTCGGCCGATATGTAAGGTATAACGATGCTTTTCATGGACAGCGCAGGGTTATTGTAGAAATAATATCCACCGTACTGCTCGAAATTATTTGAAGCATTATAACTGCCGGAATTATAATTATATATATTTTCGCTTAAACCCGGATTTGCATTTTTAATTTCGTCCCAAGCGATATTTTTATCGAAGGGATTTGAAATTAAATTCCATTCGTCATGCAGAGGAATTGAGAATGAATAATCTCCGGATAAGGTTACGGATTTTACGTTCTTATTAATATTTATATCATTCTTACTAATTATCCAGAATGCTTTTCCCGGTGTAAAGTCGAACAAACTGCTTCCGTTATACTCGATATAATCTCCAGAACCAGGATCCCAGAATACACGCCAATTTCCGTTACTTCCGCTTGTACCGCTTAAAATATCGCCGATAGGTATATCATTTGCACCAGGTATGCCTATAATTCGATAATTGCTTATTTGTGTCGGATTCGGGAAACTGTAACTGACATTTACCGGGATTTGCTCCGGGTAATTAATTATACCCGTGCCGCTTACATTTAAATTTTTAGGCAATGCACCCGTACTATTATGCGTAATTACGTCCGAATAAAGTTGTACAGAAATAGGAGAGAATCTTACGTAGACAACAGTGCTGTCCACCGATCCCCCGCTCTGCCGGAGCGTTAGATAATTTGCGTAGCCGCTCGCGTTGTTCAACGATATATTAAAGCCTTCCGGTGCGTTTATCTCGATATCCGCGGTTAGGTGACTTCCCCATACGGTATAACTTAGCGGAGCCGAGTACTGTCCTATCGTCACGTTTCCGAAATCGGATAGCGAATTTACGGATGTAATAATACTCGGAGCCGGAGCTGCGGATTGTGTGACCGTTACAGTTTTGGTTATCCCGCCGCCCGATATTGTAATTGTTCCTATCCTTTGATCCGTAGTTGTATTTTCCGAATATGTTGCATTTATAGTTTCATTGCCGCTGCCGCTTGTCGGTAAAACAATCAGCCAAGATGCATCATCGCTTACGCTCCAGCTTACATTCGAGGTTAAAGAAAATGTCGTTGTACCTGATGCACTTCCTACCTGCTCATTTGAAGGACTGACAGTCAGTATCGGCTGGAAGTTTATCGTAAATACATTATCGCTTTGGTCGCTTATTGACGAATTTGATACGTCTGTTATCCTTACTTTACAACTTGTAGACGGAGTATTGGGAATTGTCCAACTATACGAACCGTTGCTTGGAGTCGATGAAATTATACTCTTCCAGTTTGTTCCGTTATTCGTTGAATATTCTATCTTTACATTTGTTACATTATCACTGCTCCAGGTAATATTATAAGATGAGTCTACTTGACAGAACTCTCCGCCGTTAGGTGAATTGACTGTTATAAAAGGCTTCGTACTTATAGTAAATACATTATCACTAACATCACTAGCCAACGAATATGCAACATCTGAAATTCTTACTCTGCAGCCTGTTGACGGTGTGTTGGGTATTGTCCAAGAATATGAGCCGTTGCTCGGAATTGATGCGATAATGTTTGTCCAAGATCTGCTGTTGTTAGACGTATATTCTATTTTAACATTATCGACATTAGTACTTGTCCAGGTAATGGTCTGTTGAGTACCGACCTGCCATTTTTCTCCACCGTTCGGATTTGTGACAACGGGAGGAACTATTCCGACAGGAGCATCGGAATTTACTAATGCAGTATTCCCGTACAAATTACCGTTATTACCATTCCCTGTTAAGTCCGTAATAATCTTATTATTCTGACTGTTAAAATCCCAGCAAGCGGACAGACCTGCTTCACTACCGGAAAGTTTTGCAAACATATCGGATTTTACTTCTTCAGGGCTGCGAACAACATTCCAGATATGAAGTTCGTCGATTTCGCCCCGCAAACCAAGAGATGCATACGGATAAGCTAGAATATCACCCATTCTCAAAGGTGAATTTGTGTTCGAAGCGTAAATATTACCGTCTTGTGCAATTAATTGACCGTTTAAGTAGAGCTTTAACGTAGTTTTATCCTGTGTTATTCCGATATGATACCAAACATTTTGATATATTTCTTCATTGGTTTGAACACCGCCCGGATTGACAAAAGCAAAGAGGGAGACAGGAAATTTTGTACCGGCAAGACGAATATTATAACCGGTGTTATCATTACCGCCGCGCATATCAAGAATATTTTGTTCACCGCCTGCAAGGTTGGGGTTGCCGAGTTCATTTACCTTTAACCAAAATTCAATGCTAAACTGCGAAGGATTTATCGTAGACGAATGCGGAACTTCGATGTAATCCCCGGGTTTTTTAAACTCTGCAGCTAATTTGCCTTCTGGTTGCGAAAAACCCTGTATTACAGTCACGGTTCTTGTAATGCCCCCTCCGCTTACCGTTATTAAACCAACTCTCTGACTTAAACTTATGTTTGACTCATAGTTCACCGTCAATGTCCCGTTATTACTCCCGCTTGCGGGACTCACCGTCAGCCATGATGCATCATCGCTTACATTCCAGCTTAAATTTGATTTTATTTCAAATGCCGTACTGCCGGCTTCGCTACCTACGGATAGATCCGGAGGACTGACAGTAAGTTCTGCTTCTTCAGCAGATTGTGTAACAGTAACAGTTCTGGTTATGCCGCCGCCTTTCACCGTTATGGCTCCTACCCTTTGATTTATCGAAGAATTTTTCGTATAAGTCGCTGTTATAGTTTCACCTCCGTTGCCGCTTATAGGAAATACAATAAGCCAGTCAGCATCATCACTTACGCTCCAGTTTATATTTGATTCTATTTTAAAGTTTGTACTTCCGGCCAAGCTTCCCACGGATTGATCCGAAGGACTAACCGCAAGTATTGCCGAACTTGCTTCTTGCGTAACAATTACTGTTCTGGTTATACCACTTCCCGTTATCGTTATCGTACCTTTCCTTTGGGATGTTGTTGTATTTTCCGTATATGCTGCGGTTATTGTTCCGTTCCCGTTGCCGTTTTCCGGACTCACCGTTAACCAGGGTGCATCATCGCTTGCACTCCAGCTAATATTAGATTCTAATGTAAACGCTACGCTGCCATCAGTGCTTTCTACTGACCTTTCCGACGGATTAACAGTAAGAGTTGCAGCTCCCGCCAGCTGTGTAATCGTAAGAGATACAATTATATCGCCGCCTGTTACCGTTATTCGGCCGGTCCTCTCGCCGGTAGAGACATTCTCGGCATATGTTACGGTCAGCGTCGAATTCCAGCTGCCGTTTTCCGGGCTTACCTTAAACCAAGAAGCATCGTAACTTACGTTCCAGTTTATATTCGATTCCAACGCAAATGCAGTATTTCCCGCCGCACTTCCCACTGAACGCTCTTCGGGGCTGACAATGAGAAACGGAGATCCAGCCGCTTGCGTAACCGAAACAGTCCCTGTTTTTCCGCCGCCGCTTACAGTTATAGTTGCAATTCTTTGACTTGTCGTTGTATTCTCCGTATATGCAGCGGTAAGAATTCCGCTGCCGCTGCCGTTTACCGGGCTTACCGTCAGCCATGATGCGTCGTCGCTAACGCTCCAGCTTACGTTTGACGTTACCGTAAATGTTGTACTGCCGGATGAATTGTCAACTGATTGATCTGTGGGAACAACTGTAAGATTTGCTGATCCGGGTAATTGTGTTACGGAAACCGTTCTGTTTATGCCGTCGACCGTTATGGATATTATCCCTATCCTTTGACTTGTCGACGTATTTTCCGTATATGTTGCCGTCAGTGTTCCGTTATTACTTCCGCTTGACGGACTTACCGTCAGCCATGAGGCATCATCACTTACCTTCCAGCTTGTATTTGACGTTACCGTAAAAGTTGTGCTGCCCGAAGTACTTTCTACCTGACGGTCTGACGGACTGACTGTAAGTGCAGGTAATCCGGCCGACTGTGTTACGGTAACTATTCTTGTTATCCCGCTGCCTGTTATGGTTATTGTTCCGATACGTTGACCTATAGTTGTATTCTCGGTATATGTTGCCGTCAGTGTTTCGTTATTACTTCCGCTTGACGGGCTTACCGTCAGCCAAGAAGCATCATCGCTTATGCTCCAGTTTATATTTGAAGTTACGCTAAATGACGTATTACCTGCGGCATATGAGACCGGTCTGTCCGAAGGACTGACTGTCAGCATCGGTGCCGGTGCTTGTGTTACCGTCACTTTACTTGTCATTCCGCTGCCTGTTACGGTAATTGTTCCTGTTCTCTGACTTGTTGTTGTATTTTCCGTGTATGATGCTGTAAGCGTTCCGTTGCCGGTGCCTCCGGAAGGGCTTACAGTCAGCCACGACGCATCATCGCTTGCACTCCAGCTTGAATTTGATGTTATGGTAAACGTCGTATTGCCGGAGGTATACGGGACAATCTGATCCTGGGGACTAACGGCTAATTCTGCAGTAGGAGCCTGCGTTACGGTAGCCTTAACAGTCAATCCTCCGCCCGTAACGGTTAAAGTCCCGGTTCTCTGGCTGGTAGAAGTATTTTCAGTATATGTTGCCGTAAGCGTCCCGTTGCCGCTGCCGCTTGAAGGGCTTAACGTCAGCCAGGCCGCATCATCGCTTACACTCCAGCTTATATTTGATGTAACCGTAAAAATTGTACTGCCCGATGTATACGAAACCTGCCTATCGGCAGGAGTGATAGCCAGCGCCGGTGTAGGAGCCTGTGTAACCGTTACGGTTCTCGTTATTCCGCCGCCGGTTATCGATATTGTCCCGAATCTTTGACTTGTAGTTGTATTCTCCTGATATGTCGCCGTAATTGTACCGTTGCCGCTGCCGCTTGGGGGGCTTACCGTCAGCCATGCTGCATCATCGCTTACGCTCCAGCTTATATTCGATGTTACTGTAAATTGAGTACTGCCCGGAGTATATGATACTGCCCGATTATCCGGACTGATTGTTAATACGGGAGCCGGGTCCTGCGTTACGGTTACTGTTCCGATTAATCCGCCGCTTGTTATTGTAATTGTCCCGACTCTTTGACTTGTTGTCGTATTCTCTGTATATGTCGCGGTAATCGTTCCGTTGCCGCTGCCGCTTGAAGGACTTACCGTAAGCCATGCCGCATCATCGCTTATGCTCCAGCCTATGTTCGATGTAATTGTAAATTGGGTACTGCCCGATGTATATGATACATGAGCATTTGAAGGACTTATAATCAATAGCGATGCCGGAGCTTGGGTTACGGTAACCGTTCTTGTCTGCCCGTTGCCGCTTACGGTAATTGTTCCGACCCTTTGACTTGCAGACGTATTCTCCGTAAATGAAGCAGTTAGTGTCCCGTTGCCGCTGCCGCTTGCGGGGCTTACAGTAAGCCATGTTGCATCGTCGCTTACGCTCCAGTTCACATTTGATGTTACCGAAAAGGTTGTAGTGCCGGATAAATTTGAGACTGCCCGGTTGTCCGGACTAACTGTTAATACGGGTGTAGGCGCCTGTGTTACCGTTACAGTTCTGGTAATTTGCCCGTACGAAGGTATGTTCAACGATACGGTAATCGTAGCAACTCTCTGATCGGCTGCGGTATTCTGTGTATATGAAGCAATAAGTATCCCTTTTCCCGTTATGTCGGTTATCCCGCCGCTAGGAACCGTAAGCCAATCTGCATCATCGCTTGCATACCAATTTACTCCGGGTAGATTAGATGTTATCGAAAAGTTTGCGGTTCCCGACGCATAAGATACCGATTGGTTTGAAGGGCTGACGGTAAATGTTGGCCCTGCCGCCTGGGTCAACGTCACCGTTCGAGTTATTCCTCCTCCTTGAACGGTTATTGTACCGACTCTCTGACTTGTTGTTGTATTTTCCGTATAAGTTACGGTAAGAATAGTATCGTAAATCCCGCCGCTCGCCGGACTGACGGTAAGCCAGGAGGCGTCATCACTTGCGCTCCAGCTTACATTTGACGCTACCGAAAAGTATGAACTGCCTGCTGTATACGGTGCATCCTGATTTGACGGGCTGACGGTTAATGTAGGTACAGAAATCGTGGTAAACCTGAAAGAATCAGACAATTGTCCGAGCCCGTTGACATTCCCTGCGGCAACCGCCCAAACGTAATCGGAAGAATTTTCAAGCGGACCTATTTGTCTGGAGGTAGATGTAACATTCGCATCATGCAATATTTGGCTGCCGCCGCCGGTGAAGACCCTTAAATCGTAATAAGTAGCTCCGGATACTGCCTGCCACTGAAGAGTCGGATTAATTGAGATATTGGTAGAATTGTTCTGGGGACTTAACAGAACGGTTTTACCCGGTACGCCGGGTATCAAATTCACCTCATCAAGGTAAACGCCGCCGGAATAGTAACCGCTTACAGTTCCCCAAATGACGACGTAAACCTCCAGGAGCGTATAATTTAACGGGAAATTCGGATCCGTGGACCAGTTAAATGTAAAAGAACTCCATTCGTTTCTTGTGAGCGGCTGAGCCGTACCGGAATACCAGATCCTGTCTGTGCCGAGATCATTATCATGTACTTTGACATACAGATTTGCATATATGGTTGAAGAGCCGCTGCTCATATTTTCCGCAACTCGAACGGAGTATCCGTCAGCTGTCTGCCAGTTGCTGTTTGTCGATAAGTTCCCGGATACAATATCCATTACCCACCATGGATCCGAATCAACGGGAACTACGCCGGTTCCGTTTAAGCATGAGAATGATACCGATCCGTTCAGGTCGCTGGGATCCGACCCGAGTGGGTTAGGATAATTGGTGCTGTTCGACCATGTAAGCGAGGAAAAATTGGAGCTTAACGGCGTGAGCGCCCTATTAGTCGGCCCTCTTGTTGTCCAGCCCGAAGCACTTCCGGAATTAAAATTAAAGCTGCCTGTCTGCGCACTTACGCAGTTAAAAAATAAAATAAACGAAGTAAAAATTAAATAAAATTCCTTAGAGCTGATTTGAAGACTTATATTTTTTTTGAAATATCTTGTCATTTTTAACCTCATAGGTAATATCGGGCATGATTAAGTTGCCGCTATAATCAAAAAGTAATATTAAGGCCCAGGCCAATTTCCAGCCCTTTTATCGAAGAAGATCCGGCCGAATTCCCGAAGTAATATTTTGCAGTAAAAGGCAATGAGAAATTCGTCGTTAATTTAAGGTCGGGGGCGATACCTAATCCGTATATGTCGTACCCGGAAAAAGGCGCAGCAGTCTTTTCATAAAACCTTCCTTCGATCAAATAATTCAAAAGCAGGTTTCCCGTAATTCGGTGCGCAAAACCTATAAGTGCGGCCAGATTATTCGGACTGATTTTTTCCGAATAAATATCAGCCGAAATCCCGGCCAGTTTTTCGCTTGCACAATTTCTGTATCTCAAAAAGACCATAAGATTATTGTATCCGTAATATTTTCTGAACAATAAATTAAAAATTGTCTTAGTTCCTGCCGAAAAGGAATTTATCCCGTTAATCTTATCGTCCCCGTAAATAATAGCGATTACATCCCCGGAAACTGTTGCTGTATTATTCAATCTAAAGTCCGCGCCGGCAGTAAACAGTATTTCGTTAGACGGTTTATACGAGAATGTATCGTTTACAATAGGACTGTATTTCCCTTTGATTTGATATGATATCCCTAACCCGATAATTATGTTATCGCTAAAATCTTTAGCCCATGTTGCACCTGCAAAAATATTTGTCCCCTGCCTTAATAGGGGCATTTTCATATTAAACACTTCCTGACAAAGTATCACCGAGCTCTGAAAATTCAATAGATCGACTTTATCCTCGCCGGTGGGCAAATTAATTCCGAAATCGAAAGCAGTGTTCAATTTTCTTAGTCGGTAGTTAACGGATAATTGAGCATCGGACAGGCCGCTGATTTTATTCTGCAGGGCCTTCGATGAAGCGTAACCGCTTTGCAGCGATATTTTTGTATCCCTGTTTATATAATAACTGAGAAAAATCCTGCTGCTGTATTGTTCAATAGTATTATTGTCAATTCCCTTCCAAGCCTGGTAATAGGGCATGATGCTTAAACCGGCCATGCTGTAATTATCTTCGTCAAATTTCTGCGGATACACTGAAACGGATAGGAATAATAATACTATACCTAATTTTAATATCACTTTCATATTAAACTTCGATAGTTATTATCTTAAAAATATTGTTAGAATTATTTTCTTTGCGGCCTTGCAGGCGGCGTGGGTAATTCGTTTGCGGCGGCCGCTTCCTGTGGTGCTTTGCGTTTTTCGGGTCCCTGTTCGAAGGTTATGCGGATATCGCTTCCTATTATGTCCAATCTATTTAAAATAATATCCTCTTTGAGTGGGCCTTCCGAAATTCCGGCACTCTCGCCGAGCCCGATAGTCTGATCCAGCATTGCATCGCTGCTGCCGGAGCCGGCGCTGACGGACGAAGAGGCTTCGCTGTTCAAACTCGCTTCTTTAAATCCTGGATCGATTGCGGATGCCTTTAAAAAGGATAGGGCTGCTTCATCATATTTCCCGTTATCCTGCATCTCAAGTCCTTTGGAATATTCCAGAAATGCATTTATGTTCTGTGTCGGGATTAGTTGAATTTGTTCTTTCTCTTCGCCGGTCAATCGAATGCCGAGCTGGTCGATAATAGCAAATACCAGCTCCTTTTCCATTAAAAAGATATCTTCCATTCTCCCGGTTTTGTTCAGCCATTCTCCCATATTATTTCCGATCATATTCCAGTAACTTAAATCCATTTTTATGTTTTCGTCTTCTGAAATACTGAACGAACCGCTGTAAAGCAAATCGGCCCGCAGTAGTTTACCCATCCTGGGGGCAGTAGTTTGATCTACCGCCGCCGAACTGCTGAATTTCAGCTCATCCGTAATTGCCTTTAACCTGATTCTCTCAAGGACCGTTAGTTTCTTTACCTTCCCTAGATCGATGCTTATCATCTCGCTTAATCCGCGGCTCAGAGGCTGATATTTTTTATTCGTCCCGTAGTAGTTCAATGGAAATATTGCCAGGGTATTTGTAGGAGTATCAGGAATTTTCAGGATATTTTCTTTTGCAATAAGATCCCGGATATCTTTATAAACAATGCTTCTGTTGAGATATATGTATCTCCCTTCCATTAATTTTCTGTAGGGCGATAAAACCGACGCTTCTTTATACCTTGAATAATAATTGACGGCGGATAACGTATCGTTTAAATATTCATAATTAAGTCCCTGATGAAAAATCAACGCTTCGTCGCCCGGCATCTTTTTTAAAGCTTCGGTTAAGTACAGCTTTGCTTTCTCATTTTGATGAGCACGTACGAGAGAAATTGCAAGCTGCTTAAGGGCACTCATATTAAGAGAATCTTTTTTAACGGTATTCTCCAGCCTACTTAATTCCTCAGGACTTAACTCGCGCTGCTGCAATTCAAGCGCGGAGCACGCATACAACAACAAAAGGGGAATTATTAGTAAACAATAAATAAGTTTATAAGAATTCATTTTGTACTCCTTTAACAGGTAAGAGTCAAAAATTATCGAATGATAATTACTATGAACAGATAATAATTTTTGATGTTGTTTACGTTCCGCTAGCCGGCTAAAGGTTTTATACTTTCCGCTTTTATCTTCGCAAGTTCGTAGTCCGGATCGTATTTGAGTGCCTCAAGAAATTTGTCGTATGCTTCTTTATATTTATCTTTTTCAAGCAATGCCAGACCTTCCGAGTATGCTAAAACGGCATCCAGCGATTTTGTTTCCTTCGCCACGCCTTCCTTTGTTTCTTTAAGGGTAACGTTGATCTTGTCGCTTATTTTTTTGCTAAGCTGTTCCGATAACTTGAAAAAATCTTCAAGATCGCCCTTAATTTCGTCCGTCAGCAGTATCTCGCTTGTTTCCACTTTAACAAGACGCGCTCCCAGCCAAATCTCGTCGTTGTAAATTATAAAGCTGCCCAGTAAAACGGTGTGCACCCCCAGCTGTTTCCCCAGCCTGACCGCACCTTCCATGCTGTACTTATTCTGAATATTAATCTCATTCAGTATCCACTGTATCCTGTCCCTTTCAACGACCTTCAACCCGGTCGAATTATTTAGCCTGTGAATAATAAGATCCGCGAATCCTTTCTCCATAGGATCGAATTTTTCCTTTTTATCTATGGAATTATTTTGGAAATCGATTATTGCCATAGTTTTAATACCCGGATCGGGTCTTTCCACCTGGTATGAATCCGTATACTCTTTCCGCGTCTCATAATATAGTTTCATAAAAACTGGAGGTTCATAATCGGGATTGAAAGTAACAAGCGGAGGCTCCAGTTTCAGCAATTTCGCCAACGCATCTTTGGCCTTGTCGTATAATCCTTTTGCCGCGAACGCCCTCCCTAAAAAGCGCAAAGCGTCCTTTTGAATTTCTTTATCACTGCTGTCGGCGGAAACCTGCATTAAAATATCGATTGCCTTGTCAAATTGTGCCGATTTGTAATACTGCTCTGCCTCATCCAACTTAGCTTTATTATCCTGGGAACGGCAATTTGAAACAGCGATAAGGGAAATAAATATTATTAAAAAAATATTTTGAAATTTTAGTAAAGAACATGCGGGAAACTTTAACATGTTTGAACCTCCTATGATAAAATCGTTATTTATTCCGGGAATTTTTGCCGGTAAACGAATTATATTGAAACCTGCTTCAACGAAGTGTTATTTTAAATGGAACACGAGCGCATTTATTTTAGGTTCTAAGACCGGTGTAATATTAAGAACGGCATCTTTCTCAACGGTTGAATAACCGGATTTTCTTACGGTAATACTATATGTCCCCGGTTCAAGGATAATATCCCCTGGAGTAGTCTTACCAGTATTTTGACCGTTTATATAAATTGTCCCCCAGAAAGCTTCTCCGTTGATATTAAGAGACTGGATATAAATTTGCTGCTGGAAATAACATGTTATCGATCTGCTCTGATTATTGCTTAAGCTAACCGTTGTTTCCTTAGAACCGAACTGGTGATGTGTGAATTTTATGCTGTGTTTGCCTGCCGGTACCGTACGGTGAATTATTTCACTTGTGTTAGATGAGATTATTTTTTCATCTACAAAAATCGATGCCGATGGAATTGCCTTCAATACAAGATCGGCTTTTGTCTCAACTGGAATAGGTACAAGATTTACGGATACCGGATTATTCCCTACTATTAACGGGAAATTCTGTTCTTGCCACTCCTTGTAACCGGCCATTTTCAACTTTATCGAATAATTTCCGACCGCCATCGAATCCCTGGAAAAAGGAGTTTTACCCGCCATTTTATCGTCTATAAAAACCGCAGCGCCTGCGGGATTTGAAAGGATGGAAAGTTTCGCCGGATTTAGTTTAATTTTTTTGTCCGTTTTTTTGTTGTCCTCGATGATATTGTTTGTCCGGCCGTTAATATTTTTAACCGTCACGTTATTATTATTGATGAAAGGTTTTTTTATTATTAAATATGCGGTCAGGGCTGCTATAATTAGTAATGCTGCGGAAGCAATAAAATACTTAGTTATTTTTTTGCCATGATCGTTTTCACCGGCGGTATTTTCAATTGCGATTCTTGTTTTTTCGGCGTCTTCTTCTTCAGGAAACTGCATTCGATTCAATTCCTGAAGCATTTCGTCTATATCACGGTACCTTTTATCAGGGTTTTTATCGATTGCTTTCGTTATAAACTTTATAAGGGATTTAGGAATCTCATTATTAAACTTATCAGGCGGATCTATTTTTCCTTCTATTATCTGCTTTTGGATATTAAACTCCCCGGCCCCTTTTTCGAAGGGAGTCCTCCCGGTTAACATCTCGTAGGCGGTCATACCAATAGAATAAATATCGCTGCGGTTATCTATCTTCATCCCTTTTATTTGTTCGGGCGACATATAGTAAAGAGTACCTGCTGCTTGAGTTACGGTACTTTGTTCGCCGTGTTCCTGCATAAGCTTTGCCAAACCGAAATCCATTACTTTAACGGTACCGTCGTCGCACAGCATTATGTTGTTCGGCTTAATATCGCGGTGTATTACTCCCAATTTGTGGGCATGATTTATAGCATTCAGCAATTGCCTAATTATTTTAACGGCTTTATATATCCGGAAAGGTCCGTCGGTCTTCAGCCATTCGGATACAGTTTTGGCAGGGACGTATTCCATAACCATGAACAAGCCCATATCCGTTTCCCTCAGCGCATAAACTCCGACGATATTTTCATTTTCCAATTTTGCCAGGGCTTTAGCTTCGGTTCTAAACCGTCTTAAAAAACTTTCGTCGTGGGCAAGGAAAGGATCTATCATTTTTAGGGCGACGTTTTTCTCCAAATTCATATCGAAGGCTTTGAAGACTACTCCCATGCCGCCTTTACCTAATACTTCCAGTATTTTATAATTATCTATTATTTGCCCGATCATTGTATCCATTATTTCCGCTTCTCCGAAACAATCTATTAATACCATAACCTCACCCTATTTCCCTCTCCTTACCAAGGAGAGGGATTAAGGGAGAGGTTGTTAACTGCCTGGCGCCGAATCCGTATCAACGGCATTATTGTCAATACGTAATTGACATTCTTCGATTATTTTTTTTAACCTTTCGTTAGCCGGTTGAATTTCCAGCGATTTTCTATAAAATATTATAGCTTCCCGGTACTTATTTTGGCTCTTATACCGATCGGCTTTATCCGCGTACAGCGCCGCGATGTTATTGATACCTTCAAGAGCGCCCAGGTGCATAGGTTTATCACTCAGTATCTTTTTATAAATAATTAAAGCACTTTCCAAATCACCTTTTTCGTATAATTTATCCGCCTGAAATTGAAGTTTATTATGCATCAGTGTTCTGCTTTCGTTATCGGCATTGCTTGCGGGCAGTTCGGGAGTCTTGTCATTCTTTACATTCTCTTTAGCATCCGGCTTAAACAGGCTAGTGAAAATACTTCCGTAACGGGTTCCGATGAATACTGCTAATAAAATAATTACCGTAAAAAGCACGGGGAATACGTATTTATTTTTTAGCGAACTTGCCGCCGGCGGATCATCGGAATTTGAAGATTCCGCCGTACCGATTTTAGCGACCAAAACGGTGACATTATCTTTTCCGCTTCTTTCGTTGGCAAGGTCGATTAATTTTCCGCACGAAACATCCGGCGGGTAAGTTAAAACGGTTTGCATTAATTCTTCTTTCGATATACCGCTAAGTCCGTCCGAACATAAAATATATATTTGATTTTTTTCGATCGTAATGTTTTTAAAATCCGCATTAACTTCGGGCCCGACACCCAACGCTCTTGAAAGAACGGACTTGGCAGGATAAATCTCGGCTTCTTCTTTTGTTAATAAGCCTTCCTTTACCATCTCGTGCACTTTCGTATGATCTTCGGTCAGTTGTTCGATTTTGTGCGAAGTAATCTCAATTCTGTAAATTTTCGAATCACCTATATGCGCAATGAAACCTTTGTTATCCTTTAAGAGAAGCACCGTACATGTTGTTCCCATTCCTCTGAATTGTTCGGATTTTTCGGCCGCAGTGTAAATATAATAATTGGCCGTATCCACCGCTTTTTTCAGCGAACTCGGCGCGTCCGAGGCATCGGAGAAATAAATATCATGAATAGTCTTAACGGCTATACTGCTTGCTTCTTTTCCGCCGAGATGACCGCCCATTCCGTCCGCGACAACGAACAATTGACCTTTTTCGGTATACAGATTTAAATTGTCGGTCGGAAATTTGCCGAAACTGTCCTGGTTTTCGGACCTAATAGGACCTATATCGGATTTTCCGGAATAGGTTAATTTCAATATGTCTTTTGCAGGCATGTCGATAAATTGATTTTTAATAAACCGGGAGTTCTAATTGTTCAGCTTCTCCAGCGGGGTCTTTAGCGGATCCCTAAAATTAAATCCGAACAATTTCGGATTTTCTCCGATAACCGCCGCGGAAAAGATGTAGAATACGTAGTTGTAGGTTTCATCCGGGATCTTGTCTCTGTATTTCTCGAGAAGTTTCCAAAAATTTCTATCGCGCGGATTCTCCGGCATCTTCCTGATTAAGTCGATAATGTTGTATTCTCCCCAGTTATAAGAAGCAGCCACAAGCAGGCCGGATGCCTGGGCGTCGGTATTATAAATGTCGCTTATGTATCTTGCCGCGGCGGCGGTAGCCTTTATGAAATTATATCTTTCGTCGCGGGGGTCGTAAGTCTTTACGCTTGCCAAAGGACCTATTACCAATCCGTATTTTATTGCGGTCTGCGGTATGAACTGCCAGATTCCCTTAGCGTACCCGAATCTTGTAAGAGGGCCGACTGTCTGAAAATCAAAGTTGCTTTCCTGTAAAGCAAGATAGAAAAATTGGGGTGCCATTTGATGTTTAACCATATTATCCACTATTAATTGGGTATAATTATTCTCGTTGGCTCTTTGTACAGCATCGCCCAATCTATCGCTCGACTGCCATTTTTTTATATATCTTTTAACTTCGGAACCGAAATCCCCGGGCACATTCAATTCGCATTCGCCGAAAATTCTAGCCGTTTGAATTATTAATTTATCCTCCTCACTCATTTCGTAAACGCCGAGTTCATCCATCAGTTTATCGTAATTTTTTTCGAGCTGTTTATGTCTTGCGTCGATTTTCTTCAATGCGCCGACGGCCGAAACATCGCCGCTGTTTGCTAGCTTATCTTTTAGCACCGATATTTCCAGCTCCAGTGCTTTCATATTATAAAATATATTTTCGGCCAATAGTTTCTGTTTATTTTCCCGTACATGCTGGTAAACCGAATACGCGGCAAAGGCAACGGCGGCTGCGGCCGTAATTATTATTAACTTTTTATATTTTGACGACTGCTTTTTTTTTACGATGTCGAAAGCCTTCCGCATCATGCGGGTATGTTCGCCAATCTCGTTTTCGCTTCTCGATTCGTCGAAATAATGCTGGATATAATCTGTTACCGTACCGTTTTCCGGAAGGGCTGTTGTTCGATTAACCTGTAATTCTTCCCCCTTCCCGAAAGCAAAGGAAATAACAGGACCGTTCCTCCCCAGTTCTACCGAAACGGTATTTTTTATTTCCAGTCTGTTTATCTTTTCACCGTTAAAAAATGTGCCGTTGCGGCTTTGCTTATCCATAAGCCACCAGCGGCCGTTTTCATAAATCACTTCGGCATGCAGCCGGCTGACGGCTCCTTCGTCAATTTGAATCGAATTGTCTTCCGATCTCCCGATTGTAAACGAACGGTCGAAAAGGTATTCTTTTTTAGCAGAATTTCCTTTTTCTATCCGTACTTTGATAACTTTTGAATCGGGATTATATTCTTCCGGAATTTTAGTATCGATCATTTATAGTCCGCTTGATTTATTTTGGAGTTTCGGGATTAAGACTGAGCATCATTCTTAAAACCTGCGGACCGATGGTTTGGCGCGTTTTTTTTGTAAACGAAGCGGTCATTTTATAAACGGCCTTACCCGCTTGCGTAAATATTTGATGCTGATAAATTCTTAGTTCGTCGGCAGGATACCATGAAAATATCGCTTCGTAAGCTTCGTTTCCGCTGGTTAATTTTGTATACCCCTTCTTTAACAGTGAGCAGCCTTTTAATTCGGTTTCAAGAGTTTTTATATGCCATTCGGCGTATTCTTCCAGGGTATCGAACGGGTTTTCTTTATCTATCGTAATAATGACGTTATGCTGCACGCCGTCCGT
>JBJKOY010000514.1:0-8744 GCA_046706945.1 Ignavibacteriaceae bacterium | reverse complement strand
GTTCATAATTATCCGACGGTGGAACAATTTAATGATCGGGTTGGGGAAAAAGCAGGTCAATTATTAATAAGAAGGATGAAAAATCCTAAAATTGAAACAGTTCATGAAAGGATTGAACCTAAATTGGTCCTTCCGGATGGTAAAGGGGGAACTAAATTTGAAGACTAATAATAGTTGAGTTTTTCTGAAAATTAATAACGCAAAACTGCCTTTGGGGTAATTTCCGAACCAAGATTTATTTATATAACCTTATTCCGTGGGCGGAAGTGGATTTGAACCACTGATCTCCTGCGTGTGAAGCAGGCGCTCTGACCAGCTGAGCCAAGCGCCCAAAACTTTTTTTAGACCTTTGATATATTAAATCTTCTTAGGACAACTTTCAAGAGCTTAAATTAATTTGTTAATTAAGATTTGTCCGTCGTATTATATCTTTTCAAGCCATCTTTCAAGGAAAACATCATAAACGAAATATTCTTCTTTATCTTTATATATCAACTCTTTGCTTAACAGGGATTTTACGGCCGTATGAACGGAACTCGGGGTTCCGAGTTTGTATTTGGAGATAAAATCCTTCGAAGTAAGAAGGTTTGCGTTTCCCTCTTTTGCAACGGCCTTTAATACGTTCCATTGATAACCGGTAAGCAGGTTCTTATAACTAATATATACAGCTTCGTTTTCCTTTAATATATTGTTCAGCAGTTCCTTTACCGTAGCCTCCGTAACGGAGGCATCTTTTAACCCGTAGAGCCGGTTGCATAACAACTGTACATAATAAGTGTGCGACCTGCAAATTTCCAGAATATTCGATACGGTTTCAGCCGTTATTTTCTTTTGGGCCTTTAAAAATTTCAAAATTATGAAATCCGTGTATTCTTTTCTATCTATCCTTTCAAGCTGCATCATTTCCGTACTTTGATAAAACGGCTTCCCGTAACTGCTGAAAATTGAGAGAAGAATGTGTTTACGGCTCCCGGAAAAAATAAAGTTCGAATTC
Organism: Ignavibacteriaceae bacterium; assembly: GCA_046706945.1. Classification (GTDB taxonomy): domain Bacteria; phylum Bacteroidota; class Ignavibacteria; order Ignavibacteriales; family Ignavibacteriaceae; genus FEN-1297. The sequence continues at coordinate 7,750 of JBJKOY010000514.1, read as the reverse complement.
CTTGCCTTTTGAAAGTAGGTCCTTAAAACTGCTTCTACATTCTTCTCCGGGTAATTTGTTATTTGCTGAAACTCGTCGATCGCAATAATCGTTCTTTTATCAGTTCTTTTAAGATACTCGAATATGTCTTCAAGCGATTTATTTGCATCGTCTTCCGACTGAATACTCAGCTGGATGTTGGGTACCCCTGTATACGGATCGAAAGATATCACCGGACGCGCATGTGCGAATATTTTGCCTATTTTTTTAACGATATTTTCGGACCCGGATTCAAGTTTTTTAAGTACCGTTGCAGCGAACAAATTAATAAATCCGGAAAGGTTTTCGGTAGCGAGTATATCCAAATACAAAAGGATAAATTTTTTATCGGATTTCATTTTATGAAATACATGCTCTATAAGGCCGGTTTTGCCCAGCCTCCTTATTGAGAACAGAGTAATATTTCTTTCGTTTCTAAGTGCGGAAATGATCATTTCCGTTTCCCGTTCCCTGTCGCAAAAATAATCGGGGGAATAATATCCGGTTATTATAAAAGGATTTCCTGGTTTCATTTTATCCGTTACGGATTTTATGAATTAATTATTACGTAGTTTACGTAACGCAAACTACGTAATAAAATCGTTTTAATCAAGGATAAATCCGTAAATGCAGGAAGCGGAGAATAAGGCGGGAAGTAAAATACATACCTTTTAAAACTTAACTATATTCGATAAATTAATTCACTTTTACTACCTGTTGATCAAAATGCAATTTAGCAGTCAATTTTACGAAAATCATTAAAAAATTTATAAAGCATGCCTGACGATCCTGAAGGTCGGTGCAATTCCGCGGATGGCTTACTACGCGAACTATCGAATGTTAAGTAAGAAAAACAGTCATTACGAATAATGAAAATATCTTTGGCAGGTTATTTATTTTTTAAATCTAATTTAGTAGCTTAATTACCCGTATAAAGTTTTGATCGCGTTATATGCTCTGTTGCGCGGAGTAAACATTGCAGTAATGAGGAGGTCTTATGGATGCTCTACTTTTAATGGTCCTTACTTTTGTCGGCTACATCGTAATGTACAGGATCTACGGCAGGTTCATCGGTAAAATAATTTTTAAAATTAACAGGAAAGTAAAAGCGCCGTCGGTAGAATTCGAAGACGGCGTTGATTACGTACCGACAAAAAAAGAGGTCATTTTCGGCCACCATTTCGCCTCCATTGCCGGGACGGGTCCAATCGTCGGCCCGGCTATAGCTATCATTTGGGGATGGCTCCCGGCAATTTTGTGGATCTTCCTCGGAAGCCTTTTTATAGGGGCAATTCACGATTTCGGCTCGCTGGTGATATCGATGCGCAACCAGGGAAAGTCCATTTCGGAATTCACAGCAAAATAATTAAACCCGCGCAAGAAAATTTTCATATTCATTATTATATTTCTCGAATTGTGGATCGTTATTTCTATATTCGGACTGGTAATAGCGGTCATCTTCAGCATGTATCCCAGTTCGGTCCTGCCTGTATGGCTGCAGATACCGATAGCCATGTACCTTGGAGTATTGATATATAAGAAAGGCAGGAACTTTACTTTCTGGTCGCTTGCCGCCGTTGTTGCAATGTACGCTACCATAGTTATGGGCTACTACCTGCCTCTGGAAATGCCTGCAATACTCGGCATCCCGGCAACCGGAATATGGACGATCTTACTTCTCATCTATGCATTTTTCGCTTCTGTCCTGCCGGTTACCGCGCTGCTACAGCCGCGCGATTTTATAAATGCGTACCAGCTTACGATAGCAATGGCTCTGCTTGTACTAGGCGTTATTTTCAGTTCAATCTTCGGGGGGATGAGCCTGGTGGCGCCGGCTGTTCAGGCCGCACCTGCGGATGCGCCGCCCTTATGGCCTTTCCTTTTTATTACCATTGCCTGCGGTGCTATCTCGGGATTCCATTCGCTCGTTTCGTCGGGCACCTCTTCCAAGCAGGTAAAGGATGAAGGCGACACCGTCTTTGTAGGTGTCGGAAGCATGCTGACCGAAGGAGCTCTTGCCACTCTGGTTATAATCGCCGTCGCCGCAGGCATAGGTCTCGGCTATACCAATCCCTCCGGGCAAACTCTTATGGGCGTAAGCGCATGGACCGCCCATTATGCTTCTTGGACCGCGGCACAGGGACTCACCTCCAAAATCGCGGCCTTTGTAAACGGAGCCGCGAACATGCTCGACAACCTCGGCATACCCAAAGGTATTTCAATCGGTATTATGGGTGTGTTCGTCGCCTCGTTCGCTGGAACGACCCTGGATACGGCCACGCGCATCCAAAGGTACGTAGTGAGCGAACTCGGCATGGACATGAAGTTGAACGCTTTCAAGAACCGTTACTTTTCCACCGCGGTTGTCGTTCTTTCCGCATTGCTGCTGGCTTTCGTAAGCGGAGCCGACGGCAAAGGAGCATTGAAATTATGGCCGTTGTTCGGAGCCGTTAACCAGACTCTTGCAGCGCTTGCACTGGTTATCGGGACCGTTTATTTAAAATCCAGGGGCGGACTGAAATGGCTGGCAACCGGCATTCCGGGCGTATTCATGATAGTAATGACGTTGTGGGCCGCCGTAATGAATCAAATCGACTTCGGCCGTCAAAGCAATATACTTCTTCAGGTAATTAATGTCGTAATCATTTTACTGGTTGCACTCATCGTTATTGAAGGATTCGTTGCTTTTCTGAAAACGGCTGAAATAAAAGAGGAACCTATTTCCGCGGAAGTTTAGAGGTTATTAATAGTCTAAAGATATCTTTTAAGGTTAGCTAAATCCCTCTTACCTTTGACACAATTACTATAATAACATTCCGGATCCGGTTTGTTTTTATTAGTTCTTACAATTCCAGAGTTACCATAATAAGTTAAAAAACAGTTTGCCTTTCTTATTTCCGTAATTTGAAGTATAAATTCCGTAACGGCAATTGATGCTACTATTCCGTTAAGTGAGACAACTGCCGGACCACTTCCTCCCAACTTATTTTTATGTATACCATATATCGCTTCTTCGTCTTTACCGGCTTCCGGATTTTGTAAATATTTTCGTGCCTCAGACGGGTCAATTTCATCATGACAAATTAAAAAAGGTTTATTTCCATTTACAAAAATTATTCTTTCGGTAAATTGGGAAAAGTAATAAAGGAGTAAAGACAAAACATAATACTCATAAAAGATTTTTTAAGATACTTTTCTATCTATCTGATCGTCCCACTAACTTTGATTACATTCTACTTTCTGATTATCCTATTTAAAATAAGAAGCCTTGTTTAATATGCTTCGGCCGGAAATCGCCGATAATTACAAAAGGATTCGGGGCAACAAAGTGATGCAGTTTTGTTGTTCCAAGAAAGAAATAATAGTCCTTGGTTTTTGCGAAATCATAAAAATACTTGTATTTAACATCTTCACAGGCTTTCAGTTCATCACCTTTATGTTTTCCTAATGAATTCCAAAAGAGCATGCCGGTTTCCCAATCTTCTATCATAAGTTTGGAACTTTTACCTTTAATATCTTCAAAAATAAACGAAAATTTATAAGGAAGTTTGTTGACTACTTCGAATTCAGATATATCTTCTTCTTTTTCATTATCGAAAAGATTTAGCTGTAACTTTTTAGATTTTAAGTAATCCAGCTTTTCTTTACTCCATTCTCTTTCGGTTTCTTCGTAAACAAAATCAATAATTTTAGTTGGTTTGAAGACAGCCAGAGAAGTGCATATGTTTCTGTCTTTAGCTTCTTTTATCAATTGTTCAAGGTCTGTATATACGTTTTTAAGGATGAAACTTCTTCTTTCCTCCCATGTATCGCCGTCGGGTCTAATTATACCGTGAGAAACAATATCTTTAAGAAATAAGTCATGAGGCCTATAAGATTCGGAACGAAAATCACTTTGATTCCTATCTAAATCAAGCTCTATCCATTCATATTTTCTAAATTGCCTGTTGTAGTCCAACTGTCGAAATGGGATAGGGTAAATTCTAATCCATTTACCTTCTTTCGTGATGCCCGCTGTGCATACGGTTTCATTATATTTCCGTGAAATAGCCGGATATGCTTTGACAGTTATTAAGATTTTCAATCTCACGAAGAGCTCCCCTAGAGATGTTGAAAGACCGACTCCTTTTTATTTATTTCAGCTAAAGCGTTAAATGTTCTGCTTCTATGGCAATAATTATGATCTGCCTCGAAACACATTAAAGCAATTCTTTTATTCAATAGAAAAATTTTGTAAAGCTCTTCCAAAACTTTTTTGTTACCGGGTAAGATATTATCTTCATAATCCTTGAAAAGATTTTCATAGTCTTCTTTTGAATTTAACTGCTGCCTTTTATTCGAAGATATTCCTAACTCCGGAATATGGATATATTTTATTCCCACATTTTCAACGACAAGCTTAAGTTGTTTCTTAGAAAAACCATATTTCATGCTAAAAGCATTTTTGCGAATATCACATAAAACGTTTATATTTTCTTTTATTAGTTCATTTGTAAATTGCTCGACAGATTTACCTTCATAGCCAATAGAAAAAACGGCATAGCCGGTATTATTTGGTTTATTTTCAAGTACAATCCTATATCTTTCCCCATCTAAAATTTCATCGGCTATTTTACTATTAATGGCATAATAGGGATAATGTTCATAAACATATTTAATTAATTCATTACCTGTTAAGTAATTGTACTTTTGATATACCTTCGTGAGTAAGATTTTATCGTTTGTTTTTAAGCTTTTTATATAATTTGTATTATCAATTAATTCCCAGTATTTATCAGATTCTTTAACCAGGTTATATTTTGTTAAAGTGGACATATCTTGGTTAGCCTGATAAGAAAAACAACCATACTTATACGGAATAAAATCAAAGAAGGGTATGGATTTATTTGCATTTAATAAAAATAAATACTTCTGGAAATCGGTTTTGTGCAGTTTATTCCCAAATATTTGCAGAAGTGCTAATAATATTTTTCGTCTGTAATACATTTTTATTTTTAATTAATAAAATAAGATTCAAAATTTTAATTTCAAATTATAACCGTATTAAATTAAAGTAGTTGAAAGGTTTTCAATTTAGTGGAAGAGAATTAGATTTGCAAAAAATATTTTAAAGTCGCGCCGGGAATCGGGTACGGTTATATATAAGCGGAGCTGGTATTGCGGGTTTTCGGAGAAGTATCTTAAATAGCTAGTATCGATATACGAGGCTTAGATCTACATGTGTTTTTATTTCTTTCATGTACACTCGACGGTCTTTGTTCACAATTTAAAAACACTGGGAATTTGGTTTTATGTACCGTGAATCCCGCTTTTTTCATGCATTTTTAATTATCTTATTTATTAATAATTTTTATATTATAAATTCTTAATAAATTATACAAAAGCAAGATGCCGGTCAGCATAGACGAAATAGCTTTTCTGGTCGCAACCATACTTACCGTGTTCGGTTTAATAATTATCGTTTATTCCCGGGACAACCGGAACAAAACAAATTATCTTTTTATCCTTATGCTCGTGCTTTCAATACTGTATCTGATCTCGCACAGCATCCATTTCCTGTTTATGCATACCGAGGTGGTAACAACGCTCGACCTTTCGTGCCATTCCCTGCTTCTTCTGATGATAGTTACTTTAACTTTTTTCACATGGAATTATCCCTCGCCCGGAAATATGGGCTGGCTGAGAAGACTGTTAATTATTATACCCAGCCTCGTTATCCTTGTGCTTCTGTGGGACGGCAAACTGATTATATCTTCAAACATTCATCTGCAGACTCATAAATATGTTGCGCACTACTCGGAAATTTACCCTTTGTATTTAATTTGGTACCTGATATTAATTTCGGTCAATTTTTACTGGCTGTTAAAAAAATATTTCGCGGCGACGGAGCAGGTAATCAAAACCCAGATTCTCCTTTTTATAGTGGGAATTTTAATTACGAATATCGTATTGTATACATTCGGATTCCTTCTCCCGTGGATAGTGGGGTTTTATTTCCTGATAGAAATTAGTCCCCTTGCCTTTTTATTCGGCGTGGTGCTGTTCACCTCCGTAGCGGTCGGCAAGTACAACATGTTCCCGGCCGCATTCGAAAAAGTTAACTCCTTCAGCATAAATAAAAAAATATTCTTCAGTGCTTTAATCCTTGTTCCCATCATCATTCTGCTTGTTGAAATTCCTTTGATAAGGATCGTCTTTAATATTAATTCCGGGAAAGAATTATTAAGTATATTCTTTATAACGATAATCGGCGGCATAATCGTCAGCGTAAGCATGGCGTTCGTTATAATCAAGATCATCTCCAACCCCCTGAACAAATTAAAAAATAATGCGATTGAGATCGAAAAGGGAAATTACGGCGCCGCAGTGGAGTTTTTAAGCAACGACGAGATCGGAGAGTTGGCCGAAGCTTTTAACAACATGTCGGGAACTTTGTTAAATAATTCAATCGAGCTTAAAAAAAGAGAAGCCCGCATATCCATGCTTCTGACGGCATTCGAAAAATCCTCCGCCGCCATTGCCGTTGCGGACAACGATTTTTTCATTATCGAAGCCAACTCCTCTTTTTGCGGCTTAACCGGAATGAGCAAAGAAGAACTGCTTAACAAATCCATAGCCGATGTTCAATTCGGGAAATCCTTTTCCCCGGTCTTCATGAGGATTAAAAACCGACTGTCGGAATCCGGTTATTATGAGGGTGAATTTGAAGCAGACTGGGAGAAAACGGGCAGGACTTTACTTCTTTCGGTTTCTCATACCGCACTTTTCAACGAGGGATCAGGGGGATATCTTTTTGTTGAAGTCGATATTACCGACAGGAAAAAACTCGAAAGCCAGCTGCTGAACGCCAAAAAGCTCGCCGCCCTGGGAGAAATGGCCGCCGTCCTGGCGCACGAAATTAAAAATCCTCTTACCTCAATCAAGATGAACGCGGATATACTGGAAGAATCCCTGCCGTTAAAAAAAGAGGACGAGTTCCCCTTCTCCATTATTAAGAAGGAAATCAGCCGGCTTAATAACCTTGTAAAAGACGTTCTTCAATTCTCGCGGCAAATGGATTTGGTCTACACGGAATTTGATTTTAAAAGTTTAATCAACGAGATAAATTCCCAGCTTATTGCAAAGCTCGAGAAAAAAAAGATATCTTTTATTAATAATGCTGCCGGTTTAAAATTATCGGCGGACTATGAGAAATTAAAACAGGTGTTCTTAAATCTATTCGAGAACTCGATGGACGCCGTCGACAGCGGCGGTTCAATAGAAATTTCATCCTCCGAGATTGACGGAGAACTTCATATTGCATTTAAAGACAGCGGCAAAGGCATAAAAGACGTCGAAAAAATTTTCGATCCGTTTTTTACCACAAAGGCATCCGGAACCGGACTTGGATTATCGGTTTCGCAAAAAATTATAGAGCAGCACGGCGGAAGTCTAAAACTTTCATCTTCCGTGCCCGGGGCAACCGTGTTTGAGATAATTCTTCCCGTAGATTTAAATGGGCATCGGGCATAGAGCAAGGCGCATAGAGCCCGACAGTATTGCAAACGCAGATTTCTTTGGAGGCTAGGAAGAAAAATACATTATGGAAACGGTAGAAAATATTATTTATTTTATAACTTAAAATTAAAAATCTAATAAGCTATACACATTGCCCTGTGCTCTTTGCTCTTTACCCTATGCTCTGTGCTCTCTGCTCTTAACTGTTAAACAATAAAGAACCCCAAATGGACAA
>JBJKOY010000513.1:0-2988 GCA_046706945.1 Ignavibacteriaceae bacterium | reverse complement strand
TTTGAAACCGTGATACGTTTCTCCTTCTTTGAATTGTCCGAAAGTAGCCGTCGAAAATACTGCAGACAATATTGCAATAAACATTATTAAAAATTCCCTGTGAAACATAAATTTTTCCTCCCGCTTTTAATGATTTTCAAGATAGGTTGAGTTCTCCCTTTATACTAAGTGCATGTATTTAAACATTCGGTTCATAATATAAACTTAATTTCCTATTCGCGGCAATAAAAAAATGATAAAATAATGTTTCGGAAGAGTCTGTTTGCAACTTGCGGTAGGTTGTCGGTTGTCGGATTGTTGACGATTTATGTGCAAATTCTCAAGGTTAACCCAAAAGTAATTTTCAATTTTAAAATCCGCGAAAATCCTTTTTATCCGCGTCATCAGTGTGCTGTTCTTTATTGAATGTTGCTTTTGGGACGGCCCCAAAACGAAAAACTTTAAAACGACCGAAATTTATCTCGATTTGTCATAGTTTGCCGAATTGACTCGCGTTAACGTTGTAAATAACGGAGGTCCTTTCCGTAACTCTGTCGATTTTATTGGGAAGTGCCGGAACAGTCGTTTCGGAGACTACGAATTCGTCCATTACTACTTTCTCAACCCAAAACGATTTTAAATTTATAAACAAATTCCCTTTGTAATGCGAAAAACCCAGCGTCGTTACCTCCATATTGGGCAGAGGTTTCATTTTCATTTTAAAAGAGCTTTGGCCCGAGTCGAAGGTTATTATTGCGCAGGCGGCATCATTGACAATCCCGAGTCCCGTAAACGTTAGAGTTATATCGCCGTTTTTAAAATACGAGCCTTTCTCCACGTTGCTTCCGAGGTTAACAGGGGCTTCTGAATTGGCCGAGCTGTGCAGAATTTTCTGGTTAATGTATTTTAAATTTTGTATCCCGCTGCCCTTAGGTGCAGGTTCCGCGAATACGTTGCAAAAAGCGTGAAAGTCTATAAACGAATTATAAATCCAATAGGACATCTCGGGAGGAATTTGCTTTCCCCTGCCGTCCGTCATGTTTTCGAATTGACTGTGGTCTATCCCGAAGACCTGGCCTTTTTTATCAAGTCCGGAAGGAGTGTTGCCGAAAATATACGACCAGTTTTCCAGCGAAGGAACCGAGGTTTCGACGGAATCACCGTATTTTATTACGAATTTTGAACACGTATATTTATAAACGTCGCTGTCGTTTCCTTCAACAGGCGAACATTTAAGATATAATTTCAAATAATTTTTACCCGCCTTCGTACCGTCCGGGTTGTAGGTCCGGAGTGTTGTTTCAAGAATAAAAAATTGGCGAGCTTTTGTACGCTCGCCTCCTAAATTATATTGCCGCTGCAAATCCGATTTTATTTGAGCTTGGTTTTTGTGTGCAAAAGTCATAAATAAAAAAATTATTAAGCCCGCTATAGCCCAGATCTTGTTTTTCATTTATATACCTTTTAAAAATATACATAATTTATTTTGTCAGCTTAGCCAGTTCTTCGACCATATCAAGATAATCCCGTAATGCTGATAATCCTTTTGCCGATATCCTGCATGTTGTAAGCGGCTTTTTGCCGACGAATTGTTTTTTGATTATAACATATCCTTCTGTTTCCAGCTTGCTTAAGTGTACGCTTAAATTTCCCTTGGTTGTATTAACTTCCTTCATGAGGGAGATAAATTCAATTTCATCGACTGTAGCAAGTACCGCTAATATGGAAAGCCTGATCCTGGAATGTACTATTTCGTTTATTTGCGTATGATCGAACCGGTTACTCATTATAAATCCTTTTCCACCTTTTATATATTACAAGACCTGGCACGATCTCCAGGATAAATATTAGTGCGGCGAATAAAAGAGAGAGCTGATTCTCATCGCCTATGTATTTCCACAGGACTGCGGCAGCGGTCCCGAGCCACCATACGAAAGCCGATACCGTCATGAATTTTAATTCATTAATTACCCCGGTAAGAAAATATCCTATTCCCAGGACGGAACTAACGATTATAAACAGCGAAGTTACGGATATGGAGCCCGTTGTTAAATAAAGCACCGAGACTATAAATATAGGCGTGCCGCAGGCTGTCCACGTTGAAGTAAATACTTTTGATGCAAAAGTTTTTTTCGCATGTTTCTTTTGAAATTTCTTTTGGACCGTAATATTAAAAGCTATAAGCATTGTCATCAGAATAAGCCATAGGACCGGCACCGCGTTGCTGATTCCGTTAAAATTGAGGAAAAAAGTTAAAACGACGCCGGCGAAAATATATATACCGATACTTATGTATGTAATTCCGTTATCCACAAGTGCTCTGCGGTTATTATCAATCATATTTCTTATAAAGGAAATATCTTCCTGTATTTGGTTCTTTTCCATTTTTTATATTCCTGTTTAAATATGGTTTAAAATATAAACCAGTTTAAAAGAATTGTCAAGAAAAAAATAAATTGTTTGGATAAAAAATTAGTTTGATAAATTTCTTATTATGAGGACTGCAGTTTCGGTGTGCCGCGCGGCATTCATAAATACATATAAATGCGGATATTCAAAACAGCAATAAGGCAATTCGGCAATTAAACAATTAAATATATATTTATGCTTTTTGTCAATTTTATTATCTTTAAATTCTTAAATAAATCAAAAATAGGTTGCAATGACATCCAAAGAAATAAGACGGCAGTTTCTCGATTTTTTTGAGAGCAAAGGACACCGTATCGTAAGTAGCGCCCCGGTTGTACCGTTCGACGATCCTACCCTGCTTTTTACGAACGCAGGCATGAACCAATTTAAAGACGTCTTCCTCGGAACGGGAAGCAGGGAATATAAACGTGCGGCCGATACCCAAAAATGCATACGCGTAAGCGGCAAACACAACGATCTTGAAGAAGTCGGGCGCGATACCTACCACCATACCTTTTTCGAGATGCTGGGAAACTGGTCTTTCGGAGATTACTATAAATCCGAGGCGATCGAATGGGCGTGGGAACTGCTTACCGGGAT
>JBJKOY010000512.1:0-1513 GCA_046706945.1 Ignavibacteriaceae bacterium | reverse complement strand
TTTACGAATTTTAATGACGCCGGAGTTAAAACTTACAGTGTAAGCCAATCTTTTGTCTTGGATAAAGATGAAGCCATTTACGGACTTGGACAGCAGCAGCATGGTAAAATGAATCAGCGGGGAGATACTTTACATATGATCCAGGGAAATACAGACGACTATATACCGTATTTCCTTTCGGCAAAAGGTTACGGGTTATTCTGGGATAATTATTCACCGACTCTTTTTGTAGATAACACAGACAGCACAACATTCAAATCGGATGTGGGAAATTGTATTGATTATTATTTTATGTACGGCGGGAATGCGCACGGCGTGATTGCACAAATGCGGAACTTAACCGGGCAAGTGCCTATGGAGCCGCTTTGGACTTACGGTTACTGGCAGAGCAGGGAGCGTTATAAGAGTCAAAAAGAAATTGTAGATGTAGTTAAGAAATACCGCGAGCTTGGGGTGCCGCTCGACGGTATAATTCAGGACTGGCAATACTGGGGAGATAATTATCATTGGAATGCTATGCAGTTCCTTAATCCTGAATTTCCCGATCCTCAAAAAATGGTCGATGAAATTCATAATATGCATGCTCATATAATAATTTCCGTCTGGGCGTCGTTCGGACCAAAAACAGAGCAGTACAAAATATTGAATCAAAAAGGTATGCTGCTTGATTTTAAAACGTGGCCTTTATCCGCAAAAGATGTTTGGCCGCCTGATATGAGATACCCTTCCGGAGTAAGAGTATATGATCCTTATAACCCTGAAGCAAGAAAAATATTCTGGAAGTTTTTGAATAAAGGACTTTTTTCTTTAGGGATTGACGGCTGGTGGCTCGATTCTTCGGAGCCGGATCATTTGAATGTTAAGCCTTCCGATTTTGATGATCATACTTATCTTGGTTCGTTTCGTAAAGTTCGCAATGCTTTTCCGTTAATGCATGTCGGCGGTGTATATAACGGGCAGAGATCGGTTACTTCTAAGAAGCGCGTGTTTATCCTTACCCGCTCAATGTTTGCAGGCCAGCAGCGTTACGGCGCCGATACATGGTCAGGCGATGTAGTGGCATCCTGGAAAGCTTTGAGAGATCAAATTTCCGCTGGCTTAAATTTTTCGCTCTGCGGCTTCCCTTACTGGAACAGCGACATTGGCGGATTTTTCCTTTGGAACTTTCCGCAAAAACTAAAAGATGCAAATTACCGTGAACTTTATACGCGCTGGATACAGTTCGGCGCGTTCTGCCCTATGATGCGTTCGCATGGTACGGATGCGCCTCGTGAAATTTATCAGTTCGGCAAAAAGGGGGATAAGATTTACGATGCAATCGACAAATACATAAATCTGCGTTACGCTCTGCTTCCGTACATTTACTCAACCTCATGGCAGGTTACCTCTCATCAAGCCAGTATGATGCGCGCATTGGTTATGGACTTCCCGATTGATAAAAAAGTATTGAATAACAACGACGAGTATATGTTCGGTAAGGCCTTTTTGGTTTGTCCGGTAACCGCACCTATGT
>JBJKOY010000511.1:0-2340 GCA_046706945.1 Ignavibacteriaceae bacterium | reverse complement strand
ATTCCCTTTTATACCTAACTTTGAAGGATTGAAATTTATATTTCTGCTGCCGGACGAATCGGTTGTAACCGCAAATACATATCCTGTTAATATACTGCCGTGTTTTGTATAAGTATATCCTAGCATCGGGAGACGGGAGCCTTCCGAACCGTATATATAGTCTTCGTCTACCGGCAAAATCGGGATATCCGGTTTTACAAGTACGCCGTCGTTGCGACATGCTTTCATAATATTTGTTTTATCTTCTTTTCCCATTGCATCTCCGGTACCTACGGGGCCTGCGGATAAAACAGATAAAATCATATTACCTAATTCTCCGCTTTTAAAAACATCGCACCACGGGTAAATACCGCATTCGTAAGCTAGCTGCGAAGCATAGAGGAAATTCTTCCATTTATTGGGTTCGAAACGGTCGTTGCTTGTACGAATTGTAGTAACATTATTATATTTTAAGCCTTGAAGGAAAAATCTGGGCATAGCCAAACAGTATTGTATTGTCAGTCCGTCTTTCTTGCTGGCATTTGCCATCCCGCCGGTAAATTCATTACCGATATTTATGTTAACAGCCATTTCTGGACTTTTATTATAAATATAATTCAACCAGTCCTGTTCATAACAGTCTACTCCCGCATTTTTTAAATAATTTATTATATGAGTCCAAAATTTCTGATCAACTGCGGCATAGCCGGTTATTTTATATTTTTTATGGTAGGGACTTGTAGGATCGATCCACCGGTTATGCGTTACGAGAGGAAGTCCAAGTTTTTTTTGAAAAGCGGACAATCCGTTCGGAAAGAGAAAAGGATCAGCCGTATAACTCATTAAACCTCCGAAACGGTTCCATTTACCTTGAGACAGCTCGGTGTTTTTATGACCTACATCGGGTTTGCCATCCGGACCGTATATTGATTTTTCATACCACCAGCTGTCAAGCTGCATATATCTTATGGGAATACCTTCTTTTTTATATCTGCTTCTTAAGGCCAATAGAGTACCTGAGTAACCGAGGGTTGTATCGTAGTTGTAATAATAATCTGCCCCGTTATCCGTCCAGTATCCATAATATTTAAGAACAGCACCATCATCGTTGGGAGGAATCTTTCGATCGTACATGGTCCGCAGTGCATTCCCCCAAATGTTCCATGCGTTTTTAATGCCCTTTGAAAATACTAAAATCGATTTGTGCGTAAAATTTGCAGGCAAATTTTTTAGCCCTTCATTTAATCCGCTGTTTATTAAATTATTGCCGTCTCCTGTTAGTTTTGATACTATAAAGTCGGATGCCGGTGAAATTATGAAAGAGTTCTTATGATTGTCGAAGAAAAGCCAAGGTGTTGAAGTCCGTATCAACTTAAATTGCGCCGGAGCAAATACTTCGTTGTCGTAACTGAAGCTGTGCATTCCGGAAGGAAATTTAGTAAATGAAGGAAACGCTTCAAGAGCTTTATCCTGCGGCTTAGTCAAAGTTAATAAAAACAATATAACAGTTTTTTTTTCATACCACTTTATTGCACCTTGGTAAGCATTGCCTGAATTCCAATCAAACTTTATTTCTGTGAAATTGCCAAGGGCATCAATTCCATTAATCGTCTTTATATTATTAAGACTATGATTAGTACTGCCCGAAAAATTCCAGTTCAATAATCTTGATGTTACGGTATATTCGCCTGTGTTTTTATCGACTTGGACTGAAATATTCGAATTAGTTTGTGCAGATACCGATGCACAAATACTCAGAAAAAATACAAATAATATTTTACAAATTAATCTTATCACTTTTATCTCCTTTTAGAATTAAACATAATTACTAACATGTCTTTTATAGTATTTGTGTTAATGCTTTTCTTATATTTTCAGCGCGTTGATCTCCGAAATATTTTCGTCAGCACTTCAAATTTTTCAGGATTGGTAATTGGACGCGGTTCCATCTTGTTGCCCAATTCCATAGTTTCTTTAGCTGCCGGTTTAAAAACCGGCCACGCTGGCAATCCTTTTCCATTCGGGTTTCCTATTGAGATAAAATTTACCCAGTAGTCAGACATTATCTCTGCTATCTTTTTGTCTTCTTCTGTCCAGGGCCTCGGTGACTGATTCAGGTTATCAAATACGTATGGAAGCTCAGAGGAATGAAAAGCAAGATAGCGTTCTTTAGTTGTGCCGGGTTCCTGATGCGTAAAGATGTATGTGTATATATTTGTTTTGCTGGTCTTCGCGCGTTTTACCGACCACAAGTACATAGAGACCATAGACATATCACGTGCAAATTTTTTCTGTGACTCTGCTGCTTCAGCATTAGTGGAAGCAGGGTAAAGTCTAAGAATCTCATCTGCCAGTGATCCG
>JBJKOY010000510.1:0-5740 GCA_046706945.1 Ignavibacteriaceae bacterium | reverse complement strand
GCGGATCATCTCGGTTTTAAAACCACCTACAATTTGGGATTAATACTCTTTACCGTAGGTTCTTTATTATGCAGTCTTGCCGTAAACGAAAACATGCTGATTTTTTTCAGGATTATCCAGGGTGCGGGAGGCGGACTGATAATGCCCGTGGGAATGGCGATCATAACAAGGGAGTTTCCGCCCGAACAACGCGGATTTGCTTTGGGATTTTGGGGTATTGCCGCGGCTGCATCGATTTCTTTAGGTCCAATGTTCGGAGGCTACCTAATAGATAAATTTAATTGGAATGCAATTTTCGATATAAACGTACCTATAGGCACTATCGGCGCCGCTGCCGCATGGATCATTTTAAAGGAATATAAGATTCCGAGAAAAGGCAAATTCGACATGGTAGGCCTTATTAGCATGTCGGTTTTCCTTGCCGCTCTTCTTTTGGCGCTTTCGGACGGAAATTCATCCTGGAATACGGGCGGATGGACTTCCAATTTTATCTTGTCCTGTTTCTTCATCTCTTTCGTAAGTTTCGTAATCTTCTTATCCAGGGAACTGACAACGGACAATCCAATACTTGATTTAAGAATATTGAAGAACCGCAATTTCGGATTATCCAATATAATGTTTTTTATTTTCGGACTTGCCTTTTTCGGGAACTCGTTCCTTTTACCCATTTACCTTCAAAATTCCCTGGGTTATACTGCTCTTCAGGCCGGACTGGTATTTTTCCCGGTCGGCATTATCCAGGCAATAATCTCCCCAATCGCCGGGAAAATGACAGATAAGTTAAATCCGAAGATACCCATATCAATCGGGATTATCTTAACGTTTTTCAGTATGTATTTTTATAGAGACCTCTCTCTTGCTACCGAATACGGCGGCATTATACTGCCGTTGATAATAAGAGGATTCGGACTCGGCTTTATGTTTATACCGCTTAGTACCATTGCAATAAACAATATTCCCAGGGAAAAAATGGCTCAGGCTACGGGATTATTCAACACGATCCGCCAGGTGGGCGGAAGCTTCGGAGTAGCAATCTTGGGAACCCTCCTTACGCGCAGGGTCATTTTCCATACGGCAATGTATAGTCAGTCCGTTAATCAAAATTCTGCCGCATTTAAGCATGTACAATACGGGTTAAAGTATTTTATACAGCAGGCTATGGGAGGAGCCGGAAGCAAGGTTGCGGCAAGAGCCAGGGTTTTAATAGCTCAAAATTTAACCAGCCAGGCGTTCGTAAGGGGAATAGCCGATGATTTCCTGGCCGGGGCCGCTATAACTATTGTTATTATTATCCCGTTATTATTCTTAAAGTATAAAAAGAAGAAAAACACCGGCAGTGTTGGGATGGCTAAATAATTTTTCGCCGGCGGCTGGGTTATTCGACACTCAGTATATTAAATTAAATAAAAAACCTACCGCCGTAATGCCTGCCGCCACAACGCCGATAAACACAAAGATCAAGGGAAGCTTTAATACTTTTTTAAGTATTACGGTTTCCGGAAGCGATAATCCGATTACGCTCATCATAAAGGCGAGAACCGTTCCCAGCGCCGCTCCCTTTTCCAACAGAGCCTGGACAACAGGTATTATTCCAGCCGCGTTGGAATACATCGGCACTCCTAAAATAACGGCTAACGGTACGGACCACCAGGCACTTCTCCCCATTAGAGAAGCCATAAAATTTTCCGGCACATAACCGTGTATACCGGCACCGACCGCAATGCCTATTACAATATATATCCACACTTTTCCGACAATTTCTTTTACGGCCTCAGCGCCCGAAGCAATCCTTTTCGAAAAAGCCGGCTTCTCCTCTTCCGGTCCGGTAATGCCTGCTTTAATTTTATAAACCCAGTCTTCAACGTACTTTTCCAATTTCAACATACCGATTATATACCCGGAAAACATTGCGATTATTAAACCGGTTGATACATAAAGCATTGCAGTTTTCCATCCGAATAGACCCAAAAGAAGGACAACGGCAACTTCGTTTATCATAGGAGCGGCAATTAAAAATGAAAACGTTACGCCCAAAGGCACTCCGCTTTCTATAAAACCGAGAAACAACGGTATCGCAGAACAGGAACAAAACGGCGTTACTATTCCGAGGATACTTGCCGAAACATTGCCTGCAAACAGCTTTTTACCTCCCAGCATTTTTCTGGTTCTCTCGGGAGAAAAATAAGTACGGATTATTCCCACTACAAAAACAATTAATAAAAGGAGCAGAAGCACCTTGGGAACCTCTAAAACAAAAAAGCCGATTGCATTAGTTAAACGGGAATCTTTAGGAAGATTTATTACATCGAATAGGATCAAATCCGTAATTTCCTGGAGGCTTAAATATATAAGCAGCCATACGGGCAGCAAAAAAAACGGGGCTAATATCTTTGCGGTTTCATATCTTGACGATTTAATCTCTATTGTCGAATTCATTTTATGATCCTTATTAAGGGCAGACATTTGGAGCTTTAACGTTTCCTTCTTCAACCGCGCCGAAATATTTTTTCTGAAACCACAGTGCGACGTTGACCAGACTTATTAACACGGGTACTTCTACAAGCGGACCGATCACTGCGGCAAATGCTTCCCCGCTGTTAATTCCGAATACCGCTACCGCGACGGCAATGGCCAATTCAAAATTGTTGCTTGCCGCGGTAAAAGATATGGTTGCGGTCTTTGAGTAATCCGCGCCGATTTTCCTTCCCATATAGAACGAGACAAAAAACATTATCACGAAATAAAAGATAAGCGGTATTGCAATACGTACAACATCGACCGGTATTTTTACTATATATTCGCCTTTTAGCGAGAACATTACTACAATGGTAAATAACAGAGCAACTAAAGTTATCGGGCTTATCTTCGGAATAAATTTGGATTGGTACCATTCTTTGTCCTTCAACTTAATTAACGTAAATCTTGTAATTATACCCGCAACGAAAGGTATGCCGAGATAAATAAAAACACTTTCCGCAATCTGACCGATCGTTATATCGACTTTAAATGATTTCAATCCCAGGGCCGCAGGAAGAATCGTTAGAAATACATAAGCGTACAAGGAGAAAAATAAGACTTGAAAGATTGAATTGAATGCTACTAATCCGGCGGCATATTCCGTATCGCCTTTAGCCAGTTCATTCCATACAATTACCATTGCAATGCAGCGCGCCAGCCCGATCATAATTAAACCGGCCATGTATTCCGGGTAGCCGCGTAAAAATATTACTGCTAAAAAGAACATTAATACCGGCCCGATTATCCAATTTTGAATTAACGATAATGACAGCACCTTAACATTTTTAAAAACATCTCCCAGTTCTTCATACTTAACTTTTGCCAAAGGCGGATACATCATTAGGATCAGCCCGATTGCTATCGGAATGTTCGTTGTACCGGACTGAAACGAGTTCCAAAATTCTGCTGTACGGGGCAAAAAATAACCCGAAAGAACACCTGTAATCATCGCGGAGAAAATCCACAGCGTAAGGTATCTGTCAAGGAAAGATAATCGTTTTGAAATACTGCTCATTTTATTTTTTCCCTCGGCAAACGAATGGTACCCTTATTCCGGCAATTACGGTTTAGTCCGCTTAAATTAGCCGTTGTTAAAAGCATTTATCAGCCAATGCGTTAAAGTAGATTTTGTCGGCAGCTTTCCGCTTAAAACTACTTTCCCGTTTACAACCAATCCGGGCGTGCTTAATATTCCGTAACTCATTATTTCTTTGTAGTCGGTAACCTTTTCAACGACGGCATCAATGCGGTTTTCATCGACTACTTCCCTGCAAAGCTTTTCCAGGTTAATACAATTTTTACACCCGGAACCCAGGACTTTTATATTCAGCATTTTTCAACCCCTTTACATTATTTTTATAAAATTCGTAGAACCCTGTTTTTATATCGTCCCGCACTTTTCTGAATACCGCGAGAACTTCATTCTCGGTTCCCGCGGCTTCCGCCGGATCCTCAAAGCCGATATGCAGCCGCTTACCTACTTTTCCGAGAAATACCGGGCACGTTTCTTTAGCATTGTCGCATACCGTAACCACATAATCGAATGATTCGGACAGGAACCGTTCGACGTTCTTTGTAACATTTTTACTCAAATCGATTCCGACTTCATTCATAACTTTTACGGCATTCGGATGCACCCCGGAGGAAGGGTTTGTGCCCGCCGAATAGACTTCCAGCCGGCAGTCAAAATATTTCAGGAATCCTTCGGCCATTTGGCTTCGGCACGAATTCCCGGTACAAAGGATTAAAATTCTCATAACTTCATTTCTATATTTAGCCGATTAACGAAATGATTGGCAAAAAGATTTTACTTCCCGCATACTTCGTTTCGATCCACCTTTTGAATTTTCTGCTTATCGGATATAATCAGGTTGTCGTCGGAGATCCAGAAATCCAAGGTCGAAAGTATGGACGATATTCTCCGGTCGTGCGGCTGCGGATTGATCATGTAGTTAACCCACTTGCCGTCCTTCTCTTCTATAATAAAACCCGAATCCTTTAATACGCTCAGATGCTTGGAAACCGTTGAAGTGGCCAAATCAAGAACGGCGGTAATTTCGCATACGCACAGCGATTTGCTTTGGAGCATTTTTAAAATTCTCAGCCTGTTGGAGTCGGATAGAGCCCTAAAAAGCCGCGTATTATCCTTTACCGGTGTCATCATATAATATCATTTCGTTGTTAAGCGAAATATATAACGGTTCCGGCTTAAAATCAAATTATGATTTGTAGCCGACAACGGTTATGCTGAAAATTCCGCCGAAGTTCTTTTTAAATTCTCCGAGACTTTCTTCCGAAAGATATTCGGCCAGGAGTTCGTCCGGCAATTCGTTATTCTTTGACTTTTTTATTTCAACGTTATTAAATCCGGCGTCTTCTATTATTTTAAGGTATTCCTCCTGCTGCAATGCACCGGATACGCAGCCTGCATACATCTCGGCGGATTTCTTCAATTCCTCACTCATTTCACCCTTTATTACGATATCGGATACGCAAAAATGAGCGCCCGGTTTTAACACCCTGTATATCTCCGAAAACGCTTTCCTTTTATCGGGTACCAAATTCAGAACGCAGTTGCTGACGACCACATCGGCATAGTTGTTTGTCAAAGGCATATTCTCAATATCACCGAGTTTGAACTCAACATTTGTATAACCGAGCTTTTTATTATTATAATTTGCTTTCTCAATCATTGCTTCGGTCATATCTACGCCCGTAACTTTTCCTTCGGGTCCAGCAATCGCCCGGGCAATGAAAACATCGTTGCCTGCACCGGAACCGAGGTCAACAACCGTATCGCCTTTCTTAATCCCTGCAAATTCCGTAGGCAGACCGCATCCCAGTCCCAGATCGGCATCGGCAACATAGCCGTTCAGTTTGGTATAGTCGTCCTGGAAAATCGTATAGTCATTTTTAGTCGATGCACGGTCCCCGCCTGCAGAAGGACCGCAGCAGCCGGAAGAGCCGGCGCTTTTAGCTATTTCGGAGTATTTATTTTTTACAACCAGTTTTATTTCTTCGGGTGAGTCCATGTTGCTTCCTTTCATTTTATTTTAGCAATTACAGATTATCGAATAAAGTTTATCCATTTCCTTCTTTGCTCTTAATAATGTTTTATTATTTATGCAGTAGCAAACCTTCGGTCCGTCAATCTCTCCTTCAATCAAACCTGCCCGTTTTAATTCCTTTAAATGCTGGGAGACGGTCGACTGCGACAACGGGA
>JBJKOY010000509.1:0-6247 GCA_046706945.1 Ignavibacteriaceae bacterium | reverse complement strand
TACTTGCACCGAATATAGTAGCAATCTGACCGCCTGTTTTTGTTATTATAACGGTATGGCCGTTTATGGTGGTATCTGCTTCAACACCGGTCCACTTTAGTTCGTAGTCCTGCTGTAATTCGTTGATCGAAGTTGTTCCTCCAGCACCTCCGTATAAAGGCAATGAAGTTTGGGCAGTACCGTCCGCGTAACCGAATGCAGTAAAATCTTCAATGTCAAAGTTTGAATTTGCATTTACGTTCTCTACTAATTTTCCTATCGTAGTAGGTGCGTCGTAACTTCCGGTAACTGATACTTGAAGTCCGTTGAACGTTACATTGGCACCGGAACCGACATCGGCGGTAGGACTTGCGGAAGATCCGCCCGGTCCGTTCAGCGAATGTTCGGAGAAATATAATTGAGGAGCGTATATATCCTGTCCGCTTATTATTGTCTGATTGCTGAGAACGACTGTATTCGTCGTCATATCCTTAACGTTCCATTGTTTTTGAGTAATGGTTACGTTCTGTATTGCGCTGACGGTATCCACACCCGATACATCGACGAGGCTTCCGCCGTAGCCGTTTGCCGCGCCGAAATTATCGTCGTACATGTTATAATGAGTAACAATCGGCAGGTTGGCCGTATGAGAAGTTATCATTATATCTTCGCCGCCGGCAAACAAACCGTTTTGCGAACGGCTGCTGTCGCCGAAGAAAATGGAGTTCTTTGCCTGGTTGTACGTATAATTTATTTCGGAACCGTCGTTATTGCTGACCGGTTTATAAATTGAATCTATGGTAATATTGGAAGGCAAGAACAATTCCACACCGTCGCAGTAATCATAATTTGAAGATTGGACATCTACCAGGTAATGGATCTCAAATTCTCCCTTCTTCTCGCTCCACGATGCGGTTGCCGAAACCGAAGATCCGGTTAAGTCTTTTGTTTTATGCAGTTTTTTACTTGCAGCCGTAATATCGGTCCATTTTCCGTCGTTTCCCAGCGTATACATTTCGTTATGGAAAGATACCTGGTACTGGTCGCCGGTAACTTTGGAAGGATCTATAACTTTAACGCCTAGAGTTGCATCGGCCAGGCCGGAATGTTTTATGTTTGTCGCAGGTAAATTTCCCTGATCCTGGAAAGTAACACCGGGAGCGTTTGACTGCGGTGTTACGGTTATAATCGAGATGGGATTCTCGAGCGACTGGGGAACGCCTTTGGGGTTATAGCTGTAAGCGGTAACCGCGAAATAATATGGAGATCCGTTGTTTAGCGGTTTGTTCCCGTTAAAGGCATCCGTAGAATCTACATAATACCGCTCAATTCCCGAGTCGGATCCGGTCTGTATGGATATACTGGGCTCTACCGTTCTGGTTACGGGGTCGGTAAAAGGAATAGACGTAACCCCGTCTATAATATCGTAAGTAGCAATTAGCTTAGCTTGATCTTTAGAAGCTCCGTAATATGGCAGCTGATAAATATTATAGCCTTCGAATTTATAATCGCCGCCTCCCGATACGTCGACGCTGTCGATCGCATCGTGGATAAACGAACTCTCGGTCGCTTTTACTTTGGTGAGATCTTCGCCCCAATCCAAAGCTATTTTATTTTTCAAAGGAATAGCCGTTACCTGAGGAGCAGGCGGAGGCGCAGGCAGATTGAAGAAGTGATCGTATGCGTTCTGCGCGGTCTTATCGTAAGTTTTAAGCAGCGTAACTGCCTGTAAATAGTCCACCGTCGGAACGGCGCCCGCAACTATAACGGCAACCACTACTTCCTGAGTATCGCCTGGAGCCATGGTAAACGGCCCTGAAGCCATTCCCTGCCTTCTGTCTCCGGGCGGCAGAGCCACACCGTCGAGCCAGCCAGTATGGGCTACCGGGTCTCCGTAAAATGCAAACTTAGTTATATTCCCGTTCTGATCCTTAAACGGGGCTCCGGATAATCCGTAATCGCCTTTGAAGAAGTTATAGAACTGGGTTGAACCTGTCGGCTGACCCTGCGGCGGGTCGCCGAAGTTTGCATCGCCGTTTACAAAGAAATAGTTGGCCGTCATAGGCAGATTCTTTTTCCCGTGCACTACCTGCCCGTTGTAAATCGCCGAATCCGTCGGGGATCCGTCAACGATCGGTCCCTGGAAAAAGTCGAATCCAACTGCCGGAGGCGGTAGCGGAGCGTATACTTTATCTGTCGGTTCGCCGTTATAACAGTAAGATAAACTTAAAGTGGTGTCGCAGCCGACGAGGTCGTCATTCGCGTCTCCGAGATCGACGTCAGTCCAGTAAGATACGTACATGCTGTCAATCGTATATTTTTGATATCCTTTGTTGATGATCTGCCATTTCTTGAAGTACATATTTCCCAGGGCGCCCGATTGATTGTAAGCCCACATAGTAACGTGGATTTCGATACCCAGGGGCTGCGTGCCGTAAAGATAGGTGGTACGGCTTGCGTCTTCGTCGTTGGCAACATAAAATATGGTTTGATCCGCACCGGGAACGCCGGGGATATCTATAGATGGTTCATATTTGCCGTCGTGGTTAACATCCGTAAAGGGAGCGCCCAGATCGTTCGCTGTTCCCGCGGCCGGCCAGTTATTCCAATCATCAAGGTACTGCTGTTTTACCTGATCGGCGGTAAGCGTAACTCCCGGGTTCCAGTAAGCTTCGGCGGCAGCATCCGAGCTTAAATCAACATCCGGACCGCCGGGGAAAACATCGCGTCTTACTCTGTAGATAGACCACCTGGGATCGCTGGGATCTGCAGGCTGACCGTTGGCTAAAATAGGACCGGGTTCCAGACCTGAACGGTAAGCGGAACCGCCTACCCTAACCTGGGGATCGCCGTTAACATATCCGCCCCATAAAAAACCGCCTTCGAATATGGCATTTTTGCCGGTACCGATCGGATACACGGTGCCTTCCAGGTTGGAATTCGGGTTGTAATCGCTGAAGCCGTTATTCGCCTGCAGGGCATTGAGCTGGTTTATATCCATAGCGGCAGTTACTCTTTGCTGCCCTGCGGTAGTTTTCTGTATTTTACCTTTGTTGCCGCTTCCGTCACCCCTTGCAAGAATCGCCGCAGGCAAAAGGAAGAGAATGCTGGCACTTATTGTTAGTATAAGTTTTGATTTTCTAAACTTCATTTTTAAACTCCTAAATTATATTTTATTATTGTCAAATTAATTTTTAGTATTCCAAACGAACACCAAGTCTAATTTGACGCGGAGTTCCATATAAACCCGCATAATCAATTGCTACTGCCTGATAAACTTTTGCATAATCGGTGCCGTATCTCTGTACCTGCTTGTAGCCCGTAAGATTGGGATCGGTTAAATACCCGTTGGTAGCGGCCGAGCCGGTACTGTTAAACACGTCTATAACATTCTTAGTATTCAAGAGATTTATAACCTGGATAAAGATATTAGCGGATAAATTATCCATAAATGTAACGGTCTTATCTAAACGCAGATCGAGCTGAAAGTTGGAAGGCGTAGTCGAAGAATTAAGAGGTTCGATTGCCGTTCTGTTTCTCGTATCTACTATAGTAACATCGTTCGGATTGCTTGTACCGGGCGTCTTTGCTGTTCCGAGCGTATAGGGATGACCTGCGGAGAAAGTCATTAAGAGAGAAGCTCCGAAATTATGAAGAACCGACGGTCCGTCTTCCGGTCCGAAACGATAGTCTATGTTTAAATTTCCGTTGATTGCATGGTTGAACGACAACGGAACTATATACTGTGGTATATAAAGCATATTCTGCACGGGAGCTCCGAACTCGCCGCTGTTGGAATACGGGTTGTCCCCGGTTCCTTTTGCATCCTGGAAAGAAACCGAACCGTTCACCAGGAATCTTTCGGTTCTTCTCATTCTGAAATCAAGCTCAATGCCCTGCGTGGTGGCATAATCGCCGTTGGTAAGTATCTGATACGGTCTCCATCCGGTGGTAGCATCAACCGCCTGGCTTCCGAATACTGGATAATTCGCGACGTCCTTATAATACGCGGTAATATCAATGGAAGCGAAAGACGCAATCTGCTGCGTAAACCCGATTTCATACTGTGTAGTTCTTGTAGGTCTTAAATCCTGTCCGAACGGCGTTGAAGTGAAAAATCCGCTGTTCGGGTTTATAAAATAACCTAGGAAATAAGGACTTGTATAAATATCGTTCAAACTCGGCTGCTGTACGAACTTTCCGTACTGAGCGTGGAAAACGGTAACATCCGTGATCGGGAAAGAAAAGCCGAGTCTCGGACTGAGTGCCGTGAATGACGGAACTTTTACCAATTGGCTCGCATCCTTAACCGCGTTGGTTGAGGCATTGTATACAAGATCGGGTCTCGCGGAATTTGCGAACACCCTGTTGTCGGTATTTATATAATCGAATCTTAAACCGGCATTCACTATTAAGTTCTTGTACTCCAACCTGTCTTCAATATAAGCGCCGGCAAATATCGGCTTGTATGGCGCGATAGAACCTGTTTCATAATTCGAAGAACCGCTGTAAACGTTGCCGTCTACGGTGTAGCCGTAATTGTTTACGCCGTTCTGGATCAAGATCTGATCGAGCGAAAGGTTCGGGTTGGAAGCTTTTAAAGAAGCAATGTTATTTAAGGTTGCGGTAGGAGTATAATTCCTTATCGTCATTATCTGGAATTCCCCGCCTATTTTCAACGAATTTTGCTTATCAAGCTGATCGGAGAAAGCAGCGTTCAAATCCAGATTATAATTTTCAAACTTGTTGAAATTTGCGATCGAGTTGGTTTGATCGGCATCGAGGAGAGGCATATTCGGTACGGCAAACGAGAAAGTTGAATATACCTGGTAAGGTATCGGCACGTCGTACTGGCCTCTTTGCTTCTGAAGCGGAGAATACATCCACGGAACGCCTGCATTCGCGTTTGCGGTTGCATCGCCGTAGTGCTGAAAATCCGATCCCAGCTGCGGGTCATAAGTTTTGCCGGTATTGAATATAAAATTGCCGTTTACCTCGACGTATGCGTTCGAACTAAGGATATGCGTAACCTTTAATCCGAAATCTCCGTTGTAATTATCGCGGATAGGCAGACGGTTAAGATCGAACATCGTAAACGTTCCGGCACCGATACGGTCTCTTTCAAAACTGAAGGTACCGATAAGTCTTACTATAGTAGGATTGTAATCAAAAGTTAAAGTCGCGGCACCGGTGTATAAGTTGGAAGTGTTGCCGGGAACTGGTCCGCCCGGGAATACCAAATTAACGGAATCTCCGGGTGTAATCTTATCATTAACTACTCCGATGTTAAATCCGGGTGTGAAAGTAGGATTCCTGTCGGCTTGAGTAGTATTTTCGAACAGACCGAAAAACTTTATATGGTCGCCGAGAAGCGGACCGCTGATAGATCCGGTTACGTCGTTGTAGCCGTACGAATAAGTTCCGAGATTCTGAACGCCGTTGTATCTTTCGCTGCGGTTTTTAAACGTCCAGTTGTCCGTAATATACTGCAGGCTTGCTTTAAGCTGGGGGCCGCCGGTTTTTAATTGAGTTCTTACTATACCGGCATTCGCGCCGCCGAACTCCGCCGTATAACCGCCGGCTTGAACCTGAATTTCTTCAACGGCATCCTGCGGAATAGTAACCTGTTCCGCGCTGTGATGAGGACCCTGCGCCAAGCTGGTTAACGGGTTCGTAATGTTTGCGCCTTCCAGGTAGTAGCCCACTTCGTCCACACGGCCGCCTCTGATATATATGTTTCCGTTCTGCTGGATAACACCGGGTGTTAAAGCCGCTATATTATTAATACCGCGGATAGGCAATGCCTGGATTTCCTCGTTTGTGGTAATCCTTATTGCATTTGTATTGCTCGGATTTACGAGCGGTCTTCTTGCAACAATCTGTACTTCACCGACCGATACTCCTTCTACCGGAAGACGAAAGTTTACATCAGTAGCCAAGTCGGCACTAACGCGAACATTAGAAATTGTTACCGCTTTATAACCTATATAAGACGCTTTTACCTGGTAAACTCCAGGGTCAAGGTTATTTATTACATATTCTCCGTTTACATCGGTTGCCGCGCCGAACATGGTACCAACTACAACTATATTGGCGCCTATAAGCGGTTCACCTGTCTGGAGATCTGTAACCTTTCCTTTGATTCTTCCTACCGATCCCGCATACAAGTAGATAGGCAGAATCAGCAAGAAAAATAGGACGGTAATCTTTCGTTTCATATTCTCTCTCCTATAATTTTGAAATTAGTTAATGGTTTTCCCCCGACAAA
>JBJKOY010000508.1:0-37029 GCA_046706945.1 Ignavibacteriaceae bacterium | reverse complement strand
TCCGCATACCCTTCATACCCGGGGAAACGATGTTTAGCGTTGCCTACGCCAATGGGATGAGACATGGATATTGCCGCAGCCCTGCCGAAACCGCTTAAGCCGGCGCTCTCAATAGGTCCGCCCGCACATGAAATTTCAGGATGTTCGTCGAACAATTTCAATGAATTTAAAAGGTAATCCCGGGCATATTCGCTGTGAGCGTCTAGAATAGCGATGTAACTACCGCCGGATTCTTTAATTCCGATATTTCTTGCGAACGGCGTCGTTTGCTTTTCATTATCCAAAATCCTGAAGCGGCCGGTCTTTTCCCTGAGGCGGAATAAAATCTCCCTTGTCCCGTCGCCGCTCATACCGTCAACTATTAAAATCTCCATCTGTCCCGGGGGAATACTCTGGTTCAATATTGAAACGACGCATTTTTCTATATATTTTTTCTCGTTAAAGCAAGGTACGATCACCGTAATGAGCGGTGTTTCCATACTTTAATCCCGGTAATTTCTGTTTTCAAATTGCTTTCATTTTTTTAAGGTAAAAAATCTTATTAATTAGGGCTCTTGTCTTTCTCGTAAAACCTTTTTCATACTGCCGCCACTTCTCGGAATATTCGAGAAATAATTTTTCTTCCGTTAAGATAAATAAAACCTTCAATTGCTCTACGTGCAGTCCGTGGTACGTGTAAGATGCCGGGTTCGATAAAGGATACTTATATAAATCGTACCTCGACCAGTATCCGGTATCGAAATATTTCAAAAGTGATTTTATGCTTTCCGCTCCTTCGCGGAAGAGCTTTATTGCGGTTTTGTTCCCGTTAGCCAGATATAAATCATACAGGCCGAATAACGAAAACATGAAGCCGTTCAAGACGCCGGTAACTTCGACGGATGGAAATTCTTCATATAGGACGATGTCTTTGAAATAATTCCGGACACCTCCTTCCGGAATTTTTTTTTCGAACGGCATTATTGCCATCTCCGCTATATTTAAATAGTCATTACTGCCGGTAATTTTATGCGCCCTGCATAAAACGGATACCGCTTCCCCCTGGGCCATTGCCGAGCACCACGGCGGGTCAATTCCGTATCTTCTATCGGGATAATTGAAATACCATACGGCACTTCTGTTGCTTATTACCGCATTATTCCGCAGCCAATCTGATTGGGCAAGGAACCTGTCTCTTAAATTTTTATCTTTACTTCCGCTTGCAAAATACATATCGTATAATCCCAGGGCGTACTGGCTGATGGCAATGGGATGATACGTTTCCGGGATCTCGTTTAAATATTCGAATAAAGGAACGCCGTTCTCATCCGTTTTCTGTACGTATTTCGCTTTGGAACTGAAATCGAGATAATAACCGCCGATATCTTCCGGCTTGCTTTTTATTCCGCACGGAGTTATGGTATGCCAGTAATTAGCCGATTTAGGACTGTAAAATACGCTTGCTTTGTTTAATAAGTCCGATAATTTTTTAATGCGAACGGTTAAAGACATGGGATTAAATTCTTAGTTATACCTTCCTAAAACCGGGATTCATTCGTCCGGCCGGTAATTTTTAATTTCATATAAAACAGGATGCCCAGTAAAAGCCAAAACGGCAGATCCCTAGTAATCCAGCCGTTCGTGAATATCCCCGTTGCCTCGAAAAAAGATCTTACTAGCAGACCTAATCCGATGCCTGTTATTCCCACCGAAAGTATATAATAATTTCCCCGGTCGTGTTTGCTAAGTTTGATCAGACGAAAACCGTAGCCGAAATAAATAATGAATATGCCTACTGCCGAAATCAACCCGAAAATACCTTCCTGGGAGGCTCTCATCAAAAAGAAATTATGAGAAGGCGCCGCCGCAATCTGCTGCAGCACATAAATCTGCTGTTCGGTCCAGCTACCCATTCTCACGGGCAGGTAGGCATACATGTAGTGATTGAACATGCCGGGGCCTACGCCCAGAATGGGATTGTCTTTTATCATTCCCCAGGCCATTTCCCATAAATAGTAGCGCGTATTCTCAAATATTCTGTTAACCCTGAAATAGTTGTCGATAATCGAACTGAAATAAGGGATATGAAAAAGCATTACCGCAGCAATAATTATTGTAGCCGCGGTACGTCTGAATACTTTCCTGTTCATATAATATAAAGTGAACATCACGCTGACGAAAGCCGCTGCAATGGCCGCCCTGGCATTGGTTAAAAACAGTGCGATTAATTGAAGGAGAAAGAAAAATATAATTAAGGATCTGTATTTCCTCTTCTTCTTTATAAAAAGATACAGCAATGTAAGCGATAGAGTAACGGCCAGGAATCCGCCTACGGCGGTGGAATTAGTGAAATATCCGCCCAGGGTAACGTATCCCATGCTCCCCAGCATAAAAATAAATTTGTCCGTTCTTAAGAATTCGTAAAACATCGAAAGAGCAATGACAATCGCCGAAAGCAATAATGCATTTATAAATCCGAATACGGCTTTATCATCGGATAAAAATGAATAAAGCCAGTAAAATAAGACAAGAAATATAACTGTCCTGGATATTTCTATAAATCCGGTGAGTATAGAGGCCGAATAAAAAGCCGACATCGTCATAGTTGAGACTGTAAAAACAAGCAGATATAACATCGACTTGGGTATTTCGGGATAGTCGGAGAACTCCAGTCCGTATCTTTTTAAAAACAAATACCCGAGGATTAAAAAATTCAGAATATTAAGCAGCACCCTGATCAAATCGCCTATGTCGCTGGGAACGGTAAGGTATGAGAATATGACGAAGGCGATTAAAAATCTTTCTCCGTATTTTACGGCGGCGGCGGCAAGGATCAAAAACGCGGCAAAATAAATTTGATACGGCATAACGGCAATCGCGAGTGTTGCAAACAATAAGGAAAGCAGAAAGATATTTCTATCGAGGGATAAATATTTTCTAAGCATATATTAAACTTGACAGCCCCATCTAATTCTAACCGTACGAATTCCCTAATTTAACTTTCTGCAGACCGATCCTCTCCGCGAAAGTTTTAATTCTTGCCGTCACATTTTCATAATCTAATTTGTCCATGCATTCGAAACGGCCGCATAGTCTTCCCCCGTAAGCGGAGCAATATTTTTCGTCATTGGCGGAAGAACATTCGATTTTTTCGATAATATAATCATGATGACCACCGCGCGGGACGGTAAATAACGGATTGGTGGGGCCGTAAATAGTAAACGTGGCTTTACCGAGAAGAGCCGCAACATATACCGGTCCCGTATCGTTCGAAATAATCATGGAACATGTCTTCAACTCTTCTATTAACTGATCGACTCCTTCGGTTTCAACGACACCTATTCCTTTTTGTTTTATTTGCGACAGCGGTTCGTACGGGATACAGTTTTTCCTGGTTATAAACTGGCACGTGTATTCTTTATTCAATTCCGCGGCGAGATTTATAAAATTGGTTATGTTCCATTCCTTTGCCTTCCAGCCTGCAAACGGATGCACCAAGATCCTGTCTCTTACGTCAAAATCTTTTTTGAATATTTTCCTGTTCTCGACACCCTTGATGTTGAAGAATTTAAGAACCGGCTCTAGGTGCATATCGGTTAAATCCGGCAATTTCCTTTTGAGAGAAAAAACTTTATATACGTATTCAAAATATTCCGAATTAAATCCTACCGTTTCTGCAGCCCCGCTAAACGCCGTTGCCAGAGCAGTTTGATATTCGCTTGTAAGATCAAACAATATTCCGGCATGGGTCTTTCTTATTTTATGAATGAGATTTATACGGGGAATTCTTGAATTGAAATTCAACTCCTCCCTTTTGAAAGTAACGAATTCAACATTCCTCAATATTAGCTGGTATACCGCTCTCGTATCTTCGTAGCAGAATAATATTATTCTTTTACCCGAGAAATTTTCCGTAATTACTTTTATCGCGGGAATAGAAAAAACGGCGTCACCGAGAAATTTAAACGCCAGGATACATACATTGTCGGCATCGACTATTTTTCGCGAGAGACCGGATATAACGTATGGTATCGGTTTGATTCCGTATCTTAAAAATTTTTTCATATTAAAAAATAAGATAATAAACTTTAGGATAAATATCTTCCATAAACCGCCAACATTTTTTTTACGGAATCTTCAAGACTGTATTTTTCAGCTACAAATTTCCTGCCTTTCATTCCCATCTTCCTGGATAATTCCGCATCGGACATTATTTCCTGAAGCGCGCCGGCAACGGCAACTTCATCCCCAGGATCTACGAGTATACCGTTTACTTTATTTTTTATAATTTCATTAAAACCGTCCACGCGCGTTGCGATAACCGGCCGTTCGCATGCCATTGCTTCGAGCGCCGAAACACCGAAGCTCTCGGCGTGTGAAAGGAATACCGCCGCATCCATTGCGGAGTAATATGAAGGCAGTTTTTCATTCCTGATCCTTCCCGTAAACACAGTTTCATTTTCGACGGAAAGTTCCCTCGCCAGCTGCTTCAAATGCAGTTCCCTGGTCCCTGTTCCTATAATCATTAATTTTAATTTTTTACCCGGGTTATTTTGTTTTAAAAGAGCGAATGCCTTCATTAAGACGTCTATCCCGTAGATATCTTCCAGGTTTTTTGCCACCCCCAGAACGAATTCGCCGTGATCCAACGGCTTCCCGGCACCGGAATATTTAAACAGATCGGTATCAACGCCGAAAGGAGTTACGGTTATTTCCTTCTTATAATATTTTGCGGCTTCGCGGGCCATTGAACCGCTTGTCGACAACAGGGAATCGGTGCGATTGAGGACAAACTGAAATATATTTTGATATAAAAAAGATTTTCCGGGAAAGTCGTAAACATCGCTTCCCCACAGTGAAGTTATCAAAGGATGGAAACCGCTCAGTGCGCCCAGCAAGCCGTAGCTTGTCGCATAATGCGCATGCAGTATTGCGGGTTTGTATTCAGATACGATTTTTTTTAATTTCGGCAGCGCTCCCAAATATTTTAATTTCGTTAATCTCGTCCCCGCCACCTGGGTATTCGACAACTTCATATTTGCTGAGTAAACCGTGACGTTCTCTAGGTCAGAATAAAGATTACTTTGATACGGGGTCAATCCGAATAAAAATATTTCGAAGCCTTTTTGCGAAAGACTTTTTACCCATTTATGGGTGTGGGGAGAATTGGGATCGGAAAGGAAAAGTATTCGATTGTTATTTTTCTTTTTCAATTGCATACCCGCTTTTAATAATCGAAAAATTATTTATAGGAAGCGCCGGTAAAGTTTAAATACGCCGTTTTTAAAATTACCACCGGCGTTTGATGAAGCATTACGGCGTTTAACAAATAAACCGCAATAAAAATCAGCATAAAAATAACCGAACCCGCTTGGCTAATTCCGCCGACGCTGTCCCGCAAAATTTTTATGAAAATAAAAGCCGCCAGACAATTCAGCAGCGATACCGCCGTGTCCGACAGAAACTTTCCGAGAGGAAAGTTTTTTAATTTTAAGCTGACGTAAATGATACTGCTTATAAAGAAGTACAAGTATGTCAGCGAGGTACTTAAAGCAAGACCGTTTTGTTTATAATGTCCTACGAGGATAAAGTTCAAAATGAATTTTAGGCTTATGCCGATAATAGTAACAACAAATAAAAATTTTAGCGCTCCTATTCCGTATATAAGTTTATTCAAAATCGAATATAAAGAATAAAAGACCAGGCTCAGGCTAAATAGTCTCAGAACTTCAAAAGTCGTCATCGTATCCTTAAAATTAAAATTGCCGTTCTGATAAAACAGCGATATTATGTAGGATCCGAAAAATATAAACAGGACGGAGAGCGGAAGCGATATAAAAACATTGATGTTCATCCCGGTAACCAGATCTTTATTAAGATCGGCAAAATTATCGGAGTGGTACTTCTGCGCAAGCCCGGGGAAAATTGCTGTTGAAAGCGCAATAGAAAAAACCGATACGGGGAGCATATAGAGAATTTGAGCATAATTTAATGCCGCTATCCCCCCGGTATTCACGGCTTTTATAAAGAAGCGGTCGGCTATCAAATAAAACTGACTGATTATTTCAATGAATACGGTAACTGCGAGCGCCGAGAACGTTACGGATATCAACCGATTGATGCCCGAAAATTTCGGGACTCGATATTTAGCAAACTTTTTTACTTTGGGAACAAGATAGAAAAGTTGTATAATCATGCCGGCAACAAAACCGACAGGGATTACATACACGTTCATTCTTCCCGAAAAAAATAAAGTTAATATAATTACCGCGAAATTTACCCAAAGCTGCGATACGGCTGGCGCTTTAAATTCGAATTCCGCCTGAAGGAAAGCAATAATAATTGATATCGCCGCGTTAAAGGGAACGGTAAAGACGAATATCCTGAATATGTCCGAGGCAACCGATCTTATATGAGGCGAAGTATTAACCAAATAAAGGCCGATTATATTGTTGGAAAAAATAAAAAGCAGGAAGGTCAGCAAGATACCCCCGGACGCGAAGATCCATAGAAACGAGTTGAAAAATAATCCGGTATCCCCTCCTTCCGATTTTAATTTGTTGTAGGAAGGTATAAAGAAATTCTGCCCGAGATAAATTACCCCCGTGTTTATCACCAAAGGAAGTACGCTCCCCGCGAGATATATATCGAAGTCTTTCGACAACCCGAATGAACCGGCAAATACAATCTCGCGGACAAACCCCAACCCTTTTGAGATCAGTCCGAAGAATATAATAATTAATGAAGCCCCCGCGACGGTGGACGAAAATTTCTTCATTATTTATATCGGATTTATTACTTGCTTAAAGTATTCAAGCGTTATTTTCAGGCCTTCCGACCTTTTTACTTTTGGTTCCCATCCCAATATTTTTTTTGCCTTTTCGATATTCGGCTGTCGGATTTTAGGGTCGTCTTCCGGAAGCTCTTTGAATATGATTTTGCTTTTAGACCCGGTCAACTTTATAATTTCTTCGGCAAATTCCTGTATGGTGATTTCATCCGGGTTCCCGATATTAACCGGGTCGGTTTCGGAAGACATCAACAACATGAAAATCCCATCGACAAGATCAGATACGTAACAAAAGCTTCTGGTCTGTGTGCCGTCTCCGAATACGGTAAGGTCTTCGCCCTGCAGCGCCTGCCCGATAAATGCAGGAAGAACCCTGCCGTCGTTAAGCCGCATTCTGGGTCCGTAAGTGTTAAAGATTCTGACAATTCTCGTATCCACTCCGTGAAACCTGTGATAAGCCATCGTCATAGCTTCTGCAAACCGTTTGGCTTCGTCGTAGACTCCCCTCGGTCCGATAGGATTGACATTCCCCCAGTAGTTTTCGGTTTGGGGATGAACTACCGGGTCGCCGTATACCTCGGAAGTCGACGCCAGCAGGACTCTTGTTTTTTTTTCTTTTGCAAGTCCGAGTACTTTATGTGTCCCCAGAGAGCCCACTTTTAGAGTCTGGATAGGAAGTTTAAGATAATCGATCGGACTGGCGGGAGACGCAAAATGCAAAATGTAATCTACCCGTCCCGGCAAAAATATATAATTGGTGATATCGTGCTTGACGAAGGAAAAATCTTCGTTCCCCGCGAGGTGGGCGATGTTATTAATATTTCCGGTTATTAAATTATCAACGCATATTACCTTGAATTTTTCATTGATCAATCTGTCGCACAAATGCGATCCGAGAAAGCCCGCTCCGCCTGTTACTACTGCCGTCGGTTTATACACTTCTAATCTCCTTTTTCGTTTTTGGTATATAAAAAAGTTTTTTTGTTTTTATAAATAACTTCCAACGAGATCAAAAGAAAGACGAGGATTCCGCCGCTTACCGTTGCCAAAAACACTCTCGGAGAAGCCGATTTTAAGGGCGGTACTGCCGGGTCCAGTACTTGTACTGTCGGGACATCCCTGTTCTCACGAATCTTTTCCTGGTAATACTGCTGCTGAAGCATAAGGTATACTTCGTTTTGTATTTTTTCGTCCCTCAACAAGTTGGCTAATTTTTTCCCGACTTCAGGCACGTCCTTAAAAGCCATCAAATAATCTTCGTTCCCGGATTCCATCTTATCGTACTGATCTTTTAACTCGGAGAGTTTATCTTTCAATGCCAAAAGTCCCTTATTGTCCGGAGTAAGATTATTTTCCATCAATCCTATTTCAACCTCGGTCTTCATTATTTCGGATTTTATGTCCGCCGCCTGGCCGATCGCGGCTTTTAACTGTTCCGGTAAGGAAACCGTTTTATTCTTTTCCTGAAACGCAGATAACTGGTTTTCCACGGAATCAAGATTGGACCTGGTAATTTTTATC
Organism: Ignavibacteriaceae bacterium; assembly: GCA_046706945.1. GTDB lineage: Bacteria > Bacteroidota > Ignavibacteria > Ignavibacteriales > Ignavibacteriaceae > FEN-1297. Next base: position 28,739 of record JBJKOY010000508.1, on the reverse strand, counting down.
TGCGACTCCAGAAATATCCTCGACCGCTTCGCTTTGGAACTTAATTTATCCCGGTTAATCTTATCCAGCGCTGAGACAAAACTGTTCGATAGATCGGCGGCAAATCTTTTCAGAGAATCTTTTCCCGTAAAAAACACAGGGAACCAGGGAGTGCTGACATTTACGCTGACAGACGTAATTCTTTCTTTCGAAATTTCAACATTGAGATTTTCATCAAGTTTCCTGGCGGCTTCAAAAGAATTATCTACACCGTAATATTTAACCAGATCATATTTCCCGACGATTTCAAGGGCAGCCGAACGGCTTTTTAATATCTCCGCAAAAAGCTGCGGATTCGCATTTTCATTATTTCCCATCAGAAGGTTTGAAAAGTCCTGGCCGCCTAAAATACTTTCTATGCCGCCGATACGGTTATCGTTTTCCGGGGGCAGCACCGTTACGACCGACCTGTAGGTAACGGGATAGACAAAAAGCAATATCAATAAAATTAATACCATCGACAAAAAAGTAACCGACAGTATTTTCTTCCGGTTAAAAATTAATATGTTGAAAATCTCGTGGTAAGTCAATTTATTTCCTCGATGCTACAATTATTGCAACCGTAGCAGCAATAACTGCCGCCACCTGTCCCACAATCTGCAAAGCCGTAGTAAAAACACTCCAGAATTTTGCCGGAGCGGGTTTCTCGGGCACCCAAATAGTATCGCCCGGATGCAGAGTATCCACCTTGTCCGCATCAACCCATTCGCCGGTGCTTGCTCTTATTACCCGCACGTCCCCGGTTTCGGCGCGCCAGCCGAATCCGCCCGCTATTTTTATGTAGTCCGCTACCGATAAATCTTTCTTATATATTATATTTCCGGGATTAACTACCTGGCCCAGCATTATAATATAATTTCTAGCTTCCGGAACAAAAACGGAATCGCCCTTTTTCAAAACTACATTTTCAGACATGTCGTGCAGCTTAAACAGCTTATAAAAATCCACGACAACTTTTCCTTTCTGCTGCCTGGATTTGGCTTTGAAATAAGCGTATTCATCGTCCGACATTTCGCTGGGCTGCATGGTTTTCAAACGTTCGTATTCGGGATCCTTTTCAACCGTCCCCTGGGTTCTGTTCAGACTTGCATCGGACAAAGATGCATTTTTAAGAAATCCTCCTGCTTCCTTGATAACGTCGAAAAGGGTGGTTTTGTTTTCAATGATTTTATAATATCCAGGAAATTTTACCCATCCGTTTATCTTAACAAACCTGTCTATATAATACTCCGGAATCCGGCGGACAAGCACCACATCCCGGTTGCCCAGCAAAATCTTGTTTTTAACCAGGTCTTCATACGAAAAATAATCACTGTGCTGATCTATCCCGGATTCGTTAAATTTCACTACTTCGATGGTGTCTTTCCTTGCTTTGCTGGTGAAGCCTCCCGCAATCTTAATCAGGTGGGCAACGGTTTCGCCTTCGATAAATTCGTAAACGCCGGGATACTTAACTTCCCCGCGAACCGCAACTACCTTGTCTACTTTATCTACAAGAACAATATCGCCCTCACGGAGCATCGGGTTATCTGCCCTGTCTCCGTATCTCAAGTAGGACAGGAAATCATACGCTTTGGATATCCCGTTCTTCCGTTCAATCTTAATGTCGCGGTAGCTGGAAGTTGAATCCAAGCCGGTTGACGTGAATATAAGGTCGGCCAATCTTGCATTGCCCGGAAGTATATAAGCCGACGGACTAATTACATCTCCTATCAGCGAGACTTTTATATTCCTTATACCGACAAGAGCTATGTATATATCTACGTTTTTATAGTATTTGTTTATCGCGGAAATTATCTTTTCTTTGGATTCCGCCAGCGTTAAATTCCTGAGATCTATCAGTCCGACTTTAGGAATAAAAAGCATGCCTTCTTCGTTTATTGCGAGAGTTAAATTAACTTCCTGAAGACCGTTTATGGAAATCAAAAGCCTGTCTCCGGGACCTACCATGTATTCTTCGGGATTAACGCTGCCTTCGGTAGCCGACGTCAAAGTATAACGGCTGCCTGCCGAAAAAACGGAATCGCCGCGTTTAATAAACGTTCTCTCCTTATAATCGGGAAACATTTGGGCAATTGCCCTGCAGGCAAGCAAGAGAGTTAATATTACAACAACAAATAAATTTCTTATGTTCAAACCCTTTACCGAAGTAATATGAATATAACGCCTATTGATTAGCGCCGAAACGGCTGCTTAATTAAAGAAAAATTAGAAAATAATCCGTTCACTTCAAATTTTAAGAGTTATTTTTCTCAAAGAAAATACGCTGACCATCCAGCCTATTAATGGCCCGACCGCAAAAATAAATACCGCAAACAAGCCGTTGTACATGGTAATTATTCTCTGCAGGTACTCCGTTCTGCCCAGGTAATAGGCGCTTAATGCCGTCAAAGAAACAGAAATTATTCCTGCTACAAGTCCGATAAATACGGCATTTAATATAATCGGCATTTTGATCGTAGAAAGTTTGGCTCCTACGAGTTTCATGGTCTCTAGCTCGTCATATTTTGATTTCGTAATTAATTTTACGGTGCTGAATACTATATATACGGATATAAAAATCAGTATCCCGGTAAAAATAAAAATATATTTTTGTACTGTGCTTATAATATCCAAAACCTTATAAACAAAATCCTGGCGGAAAACAACGTCATCAACTCCCTGCTGCTCTGAGAATGAGTTTATTATTTTATCCAGAGAATCTTTTTTAACGTAAACAGGCTTCAGAGTCACAACGTAAGAAGCGGGCATCGGATTATAATCCAAAAGTTTTCTGAAATCCTCTCCAGTTTCTTTAACGAAAATATCCGCCGCTTCCTCTTTGCTTATATATTTGACGGTGTTTGTATATTTGTTTTTATCAAGGTAGTCGCGAAGCGAAGAGGTGCTGCTTTGGGTTGCGTCGTCTTTTAAAAATATATTTATGCTGAAATTCTTCTTTAAGTTATTTTGAAAATGGCGGGACAATACGACGGATAAAAGGGACGCGGTTATAAGCATAACGGATATGCACATGGAAAACAGAGACAAAAAGAACGAAGATTTTGCTCTGCCGATCAATTTAAAGGATTCTTTTATCCAGAATAAGACCATCGAGCCCCTTGTAATAATTTGAAATTAAACTGCCAGCTAACTGGATCTAATCATTGCTTTTAAAACTACAAATATATAATTAAAAGTCGGATTCATCCACCCATTGGGTTATGACCCATTGACCTGTGTTCTGATCCTTTCTTAAAGATAAATCCACCCTTCCGTCGATCCTTATTACATCCGTCGGGGTAAATGTAATTGTAAGATTAAAACTTCTTATGACATTGGCGGCTAAAGAATCTTCCGAAGACAGCACTATATTATTCCAAATCAGGTCCAGCCGCTGGGTATTTTGGAAAAGCCCGTAAGTAGTTTTCATCTCCTCGTCCCTTCCCCAGGAGACATTATAATTTTTATTGTAATCCATGTACGTAAATAAAAAATCGCCGCTTATCAGTTTTCCGTAAATGGTTGTGTCTTTAAATGTATAGGCGTACTGGAAGTTTTGAAAAACGCCTTGAATCGTTTTTTGATCCGTAATTGTGGACGACGAATTATTCGAACTAAAATCCAGGCTCGGGGCAAAAGGATTTTTACATCCGGCAGTCAGGAGAATTAACAGGCAATATATTACCGCCAAAGCTTTAATAATTCCTCCATTTCAGTTCGCTCCATGTCGGCAGCTGGTTGTTTTGAGAATAATCCTGCCAATAATCTACGCTGTAAAGGGACCTCGAGTCGGTTGTTATATAAAATCTCAGGCTTCCTTCGTATATCTGGGGAAGATTCGGATCCGACGTAGGTACGTTCAAAGAATAAGATGCCGTATAAATTACGCTGTCGCCCTGAGGGCTGTAGTTTTCGTCGGATAATGTCAAGGTTATCGGCGAATTACCGGTAACTTTTGCAATAACGTTGTTGAAATACAATTCTTCGCTCTTTATATTCCATCCGGAAGGAAACTGCGCCAGAGAACTGCTCGCCGGAACGAATGTAAATCTTTTCTTTGTAAAAGAGGAATCGGAAAGACAACTTAGGTAATCCTCTACGTTCTCGTCTTTGAAAGAATTGACAAGATTTTCAATCAAAATCTGGGGCGTAACGGCCTGCTGAAAATTAGACCTGGGAAGGTTGGGAGATTCCGCAGGTCTCGTACTGAAAAGATCGCACCCGCTTAAAATAAGCGACAACATTATAATTGATATCAACTTCATTTGCGAGCTATTATGATTATCCTGGAAGATTTTACGGGATCAAAACAATTGCCCTCGAAATCTCCGAACACATTTTTAATTTCAAATCCCCGATTAGTCACCGACCTTATCAGTTCATCTTTGCAGTACATCCTGACGGATTCGCGATACTTTTTTTCCATCCCGTTATTGAATAGGGAAATGTTTTTTATTACACGGTTCCCTTTCAGACTTCTTTTTTGAACTATTAATTCACCGTCAAGTTCGTCCACGGATTCGGGGATTAAATTCTTTTCGACAAAATATTTGTTTAAATAATCCAGGACAAAATAACCGCCGTTTTCCAAGTGATCGAAAGATACTTCAAACAACTTGAAATTTTCAAGGTCATCTTCAAAGTATCCGAAACTCGTGAACAAATTAACGACAAGGTCAAACTTAGAGGAAACGGAAAAGTTTCTTAAGTCGCACTTAACGAAATTAATTTTAAAGCCCGATGCCGCGGCGCATTTTTTTGCGACCGAGATCAAATTTTCGCTTAAGTCTACCGCCGTAACTCTGCAGCCTTTTTCGGCAAAAAGTACAGAATGACGCCCGGCTCCGCAGGCCAGATCCAAGACTTTTGCATTTTCCGGCAAATAAACATTATTTAAAATCAGCTCGACAAGCTTTTTCGCATCTTCTTCGTTTCTATGCCGGTATACATGCAAATATTCTCGAGTATTAAACCAATCCTTATACCATTCTTCCATTATATGTCTATTCTTCCCAGCACGGCTCTTCCGATTGTTGCTTCATCGGCAAATTCCAAATCTCCACCTATCGGCAGTCCCCGTGCAATCCTCGATACTTTCACGCCTATGGGCTTAATTAACTTGGCCAGATATAAAGAAGTTGTTTCACCTTCAGTATCCGGATTCAATGCAAGTATAACTTCCTTTATATCTTCGTTTTCAAATCTTCTGATCAATTCCTTAATATTCAGCGAATCCGGACTTATTCCCGACAAAGGCGAAAGGACGCCCCCCAAAACATGATACAGTCCGTTAAATTCGTGGGTCTTTTCGATAGCTATAACATCGCTTGCTTCTTCCACGACGCAGATCAGCGAACGGTCTCTTTTTTCGCTCTTGCAAATTTCGCATAGATCGTCCTCCGAAAGATTAAAACATCTGCTGCAAAATCTTAATTTAGTTTTAAGATCCCCTATAGCTTTAATCAAGGAATCCACGTTTTCCTTATCCGATTTCAACAAATGAAGGGCAAGTCTTTGTGCGGTTTTTTTACCGATGCTGGGCAGTTTACTCAGCTCTTCAATTGCAACTAATAACGGTTGTGCTATTTGCAAAATTAAAATCCAGGGATATTTAATCCGGGCGGTATCATTCCTTTTGTAACTTTCGCCATTTCTTCTTCGGCCAATTTCGAAGCCGATTGCAATGCTTTATTAACCGCAGCAACCACAAGGTCTTCCAAGATTTCCTTTTCTTCCGGTTTTATGACCTGCGGGTCAATTTCAATTGCAATAATGTCCTTATTGCCGTTGGCCGTAGCTTTTATCATTCCGCCCCCGGCTTCTTCAGATACCGTAAGATTACCTAGCTGGTTTTGTACTTTTTGCATCTCTTCCTGCATTTTTTGCACCTGTTTCAGCATTCCCTGCATTCCGCCTTTCATCAAATATCCTCCTAAGTGTTTATTTTTCAAGAATTTATTATTACAGAACAATTACAATTATTACTATTTTGATTTTTTTTGCAAATATAATATATTCGATTGACTTTTTATACCTATTTTTTATAATTTCTAAGGTAAAAATTATAAAAGGAAATTTTGGGGTTTAAAATTAATAATAACCAATCTAACACTGAGGAAATCCGCAAAAAAGATTTTCATCTGGACGATAAAGATTTTCTTACAGTGGAGTATGCGGATTTTTACCAGGGCAACGGGAAAAAAGTAAAAGTAAAAAACCTCGGTGAAAAGTTTGCCTCAATTAATTCTTTCTTTTTCGATTATTTGAAGGAATACCACATTCCTGCCGCTTTTGTTAAAACATACGACAAAAAAATCTTAAAATTTATCAAGCACAACAGATTTCCTTTTTCAATTAAAATCCTGAATATTGCCGACAAAAGAACCGCAAAAATCTTTTCACGAAAAGAAGGCGATTTGCTTACCTTACCGGTTTTTGAGATCCATTACGGCAACGGAAAAGATTCGCTTATTTCCGAGAGCCATGTAATTGCTTTTGATTTGTGCTCCAACGAAGATTTGAAAATTATTAATAGAATATGTTCCAAGGTAAACGCCGTATTGAGGTCATTTTTCGAGAGAAGAGGCTATTTACTTGCAGAAGCTACCTGCAGTTTCGGCAAAATCGACGAAAAGATTTATTTGGTAGATGATTTTACGCCTCAAAGCCTAAAAGTGATTCCTCTTAACAAAAATAACAAGGAAATCGACCCATATAAGTTTTCAACATCGGCAGAAATAAGGCACTATACGGATCATTTATTTAATATGATGAGCGCCTAACAAGATGTTTACAAAATACGGATATGCTACTCTGGGAATTATTTCCGCACTCGCCCTGGCATGTGTTTTTTTAAGTTTTATAATCGAAAATTCCGTCTTAAAATCGCTCTTAATAATTATCCCCGTCGTATTTCTTTTTTTCACCTTTTATTTTTTCAGGGATCCCGACCGGACTTTTTCCCAGAACGATAAAGTTGTCGTATCGCCTGCGGACGGAAAAGTTCTTTTGGTAAAGGAAATTGAGGATACTAAATATATAAACGGCAAGGCAAAGCAGGTTTCAATTTTTATGTCCCCGCTGAACGTTCATGTAAACCGCATTCCCGTTTCGGGGAAACTCGAATATCTCAAATATTACAAAGGCACGTATATAGCCGCTTTTCACGACAAAGCTTCCGAAAAAAACGAAAGAGCCGAATTCGGGATTCTTAGTAAATACGGCAAAGTGTTTTTTACACAGGTTGCGGGATTTGTTGCAAGAAGGATTATTTACGAAATTAAAGAAGGCGACAACGTTAAAATAGGAGAACGATTCGGCATGATAAAATTCGGTAGCAGGGTAGATGTTGCGGTTCCGCATAACTGGAACGAGAAAATAAAGGCCGGCGATCGCGTTACCGGCGGTGAATCGATACTTTTTGAATACACCGATCAGTAATGAATCGACCGCGACTGACTCCTTCGGTTATTCCAAACCTTTTTACCGCAATGAATATGTTTTGCGGGTTTCTTTCAGTAATTAATTCCGCTCAAAATAATTACATATATTCGGCGTGGCTGATAATCATTGCGGCTATTTTCGATGCGCTAGACGGCATGATGGCCAGGCTTACAAAATCAAGCAGCGAACTGGGCGTTGAGCTCGATTCACTGTCCGATGTCGTTAGTTTCGGAACGGCGCCGGCTTTTTTAATATACAAAACATATCTTTATCAGTTTAATTCTATCGGAGTCTTAATTAGCTCGCTGTTATTAATTGCCGGCGGGTTCAGACTGGCGCGTTTTAATGTTCAACTGGTAGGCTTCGACAAATCTTATTTTAAGGGTTTGCCGATCCCCTCTTCGGGTATTACTATCTCCGCCTTTGTTCTCGCTTACTACCGGCATGGGGAGGGATTTTCCGCCCCGTACTCCGCAATTATCATTCCTCTGGTTCTCGTTTTATCTTATTTGATGGTCAGCACCATAAAGTACGATACGCTTCCCAAATTTACTATCCGCGGCATAAAGGAAAAACCGTTTCATTTTGCTTTTGTAATTATTTCCGCGGTAATATTAACTTTATCTTCCGGCAAGGCACTCATCTATATCTTTGTTTTCATTATTCTATTTGGTATTTTTAGGCATATGTTTTACTTGGTTTCCAAAAAGAATTAAAACAAAAATTTTGTTAAAGGTAAACAGATTGTTTAAAGCAAAAGTTTTGATAAAACGGCGGCCTTCAATCCTTGATCCCCAGGGAAAAGCGGTAGAAAAAGGCGCTCAGCACCTGGGATTGACAAATATCAAAGATACAAGGATCGGCAAGTATATAGAATTTTCGGTCGACACAAACGATAAATCTTCCGCTGAAAGAGAAGTTAACGAATATTGCCGTAAGTTATTATCCAACCCGATAATGGAAGATTACGAATTCTCTCTGGAAAAAGAATCATGAAACCTAAATTCGGAGTAGTTGTATTTCCCGGCTCAAATTGCGATCACGATGCGTATTTCTCTTTAAAGAAAATCCTGAACTCCGATACCGTTTTTTTATGGCACAAAGATAGGGACTTGCAAAATTGCAACGTTGTACTGCTTCCCGGAGGTTTTGCATACGGCGACTACCTGCGATGCGGAGCAATTGCACGGTTCTCCCCTATTATGAACTCCGTAATAGATTTTGCCGATAAAGGCGGATTCGTTATAGGTATTTGCAACGGCTTTCAGGTGCTGCTTGAAGCGGGATTGCTGCCGGGAGTAATGATCAGAAATAAATCGCTTCAATTTGTGTGCAAAGATGTCTATCTTAAAGTGGAAAATACGAAAACCGTTTTCACGAATAAACTCTCCGGCGACAAGATTTTGAAGGTGCCTATTGCGCACGGAGAAGGGAATTATTTTGCAGACGAAGAAACTAAAAAGCAATTATTGGAAAACAACCAGATTGTTTTTAAATATTCGTCGTTTGACGGCGATGCGGATGAGCAAAGCAACCCGAACGGATCCACAATGAATATTGCCGGGATAATAAACAAACAAGGCAATATCCTGGGAATGATGCCCCATCCGGAAAGAGCTTGTGATCCTGTCTTGTCCAAAACTGACGGACAGGGAATTTTTAATTCGTTGATTGCAAGTTTATAAAAAGGGATTATTTATGTTCGATAATATTGGTACCGGTGAATTATTAATAATATTACTTGTGATACTGGTCTTATTCGGTGCTAAGAAAATTCCCGATCTTGCACACGGTCTTGGGAAGGGTATCAGGGAATTCAAGAAGGCCGTCAAGGACGTGCAGGACGATATTTCCGATACTTCTTCCAAAGAAAGCAATAAAACCGAAGATGAGAAGAATAAGTCTCAGAAATTAAATTAACTCTTTGTTCGGTATCGCAGGTAAGCGTATTTAATCTAGAGGTGAGAAAATGTTCGATAATATAGGTATGGGAGAACTTCTTATTATTTTGCTTGTTATACTTGTATTGTTCGGGTCAAAGAAAATTCCCGACCTTGCACAAGGGCTAGGCAAAGGCATAAGAGAATTTAAGAAGGCAATTAGAGACGTCGAAGAAGATATAAAGATGCCCGATAATTCGGATAAGAAAACCGAGCATAAGTCGTAATCTCCGGTCGTTGAAATAACAAACCGGAAAGATATTCCGGATAAAAGATTATCTCTTAATTTAGCTTTTATTCGCAAAGCCCGCTGAAGTTTATACTATCTTTTCAACAATTAACCCCCCGGCCGAATTTTCCTTGCAAAATCCGGCCGGGTTAATGGTAACGGGGATTGAAATGAAAAGATTATTTTTGAAGCGGTTTCAAGTTTTTTACCGTAAAATAACGGACGGGAAATTTGTTGCCTTATAAAAATCATTCGGAAAAAATAAATTTAATAAAAAACGGAAAACTTTCTTTAACTGAGAACGCGGATTTTTTCTTAAACAGGATTAAAGAGCACCGGCATTTGAACGTATTTAATTTTGTTTTTGAAGACGATTTCAAAAAACAGGCTGAGAAAATTCAGGACAAGATTGCTTCCGGCAGGCACGGCAGGCTGGCCGGAATGGTTATAGCCGTAAAAGACGTACTTTTACTGGAGGGAAAGCCGAATACTTGTTCTTCAAAAATTCTGAAAGACTTTAAAGCCATTTATACGGCAACCGCGGTAAAAAAGCTGATTGACGAAGATGCCTTAATTATAGGCAAAACCAATTGCGACGAATTCGCGATGGGATCGTCTAACGAAAATTCCGCATTCGGTCCTGTGCTTAACCCATCAGATAATTCCCGTGTTCCCGGCGGCTCCAGCGGCGGGTCTGCCGCGGCGGTTGCAGCCGGACTTTGCGATGTTTCTCTCGGAACCGATACCGGCGGTTCAATAAGGCAGCCCGCGGCTTTCTGCGGCGTATACGGTTTGAAACCGACTTACGGAAGAGTATCTAGGTACGGCCTTACCGCCTTTGCTTCTTCTTTCGATACAATAGGCCCTTTCTCGAATAACATAGAAGACGCCGCTCTTGTACTGGAAGTTATGTCGGGAAAGGACGTAAAAGATTCCACTTCATCAGGCCTTGAAGTACCGAAATTTTCGGAAGCATTGCACTTGAACGGAACAAAACTAAAGATCGGTATAGCGGAAGAGTACTTCGGGGAAGGCCTTTCCGAGGAAATAAAAGATGCAATCGAAGGTTCCGTAAAAAAACTGGAAGCCAAAGGATTCGAAATAAAAAAAATCAACCTCCCCCACAACGAATATACGATCGCGGCGTATTATATACTTACTACCGCGGAAGCTTCATCGAATTTAGCGAGGTACGACGGCACGAGATACGGTTACAGGTCGGATAAAGGTTCTTCTTTATCGGATATGTATAATTTTTCGCGCTCGGAAGGATTCGGTGCGGAAGTGAAAAGAAGAATAATGCTGGGTACTTACGTGTTATCCGCAGGATATTACGATGCTTATTACAGGAAAGCTCAGAAAGTAAGAAGGTTTATTAAAGAGGATTTTGAACGGGCCTTTAATGAAGTAGATATTATAATAACGCCAACAGCCCCAACAGTTGCGTTCAAAATCGGGGAGAAATCCGGCGATCCGCTCCAGATGTACTTAAGCGATATTTACACCACATCGGCAAACCTTGCCGGAATACCCGGTATAAACATTCCCGTCGGTAAAGATTCCGGCGGCCTTCCAATCGGGATGCAGCTTTTAGCCGATCAATTCAACGAAGCCGCCCTGCTGAAAGCGGGTTATTACATCCAGGAAAATATTATTAAATAAAATTTGAAGAAGTAAGTTCCGCGAACGGGGGTAAAGGATTAGAACCCGGATATCCCGTCCATAGCAGTTACACTCTTATCGGTAAAATAACAAACGGAATTCCCTGCCTGTAAAATTTTCTCTGAACAGCAAAGACAATATAGTTATGCAGCCATCTTGAAACGAAAGAATCTTCCGGAAAAACTATTTGTCCTCCGAAGAAAACTATATTTGGAAATTTTGCGGTTATTTCAGGGACAAGATTTGAAATCTCTTCGACGACATCAATACCCATTTTAGTGAAGGCTTCTGCGTGATAGCCGTGGTCAAGCATATAATCGACGTATTTACGCGTTCCCGCCTTTACGTAATTTTCGAGATTTGCGATCTCGTCTATACCTTTAAAATTACCCGCATCTACCGAACCCACCTGAACGAAAACAAAATTTTTATATACTCCGCTGAAAAGCCGGAGAACGCTCAGAAGAGTATGAAGTCCCAGTCCGTTAAAACCGTTGACCAGTATTGCCGCGGTCTTGTCCTTTGGATTAAATGTCTTTACCTCCGCTGCTTTGTCGTCATGTATATCGTAGATCGAAGCTTCGACTGAATCGACGATCGTATCGAGTCTCCTGAGCATGTCAAATGTCTTGTTATAGTGGTTCTTAATAAACAATGTCAGTATAATCAGGGCGCTCGTTATCACGATGGTGACCCACCCTCCCTCTTCGAATTTAATAAAGAGAACCGAAAGAAGGATAAACACGGTCAGCATCAGTCCTACGCCGTTTATGGAAAGCTTACTTAACCATTTTTTTTCTTTCCCTTTCTCATTCCACCAATGAATAACCATGCCCAGCTGCGAAAGCGAGAACGTGATAAATACGTTGATGCTGTAGAGAACGATTAAAAAATCTACCGAACCTTTTGAAATAAGCATCATTAAAAGGGACGTACCCCCCATAAGCAATATACCGTTCTGGGTGACCAGTCTGTCGCTGAGCATTGCAAACCTGGTAGGGAACCATCTGTCAAGCGCCATATTGGCAAGTACCCGCGGACCGTCCAGGAATCCCGTTTGAGCCGCGATAAACAATAATATGGCTTCGGATAATAAAGTGATAAGGACAAAAACTAATCCTGTATTTTTACCCCATGACGCGGTCATTTTTTCGAAAAATATGGCGTTAAACGTCTTGCCTGCCTGCGGTTCGATATGGAACAGCAGGTATGCCAGTATTAAGCCCATTACTGTTAGAGAAAGCGACCATGCCATATACCTCATGGTTTTTTTAGCCGTCTCCACCTGCGGTTCCCTTAATATAGGCAGCCCGTTGCTCACGGCTTCAATGCCTGTATACGTGCCGGCACCCATGCTGTAGGCTCTCATTATGACGAATAAAACGCCGAAGAATCCCAGCGAATTGAATGATTGTGATAGTTCTCTTCCTGCGGAGCCTATTACAAGCTTGTACTGCATTGCATGCGTAGCCAGGGTGTAAACAATAGCAAACAAATGTGTAAATACAAAGAGCAAAAATACCGGTACAAGCGGGACCACCGCTTCTTTTATTCCTCTAATATTTAGAACAAGAAGGATCAGAACGCCCGTTATTGCAAACTCCAATTTAAAACCGGCCATGCTGCGAGGCAGGAAACTAAAAATCGCGTCTGCACCGCTTGCAACCGAGATCGTAATTGTCAGGACGTAGTCTATCAACAGAGCGCACCCGGAAATCATGCCTACCCGGGGAGACAATAATTTACTTGCTACAAGATATCCGCCTCCGCCGGAAGGAAACAGCTCAATGATATGGGAATAACTTGCGGCGATAATAAAGATCGTCAGTCCGGTTCCTAAAGCCACAAATATAGCTAGATAAGGATGTCCCTGGAGAGCTTTAAATATTTCTTCGGGTCCGTAGCACGAAGACGACAGTCCGTCGGATCCCAATCCGACCCAGGCAAGAAAAGCAACGAGCGAGAGCTTGTGGAATATATTCTTATCCTGCGGATTTCTGGCGCCTCCGACGATAAAATTTTTAATCTTGTTTTTAGGATTATTTCCCATTTTTTATTACCGAAAAATGCCGGTTCCAAACATATTTAAAATATCGGAACATCAAAATTAATTTAATTAACGTTATTAACAAAAAGTTTAAAAATGAGCCGTAATTTATTTATCTTTGTTACAACTTTTTAAAATTCTAATTAAGGAAGTTACAATGAGTATTTTAGTAGATAAAAAAACCCGCGTGGTGGTTCAGGGAATTACGGGCGGCGAGGGTTCATTCCATACTCAGCAGATGATTGAATACGGGACGAAAGTAGTAGCCGGAGTAACTCCGGGAAAAGGCGGATCCGAGTTTCTCGGGGTGCCCGTTTACAATACTTTAGCCGAAGCAGTTAAGGCACAAAAAGCAAATGCTTCGGTTATTTTTGTCCCTCCGGCTTTTGCGGCAGATGCTATACTAGAAGCGGCAGGCAGCGGGATAAAACTAATTGTCTGCATAACCGAAGGTATACCGGCGGCGGATATGGTTAAAGTTTATAACTCCATTAAAAACAAGGACGTAGTTTTGGTAGGACCCAACTGTCCGGGAGTTATTTCACCCGGAAAAGCTAAGATCGGAATTATGCCGGGTTTTATTCATAAAGCAGGCAGGATAGGTGTTGTTTCGCGCAGCGGTACGTTAACATATGAAGCGGTAAAACAGCTGACGGACGTAAAACTAGGCCAATCAACATGCGTCGGTATAGGCGGCGACCCGGTAATAGGTTCCAAATTCATTGATATTATAAAATTATTTAACGAAGATCCCGGCACAGACGGAATAGTGATGATAGGAGAAATCGGCGGATCCGCGGAAGAAGAAGCAGCCGCTTTCATTAAGAAAAATGTTAAGAAGCCCGTCGTAGGTTTTATAGCCGGCAGAACTGCGCCTCCGGGAAGAAGGATGGGGCACGCTGGTGCCATTATTTCGGGCGGCAAAGGTACTGCGGCGGAAAAGATGGCGGCAATGAAAAAAGCAGGAATCAAGGTAATCGATAGTCCCGCAGAAATAGGTATAACAATGCTGAAAGCAATCGAGTCGCTTAAATCCGGCGTCAAAAAGAAGCCTACCAAATCTTCGGCTTCAAAAAGGATTAAAACCGCTTCAACGATACGCAAGCCGGTCAAGAAAACTGCGGGGAAAAGCAAAAGGAAGTAGTATAGATTTTAATCAATAAAGGAGAATAATTTGAATAACAGAACCCTGGCTATAATCAAACCGGACGGAGTAAGGAAAAATTTAATAGGACAGGTTATTACAAAAATTACCGAGGCCGGTTTTAAAATTAAAGCTCTGAAAATGGTAAAGTTGACTAAAGAATCGGCGGGCGGATTTTACGAGGTACATAAAGAACGGTCTTTCTTTCACGACCTGCTGGAATATATGACATCCGGCCCGTGCATTCCGATTGTTCTGGAAAAAAACAACGCCGTTGCCGATTTCAGAAAATTAATCGGCGCTACCGACCCTGAACAGGCGGAAGAAGGCACCATCAGGAAATTATACGCCTCCAGCAAAGCCGAAAATATTATTCACGGATCCGATTCCGATGAAAACGCGGCTGTTGAAATTGCTCATTTCTTTCCCAGAAAAGAACTTCTTGAAAATTTCAATTCATAAAACGTCTCTGAATAAAACGACCCGTGTTGTGTTGCGGGTCGTTGTTTATATTGCTCAGTAAACCTATAAGGAACTAAAATGAAATATATTTTTATATTTTTAACAACATGCATTTTGTTTTTCGGATGTTCGAAGAAAACCGATGAAACGAAAACCGGCGGCGCGGATAAATTTGCGGTAGATACCGCCGGTTTAAAAACCGAATCCGTAAACAACCCGAACGAAGCTTTCAACCTTACTTATAAATTCGACAAGGATAAACAATATAAGTATAAATTAACATCGTACGTACACGACGTGCAGACCTTGAAAACCGATTCCGCGATTAATAAAAAACTGGAACGGACCCTTGTATACATGCTGAACGCCCGGCAGGTTGACGAAGGGAAAGACGGAACGAAGGATATGAATTGCGAAATTACTTCCGTTAAGCTGAGTGAAGACGTAAACGGAAAGAAAATAGAATTCGAATCGGGCGCTAAAATGGATTCGAATCAGATCTCGCAGTTCACCGAATTTTATGCTTTGCTGAACAACCCGTTCGGGGTGAAGATTAATTCCAACGGAGGAATAGTTGAAATCTCCAGGGTGGATAAAATAGTCGACAGATATGTTCATGCCAGAAGTTCGCAGGTAAAGCTTTCGGATGACCAAAAAGAAAGGCTGAAAAGCGGCTTGATAGAAAGCATATTAAAACCGATAGTCGCCCAGGTCTTTAGGGCAATGCCTGATAAGTCCGTCGCAAAAGATTCATCTTGGAGCGTACAACAGCCCCCGGCGCGGTTTTTAATTTTCGACGTTAAAAATTCGGATGACTACAAAATCGAAAGCCTCCGGCTATATAACAGCGATAAATTGGCCGTAATTCACGCAGGCATGAGTTCTAATATCGAGGGGAAACAAAACCTGGTGCAGAACGGGATTACCTACAATTTCAATAAACCGGAAACCTCTACGTCCGGGGAAATATATTTTAATATCTCAAAAGGCTGCATTCAAAAATCCAAAATTAAGACAACCACGCACATATTTTTCACGATGGAAGGAATGACGCCGAAAGGTAAAGAAAAAAGGAGCGAAGAAGAAAATGTTCTGTCTTCAAACGTGGTAGAACTTTTATAAAACATTTTTATTTTTTATCCGCGGGTCGACCGATATGAAAAACATACCGGCCGGCCTTTCCGGATAATAATCGGCAGGCTCATTAATTTTTTACTTTCCGCACGACCACCTTAATCCCTTCAACCCTTAGGACCTGTATTTTGCTGCCCTGTTCGATGTATTCGCCGTCGGCAACAACGTCTACTTTCCTGTTGTTTATCTCGGCTGTTCCGGCAGGCCTCAATGTAGTTAATGCGGTTCCTTCGGTTCCGAGCAATGCTTTATCCGAAGGATGGGAAACAAAGCCGCTTTCCGATTTTTCGGCTTCGGAAAGAACAAGTCTGCTGAACCTTTTACTCTTAGGCAGGTATTTCGCAAAAAGGAAAACCGAGGTAAGCGCGGCAACCAAAGCAACAGTAAGCTGAATAATCGCAACGGAAATATTATTTAAATCGAAGGAAGAGATTCCCCCTATCAGGGCCAGGAACAATGAAGCAAGAATCAGTAAAATCCCCAGGACGCCGGTGATTCCGAAACCGGGGATCACGAATATCTCCAATCCCAGAAGTATTAACCCGCCAATAAACATTATGATCTCGATACTGGATGCCAAATCGAGGATATACGAAGAACCGAAAAACAGCAATAATGCCAGTACTCCCAGCGTACCCGGGATTCCCCAGCCCGGTGTTTTTATTTCAAAAAACAATCCCACGAAACCTATCATCAACAGCAAAGTTGTAACTATCGGATTATGCAGAAATCCGACGATATCTTCGGCAAAATTCGGATCGACGTTGACAAGAGTGGCATTTTGAAGATTAAAATCCTTTAGCAATTCATAGGTCCCAGTTACCATGGTGTCGGCAATCCCGTATTTAAGCGCTTCGTCGGTGGTAAGCGTTATCAACTGCGTACTGTCTACCAAACCGGGCACGACAACTCTTTCATCGACCATACCCTGCGCAATATCCTCCCTTCTGCCGTTTTTCTCCGCAACGGATCTCATCTCAGAGCGCATAAATGACTGATATTTTTCGCTCATTTTGTTCCCCGACTGATCGACAACGGTTGCGGCGCCGATGGAGCTTCCCGGCGCCATTGCAATTTTA
Source organism: Ignavibacteriaceae bacterium (assembly GCA_046706945.1). Lineage (GTDB taxonomy): Bacteria > Bacteroidota > Ignavibacteria > Ignavibacteriales > Ignavibacteriaceae > FEN-1297. The sequence continues at coordinate 11,578 of JBJKOY010000508.1, read as the reverse complement.
TCGCATGCTAATGCGATATATGAGCCGGCGGAAATGGCCCTGTGATCGATATATGCAATAGTCAAAAGCTTGGATGAAATGATAGCATCTACTATCTGCGTAGCTGCGTCTACCCTTCCTCCGAATGTATTTATCTTGAAAATGATCGCACGCGCATTTTCTTTTTCGGCATCCGAAACCGCCCTGCGAATATACGGAGCCATTGCAAGATCAATTTCCTTATCTATCCTTGCAACATAAACCAAATTTTTTTCCGCGGCAGGCAGTTTTACGGACAACAATAAAACAGTTACTAGAAAAATTATCTTTTTCACATTTACTCCCTGTAATAAAGTAACTTTCACATTCCAAATTATGGAAATTTTCTATGATAAATAAGGATTTTTTTATAATGAGATAATAAATAATACTGCGGGAAATAATTTTCGTACGGATATTTTTATAAAGCCGGTACTAACGAAATGACGCACTGAAGATTTTAAACATGGACTTATTTGTTATATTGTTTCTTGCTGTCTTTGTGCCTTCGCGGCAAACGCTTTTATTATTTTAAAACAGTGTTTTCAAGAGCCGCAAGGCCGCTAAGACTGCAATGCAGCGCAAAGAAAAGTAACAGAATACGCAAAGGTTAAAAATCTAGTTTCCAGGCTTGGTGTTCCTTGGGGCTCTTCGCGGTTAAAAGACAAATATACAAGACACTAAGCTATAACTTTAATTACCGCGCCGCCGCTTCGCGTTTTGGAATATACTACTTCAGGATAAGATGCCCGAGTTTATCTCTTTTCGTTTTTAGATATTTCTCGTTATTGGCATTAGGCGGTATTTCTATCGGAACGCGTTCGACGATTTCCAAATTATACCCGCTTAAACCGATTACCTTTTTGGGATTATTCGTAAGGAGCTTAATTTTTTTTACTCCGAGATCAAGAAGAATCTGAGCGCCGATACCGTAGTCCCTCAAATCGGCTTTAAACCCCAGTTCTTCGTTAGCCTCAACCGTATCCCTGCCCTGATCCTGAAGGTAATATGCTTTAATCTTATTAAGGAGACCTATGCCTCTCCCCTCCTGTCGCATGTACACCACTATTCCCGCTTCTTCTTTGGCGATCATATCAAGCGAAGCATTCAGCTGGTCGTGGCAGTCGCACCTCATCGAATGGAAGACATCGCCGGTCAGGCATTCCGAATGCATTCTGACGAGAACGGGTTTCCCGGGATCTATCGTTCCTTTTACAAGTGCTATATGTTCCTTCTGGTCGACTTTGCTCCTGTAAACGGTAACTTTAAAATCTCCGTGGGCAGTGGGCAGGTTTGCATCTGCTTCCTTCTCGATCAATCTTTCTTTTCGGAGCCGGTATTGAATTACATCCTTAACGGTAAGGATTTTGAGATTGAATTTCCCCGCAATTTTTACAAGATCGGGTACTCTAGCCATCTCACCGTTATCCAGCAATATTTCGCACAGTACTCCCGCCGGTTTCAATTTGGCGCTCCTGCACAAATCTACTGCGGCTTCAGTGTGGCCGGCACGCCTTAAAACGCCTTCGTCCAGGGCTCTTAACGGGAATATATGTCCCGGCCTGGCAAAATCGGTAGATTTTGTTTTATCATCGATAATTTTTTTGATAGTCAGGGCCCTGTCGGCCGCGGAAACACCGGTGGTAGTACCTTCGATTGCGTCCACGGTAACGGTGAATTGGGTGCCGTGCAGTGCGGAATTTGTATCGACCATCAGCGGCAGCCCGAGTTCGTCAAGCCTTTTCCCGTTGACGGCAGCGCAAATTATTCCCCTTCCGTATTTAGCCATAAAGTTAACTATTTCGGGAGTCACATACTCTGCGGCGCAAACAAAATCGCCTTCATTTTCCCTGTCTTCGTCGTCAACAATTATAATTACCCTACCGTTTTTAATTTCTTCAATGGCTTCTTCAACTAAACAGAACATTTTATCAACCTAAAAATTATTTTACATTTCAAATCGAACCAACAAAGTAATTATCTTAATTAGTCCGGAAAATTTCAATTGCTTTCTTTGCCCGACGGAATTATTGTGCCGATTGCGCTTTTTTCGAATTTCAACTTTACGGTATCGGTCACCTGGATAAATACGGTTTTTTCCTCTACATGAACAACCGTTCCGTGAATTCCGCTGCTTGTAATTACTTTATCACCCTTTTGAACATTTGAAAGGAGTTTATCTCTTTCTTTTGCTCTTTTCTGCTGGGGACGAATAATCATAAAATAAAATATTAAGAAAATAGCACCGAACATAATAATGGTGCTAACCAAGCTGCCTGATCCGCCGCCTCCGTTTGAAGGCGGAGCCATTGCTAATAATGCTTCCAATCAATCCTCCGATTTGTTATTTGCGTTTAATGAAATGTTATTTATAATTTTGTTTTTCCAATCCGTAAAATCACCGGTCATAATATGTTCGCGGGCCTGTTTAACCAGGTCCATGTAAAAATGAAGGTTATGCACGCTGGCTAATTCAAGCGCCAATATTTCTCCGGCTATAAAAAGATGTCTCAAGTAGCTCCTGGAAAAATTCCGGCATGTATAACAGCCGCAACTCGCATCCACGGGCCCGAAGTCGTTTTTATATTTGGCATTGCGCATCGCCAGTATTCCGCCCGATGTGAACAGGTATGAATTCCTGGCATTCCTCGTAGGCATAACACAATCGAACATATCGACACCTCTGGAGATCGCTTCAAGAATATTTTCGGGTCTGCCTACTCCCATAAGATATCTGGGTCTGTCCTCAGGCATCATATCAGTAGTAAAGTCTACCAGATCGTACATAACTTCGGTCGGTTCCCCGACGGCCAGCCCTCCTATTGCGAGCCCGTCGAAATCGAGCTTCTTCAGATCGGCGGCTGATTTTTCCCGAAGATCTTTATACACGCTGCCCTGTATAATACCGAATAAATACTGCTTATGTCCGTATAACGGTATAGAGCTTTCGAACGCTTCTTTATTTAGCACGGCCCATTTAGAAGTTAATTCGGCCGAATTCACCGCGTATTCATATTCGCAGGGAAAAGGAGTACATTCGTCCAGCGACATTATGATATCGGCACCTATACTTCTCTCAACCGAGATTACTTTTTCCGGAGAGAAGAAATGTTTCGACCCGTCGAGATGCGATCTGAATTCAACACCGCCCGGTTTTAACTTTCTAAGATCGGACAGGCTGAAGACCTGGTACCCGCCGCTATCCGTTAAAAGCGGTTTTTCCCAATTCATAAATTTATGCAGACCGCCGGCTTGTTCCAGAACTTCAGTTCCGGGGCGCAAATAAAGATGATAAGTATTAGAAAGAACTATTTGAGCGGAAATGTCGTTCTTCAAATAATCCGGATTAACCGCTTTAACAGTACCCTGAGTACCTACCGGCATAAAAATAGGCGTTTCGACTCTTCCGTGGTCAGTCAGAAAAAAACCGGTTCTGGCTTTGGAATATTTATCTTTACCTAAAATTTTATGAGCTAACAAATTTTACCGAAAAACGATTACAACTCATTTTATTTACATGTACAAATTTACGTCAATTTTAATTCAAGTACCAAAAAACGGGTTCTTTAAATAAAAACTACATACCTAAAAAACCGTGAACGGATAATAGTTATAAGAGTAAAAAATTAAAATATTCGGAAAAATTCATTCGATAAAACGATCTCTCTCGGATGCGGAAGGCAGCCGGCATTCCGTCCTTTTCCCGAACCATTTATAGCGGTTTCCGGCGATATAATCGTAAATATAATCTCTTAAGGGCGAAGGTATTATAATTAAAGCATATATGAACTTAGCCGGGAAGGATAAATTACGCAAAATCTTCAGACTTGCCGTCGATTTGATAAAATAATTTTCATGTTCTATCAGGATGACCGTGTTGTCCGATAATTCGGCGCCGTTCAGCCGTTTCAATATTTTTTTCCCCGATTCGGTTTGAAGGCCGGCAAATTTAAAAACTCTTTTACTGTCTCTTTTTATTATAAAATTAACCCAAAAATTACAGAAATTACAATATCCGTCGAAGAGTACGATTTTATGGTCCATAATATAACTTAGGATTCTTTTGCCTGCCCGGGTACCACAAGTTTTACAACATCTATTTTGACAGGCGTTGCTCTGGCAATAAGTATATTAAACCCGTCTATGGTAATCCCTTCGCCCTCTGCCGGTATGCGTCCAAGCCCGGAAGTAATAAACCCGCCTATTGTTTCGTAATCGCCGGTAGGTAAATTCAGACCGTACTTTTCGTTAATGAAATCGATTTCCACTTTTCCGCTTATTAGATAAGTATCCTGTGCAACCCGCCTGCAGATATCTTCGTCCACGTCATATTCGTCTTTGATCTCTCCGAAGAGCTCCTCCATTATATCCTCGGTGGTAATTATGCCGGCAGTGCCGCCGAACTCATCGATGACGATTGCTACGGATACCTGCTTCGCGAGCATTTCGTTCAGCATATCGAACGTTTTTTTTGTTTCCGGAACGAATATAATCTCTCTAATAATGCTTTTCAGATCAGGCGGCGACTTAAACAAATCGTAGGCAAAGACAACGCCTTTAATATTATCGAGGTTTTCCTCGTAAACCGGCAGTTTAGAATACCCGGAATCTATAAAAATCGAAAGTACTTCGTTTAAGCTTTGTCCGGTTTCCACGCCAACTATTTCGGTGCGGGGCCTCATAGCTTCGTAAACGCGCTGGTCGCCCAGGGCAAGGACTTTATTTATGATGTCGCTTTCATTTTTATTCACGACGCCGGCTTCCATGCTTTCTTCGACCAGCGATTCTATGTCTTCCCTGCTGAACAAATAATTAATTTTTTCTTCCTTCACATTGGATGACTGGGTTATGAAATAAGAAATAGACGATAAAATTTTTACAAAGGGATAGAAGGCAATGGAAACCGCTTTCAGGGGCAAAGACGCTATTAGAATAAACCTGTCCGCAATCTCGCCGGCAAAATATTTAGGAAGCAGCTCGGCGATGATAAGAAGCGTAAACGTGGTGATTATTAAAATAATTAACTCGCTGAATCCGAAAAAAACCGTAAGGAAGAAAGTAGATATCGAGGCGAAAGCAATATTGACTACATTATTACCCAAAAGTATGGTCGAAAAAAAATCCTGCGGCTTCTGCGAAAAATATAAAGCGCTCTTTGCCGAAAGGTTGTTCTTCCTGGCTTTAATTTCAATTTTAAGCTTGTTTGATACTACGAATGCCATCTCCGAGCCGGAAAAGAATCCGCTTATAATAAGCAATGCAATAAGGATGAATAGATCGCCAGTGAACATCAGTATACCTTTTTAATCTTTAAATCTTTAAAGACGAATTCTTTCTCCGAGGAATTAAAGGATATCGTCATAAAAATATCGATAGTTCTATCAAGATCAATCTTCGAACCCGCCGGCAGACCTTTGTTATTTTTGAAGCTCACTTCTGCGGAATCAAACGATAAAACTGCGCGGTTATTATTCCGAAACCGGACCGAAGGAACAAACTCGTAAATTTTGCCGCTTCCCTGGCTGACCGAGATTTTCTCGAAATTAATTTTTTTAACCGTATCCGGCGAGTTATTGACCAGGATCAGCCTGCCCGATAAATAAAAGGCAGCGCTGCTGCCCGGCATCAAATTCACCCAGGCGTTTAATTCAACCGGCTTAACCGATAAGTCCCCGGCGCTGCCGATAGTGCCGCCGCCGGAACAGCCGAGAAAAATAAAAACCGCGGCATATATAAAATAATATTTAACGAATCGTAAAATCATTGATTTTAATAGTAGCATTACATAATTCGGTTATATTACCTTATATATAATAAGGGTCGTAGTTAATATATACAACATAACGTTGAAAATCATGGGAAGGTCCGTAATCATAATCTCGGTGGTATTTTCCCCTTTTTTATTCAGATACACCAGGTACATATACCTGAAAATGCCGAAGACTACGAAAGGCGTGGTATAAATTAATTTTTCCGTACCGAATACTTTTACGGTCCTGGTGGATACCGTGTAAAGCGCGTAGCATATAATTACTCCGGATGCGGCAACCGTAGCCATTTGATTCGTAAATTCAAGCGAATAGTGGCTCAATACTTTTCTTGTTTTTATTCCTTCTTCTTCAACCGGCAGCTTTAATTCCGACTGTCTTTTCATTATTGCCAGGAACAGCGATATAAACAACGTAGTGAGTAGAAGCCAGCTTGATATTTCCACGTTTATAATAAGCGCTCCGGCTATAACCCTGATTAAAAAACCGGCGGCAATACTGAAAATATCCAGCAGTACTATATGCTTTAATACCGAAGAGTATAAAATGTTCAAAATAAAATAAGACGAAAGCGCTATTATAAATCTCCAATTGTATAAGCCGGACGACAAGGCGACTATCAGCAGCAGGACAACCGCCAGTATAACCGCCGAAAATTTGGAAATTTTGCCCGAAGCAACCGGGCGGTTTTTCTTGATCGGGTGAGCTCTGTCGGCTTCGACATCTATTATGTCGTTAAAGACATATACGGCGCTCGTGGTAAAACAAAATGCAAAGAATCCGGACAACACGATCAGGAAATACCTTAGATCGAATAAATTCTGGGAAAAAATCAGCGGAACAAAAACAAAAAAGTTTTTGATCCACTGCGGTATCCTGATCAGTTTTAAATATTCTTTTATCATTAAAAAACGGCAGTCTCCTCGTATGTACCGAATATTTGTTTCAGCGCCCCCGTCATTTCCCCCAGCGTAACGTAATTTTGAGCCGCCTTGATAAGCACCGGCATCAAATTATTATTATCGGCCGCGGCTGTTTTTATCTCTTCAATACTTTTTTCAGCATCCTCTTTATTCCTGCTCTGCTTCAGTTCAGCAAGTCTGTGTTTTTGTTTTTTTTCTACTTCCGGTGAAATATACAAAATAGGGATATCAACCTTCTCGTTTTTCTCCACAAATTCGTTGACGCCTACGATAAATTTCTCTTTTCTTTCCACTTCCTTCTGGTAGCGGTAAGCGGCATCGGCAATTTCCTTCTGAAAATAACCCGCTTCAATCGCCGGAATGACCCCGCCTAAAGAATCGATCCGTTCGAATATTTCCTCCGCCAGCTTTTCCATTTTGTCCGTTAAAGATTCCACGTAATAACTTCCGCCGAGCGGATCGACGGTATTTATTACTCCCGTCTCATATGCTATTATCTGCTGCGTACGCAGCGCTATCTTTACCGCTTTTTCGCTGGGCAGAGCGAGGGTCTCGTCCATAGAATTGGTATGCAGGGATTGAGTACCCCCGAAAACGCCGGCAAGCGCCTGGTAGGCGGTCCTGATTATATTATTCTCGGGCTGCTGCGCCGTTAAAGTGCAGCCCGCGGTCTGCGTATGAAACCGCAGCCACCAAGATCTAGGATTTTTTGCCCCGTAGCGTTCCTTCATCCGTTTAGCGTATATTTTTCTTGCCGCTCTGAATTTAGCGATCTCTTCGAAGAAGTCCAGATGCGAATTAAAGAAGAACGATATTCTCGGTGCGAACTCATCAACGTCCATACCGCGTTCGATGCAAGCCTCGATATAAGAAAATCCGTCGGCCAAAGTAAAAGCCAGTTCCTGCGCGGCCGTGGATCCGGCTTCCCTTATATGGTAGCCGCTTACGGAAACTGGGTTCCATTGGGGGACTTCCCTCGAGCAATATTCGATCATATCAACAATAATCCTCATAGAAGGGTCCGGAGGATAAATATATTCTTTCTGCGCGATATATTCTTTTAGGATGTCGTTTTGAAGAGTGCCTCTTAATTTTTTAAAATCCACGTTCTGTTTTTGCGCAACAGCCAGATAGAAAGCAAATATCATCGCGGCGGGAGAATTAATCGTCATGGAAGTGGAAACTTTGTCGAGAGGAATTTTATCGAACAAAACTTCCATATCCAGTAGAGACGAAACCGCAACCCCGCATATCCCAACTTCTCCTTCGCTCAGATTTGCATCCGAATCCCAGCCCATGAGAGTTGGAAGATCGAAGGCAACGGATAAGCCCGTCTGCCCGTTTTTAAGCAGGTAATGGAAACGTTTATTTGTATCTTCGGGAGTACCGAAGCCGGCAAACTGCCGCATAGTCCATATCTTTCCCCTGTAGCCGTTTACGTGTATACCTCTTGTATAGGGGTACTCGCCGGGAAATCCTATTTCGCTCAGGAAATTAATATTTTCGATATCGTCGGGCGAGTAAAGCACTTTTACGTCCTCGCCGCTTACCGAAGTAAATTTCATACCCGTATTGGCCGCTCCGCCGGCCTTTAATTCATATTCCCTTTTCTTTTTTTTATATTCTCCGTTTGACATAACCGCATCCTTAGTTTTTTTTGAAACCATTTTGTTATTAAGCGCTTTTTTGAGCGCTTAATTTCAATTTAAGTTCTGCCGAATCTTCTGTCAAATTCTTCCAATGATATTTTTACAACAACAGGCCTGCCGTGCGGGCAGACATATGGCATCGAAGTGGCAAAAAGCTGGTCGATTAAAAGTCTCATTTCCTTTTCCGTAAGGTAATCCCCGGCCTTTATCGCGGTTTTGCATGAGTAAGTTTTCGCCAGGTTATCTTTGTCTTCCAGTTTTTTTTCGCGCCGGTTTTCGTCGAATTCTTCTATCAGATCCATCAGTATTTTTTCTTCGGATCCTTTTTTCACGTCGTCGGGCACACCTTCAATAACTATCGTATTTTTACTGAAGAATTTTATTTCAAAGCCCAATTTCAAAAGATATGGATTCAATTCTCTTATAAGGGTAAAACGGGCAGGATCCACTTCCAGCGTCATCGGGAACAAGAGCTGCTGCGAAAACGGCATGTCGGCATCGAATCTTTTCAACGCTTTCTCGTAAAGAATCCTTTCGTGAGCTACGTGCTGATCGATTATCATCAGACCCGTCTTTATCTGCGAAAGTATATACTTATTATGAAGCTGGATAATAAACGGAGTTTCATCCCCCGCCCGTCCGTCGTACTTAACCGCGCCTGTTTCGTGATAGACTTCCCTCCCTTCGGTCTGTTCGAAAGGATGCGAAGTTTCCCGGTCATCCCGGCTTTTAAGGATATCGCCGGGCAGACTCCCGAATATCAGATCTATCTCGCTGTCGGAAAATCTTGTTTTCGGCACCGGAATATTATTTTGAGATACGGGTCTGTCGCTGAAATCATTTTTTTCGGTTCTTATAAAATTATTGAAAGCCAGTTTCTCTTCGTCCTCGCCCGTGAATATCATGGAGGGGATAAGGTCGTGCGTGCCCAGGCTTTTTTTTACGACGGCAAGAATAAAATTATAGAAATCTTTCTCGTCTTCGAAACGCACTTCCAGTTTTGACGGATGAACGTTTACGTCTATTTTCTTGGGATCCGCTTCTATAAATAGAATAAAGAAAGGATAATCTCCTTTTTCGAGAATATTCTCGTAAGCGGTAAAAACGGCGTGGTTCATCTGCCTGCTGATCACATAGCGGGAATTCAGGAACAGGTACTGTTCGCCTTTGCTTTTCTTCAGCATTGCAGGCTTGCCTATAAAACCGTACATACTTAAAAAATCCGTCCGCTCTTCGACCGGTATAAGCGCATCCGTCATATTGTCGGCGAATACCTGTTTTACCCTGTCTACAAGAGATCCGGAGGCATAATCAAAAATCAGGTCTTCGTCGTTGTAAAATTTAAAACCGGTACCGTGATGACCTAGAGAGATTTTATTAAACGTATCGATGATTTGCTTCAATTCGGTCGCATCGCTTTTCAGGAAGTTCCTTCTACCCGGGGTGTTGAAAAACAAGTTCTTCACCGCAACCGATGTTCCCTTCGGGAAAGATCCTTTCTCTTTGAAGATATTCAAGCCGTCGTCCGTTTTTATTAAAGTACCAAGCTCTTCATCCCTGGTTTCGGTTTTAATTTCAAGCTGACTAACCGCGGCAATTGAACTTAAAGCTTCGCCGCGGAAACCCAGAGTGGCAATGGCATCCAGGTCTTCAAGACGGCATATTTTGCTGGTGGCATGTTTTTGAATGCACATTTCGGCATCTTCTTCGCTCATGCCGGCACCGTCGTCGACCACTTGGATCAGCGACTTCCCGGCCCTTTTTACTATTACCTCTATTGTTGATGCGCCGGCATCCACGGAATTTTCCATCAATTCCTTTACAACCGATTCGGGTCTTTGTACAACTTCTCCGGCCGCAATTTTATTGGCAATATTTTCGGGAAGTATTGCTATCTTCTTCACGGTTAACCTAATTCTTTCTTGCGTACGTTACAATTACGAACTCCGGGTGCTCTTCGCGCTTTTTTATTTCCCAAATATTTCCGTCTATTTCCGGGAAAAAAACATCGCCCTCGGCATTGAATTTCATATAGGAGATAATTAACTCGTTAACATTTTCCAGAGCCTGCCTGTATATTTGTCCGCCTCCTATTACAAAAATCTTCTCGAAATTATTCTTTTCGCAGTATAAATATGCCTCGTCAAGGCTATGAACAATTAAAACATTATCGAAATTATAATCAAGCTTTGCGCTTCTCGTTACTATTATATTCAGTCTGCCCTTTAACGGTTTCCCGAGAGACTCGAACGTTTTCCTGCCCATAATAACCGGAAAGCCGAATGTAGTTTCCTTAAAGTGCTTAAATTCTTCTTTCGAATGCCACGGCATTTCGCCGTCCGTTCTGCCTATTACGTTATTTTCGGCTACTGCCGATATAATTACTTTATTCAAAACAATCGCTTTTAAATTATGAAGAGAAGAAAATGATAATTAACAAACGCAAAAACCCGGAAATTCAATCAATTCCGATAAGCAAATATACAAAACATGAAGGACTTCCGTCAGACCGCGACTTCAAATTTTATCTTGTCGTGATGACGATAATCGATAAGTTCAAAATCTTCAAACCGCAGATCATTTATCGGTTTGCGCGCAATTTTTAATTTGGGCAGCGGCAATGGTTCCCTCTTCAGTTGTTCGATCAAACCGCGGCGGTGATCGTATCTTTCCATCGGCGATCCTTCATCGGCAACATAAATATGAGCATCGATTATCGTATGAGCAAAAAATCCGGGTTCCATTCCGACTTCCTGGGCAATAATCTGCATTAAGATTGAATATGCGGCAAGGTTAAACGGTATTCCCAAAGCAATATCCCCGGAGCGCTGCGTAAGGTGGCAATTCAATTTCCCGTTATTGGCGTTAAATACAAAAGTGTAGTGACATGGAGGAAGCTTGCTTTTTGTAGCGTTGCCGGGCTCCCATGCGGTAACAACCAAACGCCTGCTGAACGGATTTTTCTTTAAAGTGTCAATAACGTACTGTATTTGATCCACCTCCCTGATATTCCAGCTCCCGTCCTTATTTTTCTCGGCGCTAGGGAAATGCCTCCAAAAATGACCGTATGCGGTCTCAAGGTTTCCTTCCTCGTCCGCCCAGGCATCCCATATTTTTGTATGCTGCCTTAAATTCCTGATATGGTTTTCTCCGGAAAGGTACCAAAGAACTTCGTGCAGAAGCGATTTCCATTCGACCTTTTTGGTAGTAAGCAGCGGGA
>JBJKOY010000507.1:0-2521 GCA_046706945.1 Ignavibacteriaceae bacterium | reverse complement strand
GGCTACTATTCCGTATTTCTTCTGAAAATCATACAATGAGTCTTCCGCCCTCCTAAGGTCTCTCATATTCTGGTTATATCTTTTTTCGATAAATATCCTGTTATTTCTGGCTCTTTCAATATTATATTTAATGTTCAGGCTGTCAACCAAATGAACCATATAGTTTGCAATTTCGGCACTTACAAAGGGATTTTTATTAATTACACTGAACACGATCATTCCGTATTCGTTGGGATCGAACGATATGTCGCCCCTGAAAGCTTTTAGAGCTTTGTCCATATTATTATCTGTTATTTGATAATATTGCATTAAATCGAACCTGTCAATTACATCTGTTAGAGCAGTACGGCTGTTTATAATCCCCAGAAGTACGTCCTCGGACGTATTGGACATACCGAATGCCCTGGCTCCGAGAGACATAAGTGAAGATTTGCTCCCCAGCAGGCTGGTTAAACCGCTTAATCCGCTTGTTTCTTCATTCGGAGGAATCATAATTGTCGCCGAAGCCTTATATACTTTGGGCAGCAAAAAAGCTATTACGGTCGATAAAACAAGGATTATTGAAAGGTTGATTATTAAGAATTTTTTCCACTTAAACAATATGTATGTATAGTCGGAAAAGTAATGTTTCTCAAAGGTTTGTTGTTCCGCCATATTTTTTTGAGTTTATTCGTGATATTATTAGCAAATGTAAACGCAAAGTTAATATATTTCTAAGGGTTATTGCAATACAATTTTCCATAAATATTCAAATCGGAATCTTAATTATCCGGGATTCCCGCACAATGTTAACAGACTTCGATTAAATTACTTTACGAGAATTAATTTTTTAATTTTTGAAGATACTATCGTATTGCGGTCGGCGGGCTTGACCGTTAATTTATATAAATAAACCCCGCTTGAAATACGGTATCCGTTAAATCTGATTTTGTAGCTACCTGCGGATTTTACTTCGTTGACTAAGTCCGTTACCTTCCGTCCCAGTAAATCATAAACGGCCAGCGACACATAACTTTTATGAAGAACGGTATACTCTATTGTTGTATAAGGATTAAAGGGGTTCGGATAATTTTGGGCGAGAAAATATGATTGTTCATAGTCATCTGACTTAAATCTTACCGGGGTTGGAAGCACACGGATTAAAGTATCAGGTAGTTCGGGACCAGTAATTTTTAATATGGGCCTTTTTTCCTCATTTTCAAACGAAGATTGGCAGATTATGATTCTCTGAGAAAATCCCGGATTCCCTTCGTTAAACATCCTGATTAAAAAGCCGTTATTAGCGTACTCCTCATTTAACCAGCCCTGAACTAGGGTATCGATCTTTAAATCGATCCGACCTTCAAAATCGCCTGCAAATGTGTCGGATACTGCATAAATGTTTAAGATATCATGCGCCGGAGGAGTAATGTTATCTCCAGGTGTACGTTCATAAAATTCAGTCATCGGCTCAGTCAGTCGATTTACTGCCAGGCTGAAAGATTGACCCGTTTCGCTGAGAGAATCACGTATTTTAAACACGGAAAGGGTGGCTTCCGTAATTTTTTCGTGAAAGAGAAATTCCGGGAAAGGGACTTTACAATAGTACCTTTCCCATCTCCCGTTCGAATTGAAATAAGTTATTTCACACTTTTCCTGATCGCCGTAGCAGTACGGAATAAAGGTGAATTCGCAATCAATAATAGAAACTTCGTTGAATATTATTGTTACGGTACCTGCAGTGACCTTTACGCTTAGAGCCAGGAAAAAGGAAAAAAAGAGGCAGGAAATTTTTTTCATATGTTTTCCGCCCTTAATTTTAAAAAAATTAAAATAAATCTGCCGGATTATTCGAATTTATTTCTGATAAATCATCTTCTTGACCGCTATGAAAGTCCCGGCTTGAATTTTATCGGGACGGATCGTCATGCGATAGATATAAACCCCGCTTGATAAATTTCCGGGAATAAAATTAACTTCATAGAAGCCCTCAGGCTTTTCCTCGTTTATCAGCGTTGTCACTTCCCTTCCCAGGATATCGTATACTTTTAATATTACTAGCCCGGATTCAGGCATATGATACTTTATTTTTGTAACCGGATTAAAGGGATTGGGATAATTATTATCAAGGCCGAAATCCGCCGGATGACTGCTTAGTGCTCTTCCCGCGGACGAAATTATCTCCTTAACCGGTCTCTCCCAAACTCCGCTGCCGCCGGTACCTATAAATAAGTAATCATTAAATGCAATTATTGTCCTGATATCGGTATTAGTAAGACCGTCGTTAATTTGCGTCCATTTGATTCCGTTATTTTTAGAAAAATAAACGCCGTCGGAAGTTGCTGCGTATAAAATTGTGTCGGAAACGGCAAGAGCTATAACAAATTTGTTTAGGAGTCCGCTGTTTACCTCCCCCCAGTTCCTTCCGTAATCCGTAGAACAAAAAACTCCTTGATCCGTTCCGGCAAACAGGTTTTTACGGGATACGGCAAGACAATTTACTTTTGTTATAGGCAAACCGTTATTGATAGCGGTCCAACTC
>JBJKOY010000506.1:0-1289 GCA_046706945.1 Ignavibacteriaceae bacterium | reverse complement strand
TTTTTCTCCCTTCAGGTTATAAACCGCCGGCTGATGGTTCGGTATGTTCTTACATTCGTCGAGTTCCGGCAGATGGATCCCGTCTTTTTCCATTTCTTCCGCGAAAAACTGATGCTCCTCGGTCTTTACTTCAGTCCACCACTTGTAATGATGAAGATATGCGTATAATTCGTTTACTTTCCCCGTAATCATTGAAAAGAATGCCGGGCGTTCTTCGGGAAAAAGAGCTGCCATATAAACGTGAATAAAAACTCCGGCAAACACAAACATTGTCGCTGCAAAATGGAACATCATCGCCCATTGTATTATTGTCGTCGATCCCAAATGAAAGGCCATTACGGGGCCCGTTATCATCAGAGTAACGGTACTGAAAGCGACAACTACGGCGTAAGCTTTTTGACCGGCATTGTAGGTTCCCTGAGCCGGCATCTCGTAATGACTTAATCTGCCCGCAAGGTTCTTTGCTTTGGCCGGGAACCATTTAATATCGTCTCTATCAATAGTTAAATCGTGTTTTATAAAATCCATCAAATAGTTCTTATAACCGAAAATTCCGTAAAGCAGTAGGGTAAGAACCCAAAATACGCCTACGGCAATGTGGAAGTGAAGCATTGCGTGTTTCGTGCCGAATATTCCGTTCATCATGTCGAGATACCAGTAAGGCGCAAACCTCAGGTAATCCGCCGAAAGCAGTGCAACCCCGGTAAAAATCAATAAGAACCAGGAGATTGCGTTTACCCAATGCAGCGTCACGCCCGCAACGCCGTGTTTTTTCATTACCCTGTTTGCAAGGATTCTCTTTTCTTCAAAAGTCAAATGTCTTGGACCTTTCAGCAGATCGTGGTCCAGTCTGATGTCTTCGTTTAGTTTGCTAATTCTCTGTCCCATTCTTACTCCTTCACGTCGCTTTCGCCTTTAAATAGCTGCGCGGCAAACGCACCCAGTTGTCCGAGGAAAGATCCGCCTATAGCGAGATATAACAAAGGCCTAAGGACGTCCGTCCAAATTCGCTGCGGCGTAGGCATTTTAGGCACTTTAGGCGGGAAGGCCGCTTTAACAACCTGGAAGTTATCGCGACTGTCTAGGTAGTAAATATTGGGGCCTACGTTAACTTTATCGGATACATTCCGTGCGGCTCCGCTGGCTACGTACTGCGATACATTTGAATCCGGGTTGTCCAAGTCTCCGAATATCCTTGCCCCTGCTATGCAGGTAGCTACGCATGCGGGTTCGTACCCGTCGGTTACCCTGTCGATACAAAAATCGCATTTGTCGACCTTTTCGTTATT
>JBJKOY010000505.1:0-2472 GCA_046706945.1 Ignavibacteriaceae bacterium | reverse complement strand
TTCCTCGGACTGCTGAATCCTTATGCGGTATTAGTCGGGCTCGTAAGCCTTATAATGTTCACTCTTCACGGTTCGCTTTATTTGGCCCTTAAGTCGGAAGGCGGATTAAGATCAAGAATGCTAGCATGGATCAGCAGACTCTGGATTACTTTCGTTCTCCTGTATATAGCCGCAACTTTCTTTACCTTTTTTGAGGCTCCGTTCTTATTCGACGGAGTGCTGAGTAATCCGTTATTCTGGATTTTACTCGTGCTTCTTCTTGCCGCGGTTATTTATATCCCCATAGCGGCAAAGGGAGAAAAGTATTTCAAAGCTTTCCTTTCCTCTTCTGTAATGATAGCTTCGATGATAGGGCTCGCGGCTGTCAGTTTGTTTCCGAGACTCGTTCCGTCAAGCACGGACCTGGCCGACAGTCTGACAATTTACAACGCATCGTCCTCGCAAAGGACGTTGAGTACCATGCTGGTTATCGCTTTGATCGGGATGCCTGTTGTTATTGCATATACCTTCTTCATATACAGGGTATTTAAAGGGAAAGTTGTGATAGGGAAGGAGAGTTATTGAGATTAGTAGTTAGTAGCTGGTAGTTAGTAGTTAGTAGTTTGTTGGTAGTTTGGGCTCAACCCCCAACTACCAACATCCAACCCCCTTTCAACATCCTTCTCGAATTGTTTTGGATTTGCTGCTCTTTAATTTTTCGAGCTGTTGATCAGGGGAGACTTTTTCGCCGGATATTTTATTACGTAATTCTATAAGAGTGGAAAGGTCCTTATCGGAGAACTGATTTGTAATCGATATCCCGATCGGATCGATCAGGTATTTTTTCAACGCTTCGAAACCTCCTTTAACCGCAAACGCCCTCGCGTTCTTTACCTGTCTCAGATAAGCTACCGCTTCCTGCGCTTCGGAAGTATTGGTTCCGTAAACCAGTACCAGATCATCCGAGTTCCAGGCGGAGTTCTCCAATTGCTTGATAGTCTGATTGAGAGCTGCTTTTAAATGCTCCCGGGAAAATTCCTTAGGATTTCTTGTATCGATCCAGTAACATTTCGACATATCGTTCGAATAAAATTGAGCGGCCTGGAAAGGCGTAACGGTAAATATTCCCGCTTCGTTGTAATTCTGCTGCTTAACATGAGTGTCCAAAATATACGGTTTGCTTATAAAATCCGAAGTAGGGAACAAAGCCAGAATCAAAGCGGCGAAAATTGAGAACACCGCAATCCAGTTTTTCTTTGATATTTTAATCATTTTTACCCCAGAATTTATATTGCAATTTACGCATTCCTATACTGCCGAAGACTCCGAGAAGCGCAACCACAAGTACCGCCAGTCCCAGATTTATATTAAACAGCTGGTCGATTCGCCATACTCCGAAACCGTCGGAGTTATAGAATTTCTCCCATAAAGGGTAAAGGTCTCCGAAAAGCAGGCTGCCCAGCAAAAAACCGGCAACAAATACCATAGCGTCTATTTTACCGGTAACCATGGATGCAAGGGAGGTACCAGGACAGAATCCGCCTACCGCCATGCCGATTCCGAATATAAAACCGGCGGCAACCATGGGAAGCAGGTACGAAGGCAGAAAGTATATCTTGCCCGGGTCGATCAGGCCGAGGAGAGACATACCCCATAGGCCTATCGAAGCCGTTATTATTGCCGTAAACATTACTACGGGCACATCGACATCCTTCATATAAAAGGCTGCGGATATTTTCCTAGAGTTGGTAAATCCGGAACGCTGCAGGGCATAACCGAATAAAATTCCTATCAGAACAGCAAAGAGCGAATTAACTCCTTCGGAAATAAAACCGTATTTCACCAATGGTCCCATCATATCCACTGCCTCCTTACGAAATATGCGACGGCAAAACCGCCCGCAAAAATTGAAAACATAAATGCCCACGAACCTACCGACAGTTCGGCCCCGCCTACCAGCGCCTGGCCGCTAGTACAGCCTCTGGCCAATCTTGCCGCATAACCGACCAAAACTCCTCCTATAAGCGCATACCATAACCTTCCTTTGTCGGAGATGTTCGGACCTCTCAACACTTCAAATTTTAAATCTTTTGAAACCATACCCGCAAAGAAACTGCCGATCATAATTCCTATTGCCATAAACACAAGGTAATCGTTTAGGGGATTGGCTCCGTAAGCAAAATATTTTGAAAAATACGCGCTTGAATTCGTCAAAGCGGGGGAAACCAGATTCTGAAGCCAGGCGGCAAAGCTTGTCATTGCACCCGAGGCACCAAGGCCCCTGCCTGAAATATAAAACGTCAGTATAATTGCAATCCCTATCATCACCCCCCCGAAAACGGGGTCCCATAATTTCTTCTTCATATTTTTTCTCCCTTCAGGTTATAAACCGCCGGCTGATGGTTCGGTATGTTCTTACATTCGTCGAGTTCCGGCAGATGGATCCCGTCTTTTTCCATTTCTTCCGCGAAAAACTGATGCTCCTCGGTCTTT
>JBJKOY010000504.1:0-9549 GCA_046706945.1 Ignavibacteriaceae bacterium | reverse complement strand
ATACCGGCTGGCCGCCTCCCGAATTGTTCGTTACCGTAATCATGCAGAGCGGGATGTTTTCACTGCCTGTTTCTTCGATAAATCTTTCCAGCTTTTCGACGTCCATATTGCCCTTAAAATCGGCGCGTATCTCGGGGTGTTTTCCGGTTTCGTTAAGCAGGTCCACCGCTTCGGCTCCCGTAAATTCTATATTTGCCCTGGTTGTATCGAAATGTGTATTGTTGGGGATAAATTTACCATTATCCGCCGTATTGAAAAACAGTATCTTTTCCGCGGCCCTGCCCTGGTGAGTGGGTATTACATGCTTCATCCCGGTGATCTTTTTTACGGCTTCCTCAAACCTGTAGAAGCTTTTCGAGCCTGCATAGGATTCATCCCCGTCCATTATGCCCGACCATTGCTTAGAGCTCATGGCGGAAGTTCCGCTGTCCGTCAGCAGGTCGATTAAGACGTTGTCAGCATGAATTAGAAACGGATTGTACCCGGCTTCCCGGATCAGATTTTGTCTTTCTTCCCTTGTAGTAAAACGTATCGGTTCAACCGATTTTATTTTAAATGGCTCAATAATTGTTTTCATAGATTTTCCGGATTAATTTAATTTTTTCCCGATAACCTAAATTTAACAATTTAAAATTCAATCGTGAAGCGGGGAAACAAATATATAATTATATTAATTCCGGTGAATAATTATTTTTATTGCGTTTTGCCGAAACAATAAATAATTTTTTCATGTCAAATCACTTATACTATCAAACCAACAAAGGAGATGTTAGATGGACAATATTGACAATAATGACTCAACATCGTCTAATGAGGGCAGTAATGCTGAAGTTGAATCCGAACAGGAATTGAGCCACTCCGATAAGATGGTCGGTATTTTAACCGAACCGGCGGCTACCTTCGGTAAGATGGCGCAGTTTCCCCCGAGAACCAAGGACTGGTTTCTTCCCATGTTGATTCTCCTGGTCGTCGTATTTATTTCTCAGATTCTGTTGACAACCAATAAAGAGATCTATTACCAGATCAAAGAAAAACAACTGGCCAGGATAGAGAAAAATTTTAATCAAATGGTCGCTGAAGGAAAGATGACCAAGGACCAAATGAATACCCAGATGAACAATATACAGAACAGGATGGACCAGGGGATAACGCCCGTTCAAATTGTATTTCAGGGGCTGGCCATATTCATCGGAGGTTTTATAATATTCTTTATTATTACTGCCATATACTTTTTGTTTGCAAGGTTTGTGTTGAAAGGGGAAGGCACGTATCAATCCGCTCTTGTCGCCAGCGGGATGACGGCTTATATCGGGATAATAGAAACCATACTCGTTACCATTCTGGCATTTGTAATGGGACGCATGTTGAGCGGGTTCAGCGTTGCGGCGTTTATGGACGTCGACACCTCTACACTCGGAGGTTTCTTTCTGGCAAAGATAAATGTAATTACTATATGGAGTTATATCGTCCTGGGTATAGGCCTGGCAAAAATGTTCAAGTCTTCCTCAACGATGAAGTATTTCATTACAGTATTCGGTATCTGGATTATAGGCGGATTCCTGTTGTTCCTTCTCGCGGAAGCCGTACCTTTCCTGAAATTTTTCGGGATTTAATCTAAAAATATAATTTGAATTTGACCGTTTAAATATTCTTAATAGCCGCGGGTTTCGCATTCACCCGGAAATATTTTCGTGGCGCTAAGGCGCTTATCGGAATCCGCGGCCCGGATTTCAAAGCTAAGGCTATAATATGCTTTGCGGATCGACATCGTATATTAGCCTGACATCCCTGAACCTGGATTTCCTGTTAAATTCAACAAACGAATTCAAAACCGCTTTTCTCATAATCGCTCCGCCGGGATCGCGCTCCTTGCTGCTTTTTATCAGGATTTGATATCTGTAAAAGCTCTTTATCCTTGCAATAACGGCGGGGGAAGGTGTTGAGACAGCCAGCCATTTGGAATAAACCGAAAGCTCTTTATAAAAATCCGCAATCGCTCCCTTTGCTTTTTCTTCGGCGGGATCTTTTGTTTCTACCAGGCATATCCTGGTGAAAGGGGGATAACCCAATTTCTCCCTGTCGAATATTTCCTTTTGATAAAACCCGTTATAATCGTTCCTTAGAACTTTTTGCAGGGTAAAGTGTTTTTCGTTCCGTGTCTGGATAATTACCTCGCCTTCGGTCCTGCTTCTGCCTGCCCTTCCCGCGACCTGGGTTAGAAGCTGAAACGTCCTTTCATCGGCCCGGAAGTCCGGGAGCCACAGCGTTGTTTCCGCGGATATTACACCGACCAGTGTTAGCCTGGGAAAATCGAGTCCCTTGGAGACCATCTGTGTACCGACAAGTATGTCGACGTCGCCCCTTCCGAATTCGTAAAGGATTTTGCTCAGCGATGATTTTCTTGAAACAGAATCCGAATCGACTCTTTTTATCTTAACGCCGGGAAAATAATACTCAAGCTCGTCCTCGACTCTTTCCGTTCCTGTTCCGAAATATTTTATCGAAAGCGAACCGCAGCTGGTACATGCGCGGGGCACCGGCTTTGTGAGACCGCAGTAGTGACATTGAAGGATATTCTGGTTTATATGGAATACCATCGGCACCGAGCAATTGTCGCATTGTTCTATTTCGCCGCAGTCGTCGCAGTATATTTGTGTGGAAAAGCCTCTCCTGTTCTGGAGGATGATTATGCCTTCTCTCTTCTTCAGCCTGTCCTCTATTTTATCGAGAAGAACTTTCGAAAATACATTCTCGAGTTTTTTCTTCTTTTTTTCGAGCGCGATAGTTACAAGGCTGATTTTTGGAAGCTTTGCCTTATCTATTCTTTCCGGCAATTCAACAAGGTTGTATTTTCCGGCTCTCGCGTTGTACATGCTTTCTATTGATGGAGTAGCCGAGCCGAGGACAACGGGACAGTCGTTTAATTTTCCCAGGATTATCGCCGCATCCCGCGCATTGTATTTTGGGACCGATTCAAACTGTTTGTAGCTGCCGTCGTGTTCTTCGTCCACTATTATTATTCCTAAATTTCTGAGAGGCGCAAACAGTGCAGACCTGGCTCCGATTACTACGCGCGATTTTCCCTTTAGCACCCTCCTCCATGAATCGTATCTTTCCCCCGGACTCATCCGGCTGTGAATCACCGTTATCAGGTTGCCGAAATTGTTGTATAGTCTCGTTGTTATTTGCGGAGTCAGGGATATCTCCGGGACGAGTATAAGCGCGGTACGGTTTTTCGACAAAGCCGCTTTAATCAGCTCTATATAAACCTGCGTTTTGCCGCTGCCGGTTACGCCGTGCAGAAGGAAAGTAATGAACTTTCCTTCGGTTATAAGAGGAGAAACTTCTTCTACGATTTTTCTTTGTCCCCCGGTAAGTATCAATTCAACTTTCTCTTCCCTGTATTCTTCGGTATAGCGGCGGTCAATTTCCTTTTCAAAGATCCCTACCAGTCCCTTTTTCTCCAGGGAATCGACGGACGTCCGGGACGATTCGGTCTTTTTTAGCAGATCCGTCAGCGGAAGCGACTTCTCTTTTCGGGATATTAATTCGAGGATTATTTTTACCTGTTTCGGCGATTTGTTTTCCAGTTCGGGCAGCAGGGCATAAACTTCGGAAACCGGTTTGGCGAGCTTTATAAATTTTATCTTCTTGGCTTTAACTTTTGCGCCTTCCAGTTCGTCCAGAACGGTAAGCGCGCCCGCTTTTTCGAGAGTTTTTAAAATTGAATAAATGTTCTTCTTCTTAACCATTTTTTGAAGATGCTGCAGTTTTATATCTTCTCTCCCCGAGAGTATCTTCAGAATTTTATACCGAAGGGTATCTTTGCTCTTTTCTTTTTCAAGCAGCTCGGAACTTGTTTCTATGTCGCTGATTATTCTTTTTTTCGTCTCCACATCGGATCCGTACGGCACGGCCAGCTTCAAGGCTTCTCCCAGGGAAGAAAGATAATAGTCGGAGACCCATTCGTAGAAAAGGAGTGATTTTTTATCGAATATCGGTTCGTCGTCCAGGATGTCCGAGATAGGTTTGATTTTTTCCTTAAGCGGAGTTGTTTCGGAACGGCGGATAATAAAACCGGTTAAGGTTCTTTTACCGAAAGGCACTACCGCTCTCACTCCTGTTTTAGCGAAAGATTCGAATTCCGGCGGTACCGAATAAGTAAATTTATTTCTGAAAGGAAGAGGAAAGACTACTTCGACATACATAATTTTTACGGCTTTTACTTACTGCTTTTTCCCTGTTTGAAATAAGGCGCAAGCGACCTGCTGTTGTTGTGCTCGAACGAAAAACTGAACATCGTAAATTTCAGCGTCTTAAAAGTGCTGTCCCACATTATTCTTTTATAATCACTCGATTTAATTATTTCTCCGTTCGTATCCATTACCGAATCGGTGAGCGCCAGATTTAAATAGTGAAAGCCTCCGTCGTATTTTATTCCTTCCACGGCGCCTATATCGTCGAACTTGTAAGTTCCGACACCGATCAGCTTGCCGTCTTCTACGTACAGCTTCCTTGAGGTAATATCCTTGCCCTGCATTTTTTGCTGGACCACGAATTCTTTACTCTTGAGCATGTATTGAAAAAGGTTTGATTTATCCTCGTTAAAATCTTTGTTAGTGCCTGCGTTCGACCTCATATCGTATGCCGTAACCGTTACGGTTCCCGAATTCGGGGTATCCAGATGAACTACGTAAGATACTTTATGAAAAACGATGCATCCGTTGAAAAAGAAGGCCAAAGTAAAAATCAATGCTGACGGAATGAATTTGCTTGCGGGTATTTTCATAACTATCCTTAATCTTTTAATCTTATAATAAGCGGGCGTTTTTTAATTATCAAGAAGTTTTTCCTCATCGTAGATTAAATGTTCCAGTGTCTCCCTGCTCCTGATAATCTTGAATCCGTCGCCATCTACCATAACTTCAGCAGGTCTCCTGCGGCCGTTGTAATTCGAAGCCATGACCATACCGTAGGCTCCGGCGGACATTACCGCAACATATTCGCCCCGTTTATACTCCGTAAGCTTCCGGTTCTTGGCAAGAAAGTCCCCGCTTTCGCAGACCGGTCCCACTACATCGGCGGTTATTTCCTCCCGGTCCTCGAATATTTTAACCGGCTGTATATGATGGTAGGCCCCGTAAATACTGGGCCTGATAAGGTCGTTCATCGCAGTATCCACAACGACGAATTTTTTATGGTTGTTAGTCTTTGTGTAAAGCACCTGCGCCGCCAGTATGCCGCTGTTTGCGGTCAGGAACCTGCCTGGTTCGAAAAAAACATCGCATTCCAATTTTTGAAGAACGGGGATAATGGCTTCCGCAAGCTCCGAAATCTTAAACGTCTTTTCGTTTCTATAAGGCACCCCTATACCTCCGCCCAGATCAAGGTGTTCCAGCTTAATGCCTTGTTCCGACAATTCTTTATACAATCCCGCCAGCTTGCTTACCGCCTCTACGTACGGGCCTGTCGAAGTAATTTGGGAGCCAATATGCATATCAAGTCCGACGAACCTGATATTTTGCAGATCTTTCATCCCGGTAATTATCTTTAAAGTAGTGGAGGAATCAATCCCGAATTTATTTTCCGCGAGTCCGGTAGATATGTAAGGATGCGTATCGGCATCTATGTCCGGGTTAACCCTAATCGAGACCGGAGCTTTTTTATTCAAAGACCCGGCTGCCTCATTAATTAATTCAAGTTCCTGCGACGATTCGGCTTTTATCATCAAAAGATCTTTTTCAAGGCCCAGTTTAATTTCGTTCAAGGTCTTGCCCACGCCTGAAAAAATAATCTTATCCGTGCCGATCCCGGCCTTCAAAGCTCTGATTATTTCGCCTTCCGAATTTACGTCCGCTCCGCACCCGGCATCGCCGAGGGTTTTAATTACGCTCAGGTTTGAGTTGGACTTGCATGCAAAAAAAACTTTATGATTTAATGCTCCGAATGCGCTTTGGAATTCCTTCGACCGGTCGGTTAAAAATTTCTTGCTGTAAATGTAAGTCGGCGTACCTATTGCTTTTAAAATATCCTCTATCGCCGTGTTCTCGCAGTATAACCTATTTTTTCTATAGGTAAAATATTCCGAATTAAAATATTCCATTTTTCTCCGTAAAAATTAACGTTACCATCCGCCGTACAAACAAAATTACCCGGGAAAGTGTTGTTTGTATATGCAATTATTTATCCCGTTACGAAAAATAAAATAATTAATGTTAATAAAAACTAATTGTGCCGATAAAAGTAGATTTCTTTTTTAATATTGAATATCTTTGCACTTCCGTATTATAAATATTTAGAGGATAATGAGAAATATTAAAGGAATTTTATTACTGTTCCTTCTTACGGCATTTTTAAGTTGCTCATCGTTCGCGCAGCGGAAAGACACGATGAATAAGAGAAGTTATAATGCAGAAAAAGACAGTCTTACCTCGCTCAAACAAAATTTAATTCTCGAAAACAAGATACTCAAGAACCGGGTGGACAGCCTGAAAGGCGTATCCGCCTCGCTGGATAAAAATTTACAAAAAGCCCAAACCGAATTACGTCTGATCAAAAGAAAATTTTATGTGAAAAAATACGGACACCAGACGGCGGACCGCCTTCTGAACGGGCAGATCTGGAAGGGGATGACAGAAGATATGGTAAGAGAGAGCTGGGGCAAACCGGACAAGATAAATAAAAACGTATATAAGTGGGGAGTTTACACCCAATGGTATTACGGCGACATAACGTATTTTTTTAAGAACGGCAAATTGTTTGACTGGCAGGAGAAAAAGTAATATTACTCAATCAGGACCCTTTCAACGTCTATTTCGCTTATCCGGTTGTTTTCCAGCAAATTCTTAAAACTTTGAAAGCAGGGGAGACTTCTGAAATAATACAAATGACTTACGCAGCGGCAGTCGGACGATCCGAATCCGGTCAGGAAAAAATTTCCTCCAGGCATCTTTCTCATTAAATTAGCCCATATATGCTCAAGTTTGCGAACCGATTCGGTAATCCATACCTCTACCGGTTCCGCGTATGCCCTTAGATAATCTATATGCCAATGCGGATTATCCGCAAGCTTAATATGATGCGATATTCTCTGTTTCAAACCGCCTTTTCCGAAAGCACTCCCGACGTATGCGTAGTATCCTTTAGAGAACCTGAAATTCCCGAGTTCGCCCACTTCTATTTTTTTTTCTTCCTGCAGACGCAGAATAATTATGTAGGTCCCTTTTCCCTCTTTTGTCTCGCCCTTTTCCATAATTCCCCAGCGCAATTAGAATAGAATTTGAATTAAAACGTAATCAAAAAGTATTAAAATTCAACGAATTTTCAAAAGAATTTCATAATTTGAATAATTATTATATTCGCGGATTATCTTATTCTTCATCTACGGATATTTTATTACAGGCGTTAAATATTGTCTCCTGCAATATTTTAATTAAAATTCCTTCACCGTCGTTCGGATTAAAATTTGCGTGATAATTCTTTCTTAACCCGTAATCCGTTAATATATAGTGATAATCCGGCTCAACGCCGATGCCGTTCAAACAATGTTTCGAGCATTGAAGGGGACATCCGTCTACCGCTATAATTTTTCTGCCGGACTTTGCCTTCTTAACAAGCGGCTTAACGCCTCCTCCCACACCGGCAATGCAAGACATTTCCGCAATTCCCCGCTTGTCGGCTTCAACAGCGATGTAATTTGCCAATTGGGCAATATCGCTGCAGCCTGAACAAGAATAAATTATCGGCATCCCGTTATTATCAGTTCTTTCTTTTATTTCTTTATGGATGATCATTTTTTATTTACCGGTACAAAAATTAATTAAAAGCTTCGGCAGTTTTAATTATGCAATTCATCGGGCAAATCAGCATGCACGGCGGTATCCTAAATGAGCTTTCGCAATCCCCGCACTTAAAAGGGACTATGAAAAAATAATCTCTGACAACCGGTAAAAGCATTTTGTACTCTTTTTCCGGTTCTTTTCCAGGGCCGTAAATAGCGTCATTGGGACATTCAAGTGCGCACGCGGCGCAATTAATACAATCATTTAAAATGGTAACTGCCATAATTTGTTTAACCTTCTCTTCCTAAAATTTTTCGCCTCTTTCCTCGCGGATTTTACTGCCTACCGGCCTAATTCTTCCCCAAATCGAATAAAAGAATAATATAATTGCTGCCGCCTGAATGAAGGAGAAAATTGAGACCAGCGTGCCGATCCAATTGATGTAGAGGAATGAATCGCATACCTGGGATAAATACCTCAGCGCCGTTGCCGTGGTCATTGTCCAATAAGTTGTTAGAATTAAATCGGGATTATATTTTCTGTCAGTTTTCGCCGCTCGCGGGAAAAACCAAAGGGCAACTCCCATAATCATCATCATTACAGAGCCCACGAGAATGATATGAGTATGAGCGGAAATCATTTCGGGCCCGTAGCCCCGGTGAAGAATGTTCGCGGAAAAGGACATATATAATCCGGTTAATATCCCTGTAATCAGAAAAATAATACTTGTCTTAATAAAGTACCTGACCGTGGAAAACATACCAGCCGCCTTTCATTTGTATCCGAGCCGCATCCTGGCTTCGTCGGACATCATATCGGGCGTCCACCGCGGGTTCCATACCAATTCGACCTGAATTTCTCTGGAAGGATCAAGACGCTTTAAAGAATTCTCAACCCAGGCTTTAATACTCGAGTGCATCGGGCAGCCCGGCGTGGTAAGCGTCATTATTACTTTTATAGCCGTTTCCGAAAGCGACAGATCGTATATTAGTCCGAGATCAAAAATATTAACGCCTATCTCCGGATCGATTATCTGTTTTAAAGTATCTATGATGGGTTCTTCGGTGACCATTTTTTCCTCCTATGTTCTGAATATTTTTATCATGTTGCATGAAAATATCAAGGATCCCAGGAACATTAATATGAAAGCGGCCAGCAGTATTTCGCTTGTGTCCGATAAAAAACCGGCTGCCGCAGTTACCAGTCCTGCTGTCATTAAATAGAATTCGACCCTGGCAAAAAATTCATTGTACATTTCTTTCAGCATCGGTACCTTGTCAATTCCTACTTTGCTGCCGTACTTATGGTACCAGACCAGGAAGGGAAGTATCTTATACATTTGTCCGACGGTGAGCATGGAAAAGAACCCGAACAGCGCGCCGAAACCGTATATAAAAATCATTCTCATATTAAAAGAGGAATCTTTGAAGTTAATTACCACAAGCATGACTCCGAGTGCCGCAACGATAAGCATAATAATAAATGCGGCAGCCGTGTGCAGCATACCTGCGTCTAATTTTTTCCTTATGCGCTTGGAGAAAATTATCTGCATCTGCCGCAGGAAAAATAAAACTCCCGCTGCGGTAATTATTACGAACAAGTAATACGTAAAATTAATATCGGCGTAATGCATGACCGTTGTTAAGCCGAGCAATCCCGTATTAACAAGTATAAACGCAATCTTTCCGTTTCTAAGCGAGTAACCGTGAGATAATGTAAACATCGGGATTAATTTGAAGGAAACTCCCATTATAACCATCGTAACCCA
>JBJKOY010000503.1:0-12054 GCA_046706945.1 Ignavibacteriaceae bacterium | reverse complement strand
GTGAAAAATAGCATATATATGATTAACAAGCATTGACGCCGCTATCCCTTTCCCGGTAATGTCCCCGAGAATAAAATAAAGACTTTCGTCGCCGTTCTTTGAAAGGAACAAATCGCAATAATCTCCGCTTACCGGGCCTGCGGGCATATAATGATAATTCACTTCATAACCGTTTACCGTCAGATTTTTTTGAGGAAGAAGAGTAGTTTGAATTTGGGATGCCAGTTCCAAATCCTGTTCCAGCAATTTCTTTTGTTCGTTATTGAGGTGTTCGATACAAAATGTAGTTAAAGGATCCGCGATTAACCTTTCCTTTTCTATCGGTTCGCAGCATACCTCACAAGTTCCGTACGTTCCGTTATCCATTCTTTCGAGGGCCGAATCCACTTTATGAAGTAGCTCTACTAATTCGGATATACTTCCAGGTCCGTGTATTGCCTTATTTAACCTGGCGCGGCGTTCGATTAAGTGATGTTGAATATCCTTGATTTCATTGCTGTTCATTTACTCCCTCTTTTATTCTTTGATCGTTGAAATCGCAGTGATATTATTCGGAAAGAATTATCGGAAATTTAATTATAATTTTATTTATGTCAAGATAATTTTGATGAATAAAGAAATAAATCCCGGACTAAAACTGTTATTGCGGTCAAAAATTTTTTCTCGATGATTTAACAACAAGACCTATGCTCGATGAAAAATTATTTTATTTTTGTGACTTATATCATTATACAGATAATGCAAATAATTAAACTCTTGCCATATTTTCATTTGGGTCATATATTGTCTGCGACTCTTCAAAAGGTTTCTCCCCTGGCCTTTTGAGTAAAAGAGTTAAAGCCCATGGTCGCCCGATCATAGGGCTTTTCTTTTTTAGTCCAATACCAATTCACCAACCTTAATCATTATTACTTCACTATTCGATTGTTCTGTATTCTGCTTTTAAGGTATAGGGTATAAGGTATAGATGTATACCACAAACAACAAACCACAGCCCACAAACTATTTAAGCAGCATCATTTTTTTAGTCGATGAGAAATTGCCAGCCTTTAAAGTATATATATAAATTCCGCTTGACAGGTTTAATTTAAGATTTGCGGGGGGAAAATCGACTTCGTAGTTTCCGGCGGATTGATCTTCATCAACTAGAGTTGCAATTTTTCTGCCCAGTAAGTCATATACCTCAAGTTTAACCGGTACATATCCTTTATTTAATACGGGAATTGAATACCTTATTTTTGTAACCGGGTTAAAAGGGTTCGGATAATTCTGTTCCAAGGCAAAATCTTCGGGTTTTGTCAGATCAACTGAATCTATTATTGAAATTTCCTTCATTATCCGGTTGTCTGGATCGAATAAAATATACTCTGGAATTCCTTTTATCGCTATCTGAAAATCCTGTTCCTGCATGTCGTTAAAAATGGTAACCGTTGTATCCTTCAGGGAAGTTACTATCTTCAATTGAATCGGCATGGTAAAAAAAACGGGATTACTATTGGTCTTCTGCGATATATGCGCATAAACCGTCGCCGTGTTAGAGGAATTTTTTATGTACCTCCATTTGAAATCATATTTAGGATAATTAACGCCGTATATCCATTCGTCGAAAAAATATTTTAACGAGCTGCCGTAGACTTCTTCGGCAACGTTTTCAAAATCAGATGTAGTAGCAACGTTATAGGCAAATTTGGGGTCGTTAAGGTAGGTTCGCAGGATTTTAAAAAAAACGGAATCCCCCACTATTCCCCTCAGCATATAAAGGACAATTGCCCCTTTGGCATACGTTGAATTATAATCAAAAATGTTATTCACCGAAGAGATATCCTGAACGTAAACCGACCTTTGCGCAGCTTTAGCGCTCTGCATTATACCGGAGATATAATCGCTGTAATAGCTTTCTCCGTTTAACGCCTCAAAATATACGGCTTGAGAGTAGGTCGCGAATCCTTCGTTGAGCCAAATATCGTTCCAGTCGGCGCAGGTAACCTTGTCTCCGAACCACTGGTGGGACAGCTCATGAGCCTGGACGCTTTCTCCGAAAGCTCCCACGTAAGTAATGGAGTGGTGCTCCATTCCGCCGTTCCAGCCGATCTCTGCCTGGCCGTATTTTTCTTTTATAAAAGGATAGGTCCCGTACCTGGCGGAAAATATGCGGATCATTTCGGCTGTCTTGTCGAGGAATATTTTATTAACCGCAAAGTCTTCAGGGTAAATAAAATTTTCTATCGGCATGGAATCGTCCGCCGCATATTTATAATATATAGTGTATTCGATGTAGTTTGATACCGCTACGGATATAAGATACTGCGCGATAGGATAACCGTTTTTCCATTTGAATGTATGGGTGCCGTTTCCGTTGTTTATAACCGATGTCAGAATTCCGTTTGAAGCCGCTGTAAGTGAAGTATCGCAGGTGATCCATACGTCGGATGAATCTGCTTTATCCGCGGGAGTATCCTTGCAGGGCCACCAGTCGCTCGCGCCGTAAGGTTCGCTTAAGGACCAAATTGCCGGTGAATTATCGTGGCTTCCGAAGACAAAACTGCCGAAACCGTTTTCTTCGGGAACACCCCGGTAATAGACGATAACGGAGAAAGGACTGCCGTCCGGCAGGGTTTGATCCAGGGTAATATTTAACTTATTGTTTGAATGTGTAAATCCGAGTTTCTTGCCGCCGGATACTACCGAATCGACGGCCATACTGTCCTGCAGATCCAGAAAGAATGTCTTTAGACCTGGCTCCGTGCTTTTAGCGTCGACGGTTACGATCCCGGTTAAATAGTTAGGATCGTAAGTTAGGGTTAAGTTAAGTTTATAATAGGTTACATTAATATTGCCGTCGCCGGGATACGCGGTTTTATTTATCCTCTCGGTTCTGATAAAATTTGCTTTCTCTTTCTTTACCAGCTCCCTTATGCCGTCCTGTGCTTCGCATAAACCGGAGGAAATTAAAATTAGCATTATTAAAATTGCGATGTTTGTTTTCATCGGTGCCAAGGCAAATATAATTGCGTCAGTTTGCTTGATCGGAAAGCAAAAATGAATAATTTCATTGCGGATAATACGCTGAATTGTATCATTAGTGTGTGACGATAATCTTTTTGATGTTTTTTCAATCCGCTTCCCGGATTCTGCAGACCGGCCTGAAATCGCAGTAACCGCAGACTATTTTTTCACGGTTAGGCAATATCGATAAGTTGAACCTGCCTTCGGTAATGTCCCTCACGTATTTTTCAATCATCTCCAGGCAAATATCAATGAGTTCAAGGTTTTTTTCGACGGCTTCGTTCTCTTTTTCTTCTTCGCTGATTTTTCTGCGGCTACGGTACGTTGCCGCCTTTTTGCCGAAATCATCCTTGTCGTATTTCAGCGAATAAATTTCTGCTCCTGCCGGGAGCATGTCTTTGTCCAGCTGTGCTTTTATCAGTTCCTTGGCCGCATATAAATATAGCGGAAGCTGAAGGGAGAGCCCCGTTTCCAAATCGAGGGCAGAAGGCTTTTTACCGCTTAATTTATAATCGACAACCTTGTATTTGCCGGTTTCTTCTTTTATATCTATGCGGTCTATTTTGCCGGTCAGTTCCGCTTTGCCTGCTTTTAAGTTAACCGGGTAGTTTGCCGGTCCGGAGCTATCCCCGAAACCGATCTCAAAAAATTCGGGGATAAATCCGTCTTTATTCTCTTTTTCCGCGATTAGAAATTTATAAAGGATGGAATTTTTTCTTTCACCGTTTATGCCCAGTATCTTTTCTTTTTCGAAAAAATTTATCGGCGAATTAAATCCGGCTTTTTCAATGCTGTCGGCAGCCGTTTTAAATAATAATTCTTCCATTTCGCCGAATTGTTTCCCGTCCGAATCCGCAATGATTATTTTTCTTTTTTTAACCTCGCTGTAAAACCTGAATAATATCATATGAAGAAGGCTCCCCATTTCCAGGGCTTCTATGTCCTCGGTTGGTTCCGAAACAGGCTTCAGCTTTAAGATTCTTTCCGCAAAATACTTGTAAGGACATTTGGCATAGGTTTCGAGCTGGCTTATCGAGTATTGCCTGTCCTTATACGTGCCTAGCTTCTCATTTGCTTCGGCGGAAAGAGCGTTTTTAATAATTCCCGTATACTCTGATTCTCCGAAAGGCGCTTCGGATCTAATGCGGTTTATTTCAAGAGTTTTTTCCAAATTTTTTAATGCGGAACTGCCTAGATCGTCCCCGTAAAGCTGCGCTGCTTTTTTTACCCCTGCCCGTCCGGAGTGCACAAGAAGGTCCTCCCTTGAATAAACGGTATCGGCGTAGTCTTCTTCGCTTTTGTTTTTTGTTTTAAACAGCGAGAGAAAATCGCCTAATAAATTGGAGCGTACGAATTCTTTCCTTTCTTCCTGAAGCGGGTATGTAAGGTACAAATGCTTATCCCACGAGCATAAGGTCTGGTAGAAATGATACCGTTCTTCCGTCTGGTGAATTTTTTCATTCCTGGAGTAAGATCCGCTGAGAAATATTTCCGGAGTATATTTGGTAGGCAGATCTCCGTCGCACATTCCGGCGGCAAAAATGTAATCAAAATGCAGGCCCCGGATTTCGTTAAGCGTTGTTACCTGGACCCCGTAGCCGGGCTTTTCCTTAATATTGTACCTGGAAGTCGACATTATGGTTTTAAGATTATTGAGGAAAAATGTCAGCGGGAATTTTTTATCCTTTCCGTATTCCCTCTCCAGGAGTTTGAAGACTTCGTTGATCTCTTCGATAAAAGTATTTACAGCCTTAATGTTCTCTTCAACGGCAATACTTTTGCTGTTTATGAGCTTTTCCGGAAGGCTGACGGAAAAGATCAAATCTTTCAAGCCGTCGAGAAACTGCCGCAGGGTCAGTTGCCTTTTAAAGGGTTTCAGGTACTCGGCCAGGGTTTCTATATCTTTAAGAGCTTTTTTATAAAGCTCCTTTTCGAGTAAAACCGAGGCAGTTTCTTCTTCGCTGTCGTCGCATCTTTTTATTGCATCCGACAGCGACCCGCGCCAATTCTCGTATCCGGAAATTATTTTCAGATTGACAGAAGCTTTCAGCAGCGCCGACTGTTCGATTCCCGAAAAATCCAGGAAGCCGCTGCTCAAGGCTCTTAAAATATTTTTATAATAAAAATCGTTCTCCAATATCTCAAGGAAATTTACTACGGCAATTACCGGTGAGGAAGTCTTCAAGGAATATCTGTCGGTTAGATTATAAGGGAGACCGTAAAGATTGAAAATATCCCGAATCAAAGAAGAATAATTCTGTATCAGGTTGAAGACCACGCAGATTGTATTCGGCTTGACTTTTTCCTGCAGCAGCAGGTTTTTAATTTCCTTTGCAATACCGGCAATTTCCCTTTCGCGGTTTAATGCCGGCAGTACGGTGATATTGTCCTCAAACTCCCCGATTTGGGATTTATTTTTTTTAAATAGTTTTTCTTTAATCTGAAGAGCAAATTTCCCCGGTAGGTCTAAAGAGATATCAGGCGCTTCGCTGAATCCTTTTTCTGTTAATTTGTCGTAGCATTTATCAAGGTTGGAAAAAATTAATGAATTATGGAGGTAATAATCGAATGAAATATACTGGTCGGCATTTTCTATACCGGAAAGTTTGTTGAGGATTTCGATTTCTGGGGAGGTAAATTCGTCGAAACCGCTGACAATAATCAGATCGACTTCCGGGAATAAGATGCGAAACCTTACCCGGAAATCGTCTTGATCCAGGCTGTTTAGAGCAGCGTAGATATCTCCTATTTCCATGACATTCAAAGAATTACATTTGCCGTTATATGTCTCGTAAATTCCTGCTATGTCTTCCGCCTTGTTTTTTTCGGATCCGCCCAGACCGCGGGCTTCCTCTCTCAGCATGGCCGGAGTTATACCGTGCTTTTTATATTCGGATATCACGTTGAGTATCCTGTCGAGAGTTCCCCAGGGGATTTCGCCGCCGTAATCTGAAAAATACTTAAGGCCTGTTTCCTGAAAACTTTGTTTCATCAGCGTAGCCGAAGCCGCCTCGCTCAGTACTCTCAGCCTTGTCTGCTCGTCCGTTAAAAGGATGCGCGTCGAGAAAGTGCCGATGGTTTCCAGGTTCAGGCTGCCTGCGGCTTTGCCGGGTGCCGACGAAATCGTTTCTCTTTTCAGTGTTCTTATTTTTCTGTTTGTCGGCACAATCCGGAGTAATTCGCCGGTTTTCCCCGCCTTTATTTTTTCCGTTATGAGCAGATCCAAATCGACGGGACTGCTGATTTTTTTTGTAAGTATCATTTTGAATTCTTCGAGGAAATAATCAAATCTCGGTAGGATTTTTTTAATTCCGGCAACGCTTCCAGTTCCAGTACTTTTTTAACGAAAGCAAATCTTCTTTTGGCATCGTTTTTTCCTTTTAATACCAGCGTTTCAAGCTCAAGGAAACGTCCGAGCCCTTTTACGGTATCCAGGTGGATCCTGGTGTTGTCGTATATATAAAGCAGCCTTTTCTTTTGAACTACCGCTTCTATTTTAAAAATATTATTAAAAAAACTTTCGCCGTTTCCCGATTCGAACTTTAAAAATTCGTAATTCGAGAACCGCTCGCTGCCTTTTTCATCCCTTAGATATTTTATAATGCTCTGCTTCCCGTTTTCAATTCTCAGTTTTAACAGCCCGCCGGAAGTTCTGTAATATACGTCCTTTTGGCTTAGGGCCTGTATAAAATCCGCGTTTATTTTTTTTAGCAGCCCGGAGGTTTTCCGGAAGGAATTCAATTTTACTTTTAATTCAAGATTCAGGGGCATAAAGATTCCGATAATTGATTATTAATGATTGTCCCGGGATTTGATTTTTTTCTTCAAATATACCTGCAGTACCTCTTTGCCCGCACGCGGCTTAATTGAATTAATTTTCCTGGTAGAAATTTCCAATTGAAAGAATTCCGAAGCTTCTCTATAAAATACTCCGGGATTTATATTAAACGGAGGACCTCCTTCCCTTCCGTCTGTTGGGAAAAGGAGAGCTATTAGTTTTCCCGACGGTTTTAAAAGAGCGCTGATCTTGCTTAAATATTCCTTTCGCCTGTCGGGATTTATGGCGCAAAAGGTAACGTACTCATAAACATAATCGAACTGCTCGTAATATAGATCTCCCAGCAAAAATATATCTTCGATTAAAAAATTAATGCTGACCGATTCTTTGTCGGCCAAATTCCGTCCGAATTCAATCGCATGGCAGGAAAAGTCGACGGCCGTTACATCAAAGCCGTATTTGGCGGCGAGAACGGCGTCGTATCCCTTGCCGCAGCCGGTGATTAAAATCTTGCCCGGGCGGATAAACTCGCCTTTTTTTATTAAATCTTCAAAAACAGGGTTATGACCTTTAAGATCCCAAGTTATTTTATTGTTGATGTATTTCTCGTCCCAATACGAAGCTTTGTCAAGAATAGTGAACATAATTCCCTTGAAAAATTAGAATGTTGGATTTATCTTATAACCGGATAATTTAATATCTATAATAACGTGCCATGAAAAAGTTTCTTATTACGGCAATATTACTAATTCCTTTTTTAAATGTAAATGGACAAGGCATAGGAGAAATCGTGCCGCCCAAGCCGCCTGAAATTTTTCCTAATCACGCTCTGGGCGTTGATGTAATTTTTAACGACGGCGGTTTCGGTCTGGGAGGGTTTTACAGGAACAGGTTTACAAACTTGCTTACGGGTTTTGTCGATTTCTCCGTTTCCGAAGCCAAAGACCCCAAGGAAGTTACTTATGTGGATTATTACGGAAATACTTATACGCCCGGCAAGGTGAACAGGGCATTTGTAATTCCCGTTTTTGTGGGTTTTCAATACAGGCTGTTCGAAAACGACCTTTATGATAATTTACGTCCTTACGTAAACTTCGCATTCGGCCCGGCAATAGTAGCCACGAACCCCTACACAAGGGAATTTTTTTCGGCACTGGGCTATTTGCACGCCAACTATACTTTCGGGGGATATATAGGCCTCGGGGCTAATTTCGGGCTGGACAGGAACAGCCTCGTCGGCATTAATCTTAGGTATTACATAATTCATCTTTTCAATAACGGCGTAGAGCTGATGGAGGGACGAACCGAGAAAGATTTGGGCGGAATATATTTAACATTAAATTTGGGTACGATGTTTTGAAAAACGGGATACCGGAATTTAAGGGTTTCAAAAAGCAGGCATTCGATTTCCTGGGAAATCTGGAAAAAGATAAATACAACAACCTAAAATGGTTCTCCGAAAATAAAGACGCCTATAACGATTATATCGTAATGCCGTCAAAAGCTTTCGTTCAGACCATCGGCCAATTTTTTAACCATCTCAACCCTTCGATAAGAACCGAACCGAAATTTAACAAAACCTTGATGCGGATAAACAAGGATATGCGTTTTTCTAAAGGTACGCCTTACCGTACTTTCTTTCTGATACATTTCGGAAGGTTTAAAATGGACACCGAATTTTACGTTTATCTCGATAAATCAGGTATTTCTTACGGTATTTTTATTAATAACACAACCGGCGACGATCTGTATTTCAATTCAAATTTCTCAAGGCATAAAAAAAACATCCTAAACGCGTGCGGTAAATTCGGAATTAACAACAAATACCGCTTATCCGAATTGAGCAAAGAACCCGAATTAAGGGAAATAAAATTTAATGCCGCAAAACATCTGGACGGATTTGAAAACATGAAATACATTTTACTAGAGAAGCAGATCTTGCGCGGAAGTAAATTAATTTTCTCTCCGGATCTATTGACCGAAGCCGTTAGAACTTTCTCGCAGCTATATCCGTTATTTTGTTTTGCAATATCCGCGGACCCTCTTAAACTTATAAACGAATTCGAAGAACGAATGGGCGTTGCCTTATAAGCCTAATTATTTTGTATTTTCCATTTAATGGTGCAGCCTATGGAAAAAGTCTCCGGCACCGAGACCTCCATTCCCTCCAGTATTTCATCAATAGCCTCGCGCAGGTACCTGCTTTTTACCTTTTGCTCCTCCCTCCAATTATCGTCGATTTTGCCGTGATAGACAAGTAGCCGCTTTTCATCAAAGACGAATACTTCGGGAGTATGCGTGGCGCCGAATGATTTTGCCGCTGTTTGTTCTTCGTCCCGCAGATATGGGAAATTAAATACTTTTGTCCTTGCCCTTTCTATCATACCCTCGAACGAATCGTCTTCGTACCGGGTTTCGTCGTTTGAATTTACAGCCAAAATTTTGACCCCTCTGGAAGCATAATCCGTCTGGATTTCTTTGATGCGGTCCTCGTATGCCTGAACATACGGACAATGATTGCAGCTGAAGATGACAACTATAATCTTTTTATCCCGGAAAGAAGCGGGGGAATAATATTTATTATCCACGGATTTTAAATTGAAATCCGGGCATCTGTCCCCCATTTTCAATTGATCTGTAGCCATTTGAAAAGAGTCCTTTTATTTTATACGAATATTCACGCAAAATAATGTCTTAGCAACTGTGTACCGTATTATTTAAATTTGATACAAATAATAATGCGGACTTAATAAATGGTACAAGATTCCGAATTTGCGCAAAAGCTTTATTACGATTACAGGAGATATTTGGAACCTTCCCTGTGCAAAAGAAAAATTAAGCATGACGATATTGTACCTTTGATCGAACGACTGCAAGATAAAAATATTTTTACAGTTAATAAAGCCGGCGTTTCGGAGGAAGGCAGATCGATCAATCTGATAACCTGCGGGGACGGACCGGTTAAGGTGTTTCTGTGGTCTCAAATGCACGGTGACGAATCTACGGCGACTAGGGCTCTTTTCGATATAATAAACTTTTTATCCGCGGAAGACGACTTTAATAACTGCCGAAAAAAACTAATAAAAAAACTTAAGTTATTTATTATGCCGATGGTGAACCCCGACGGGGCAGAGTTATTTCAAAGGGAAAATTTCTTTAATATCGATATTAACAGGGACGCCGTGAGACTGCAGACCGCCGAAGGCCGTATATTATTGGAGACATTCTTGAAAATAAAGCCGGACTTCGGCTTCAATCTCCATGATCAGGACAAAATTTATACTGCCGGACTGACTGATAAGTCCGCAGTGATGTCATTACTTGCTCCGGCCTTTAATTACAAACGGGATGTAAACAGAACCAGGTCGCGGGCTATGAAATTGATAGTGAAGATTAACGATATTATTTCTCAGTTTGTGCCGGCTCATACCGCAAAATATTCGGATGAATTCGAACCTAGGTCCTTCGGGGATAATTTTCAAAGGCTGGGGACAAGTACGATTTTAATAGAGTCAGGTCATTGGCTTAACGACGATGAAAAACAATTCGTGAGGAAATTAAATTTTTTGGGCCTAATGACCGCATTTAAAAGCATTGCCGAGCGAAGTTATAATAAAATGGATCTGCCGTCGTATAATTCCATCCCCGACAACCAAAAATATATGCTCGATATGGTTATTAGGAACGTCAAGTACACCGATATAAACAAGGCATATACTCTGGACATAGGGATAACAAGAAAAGAAAAGCAGATATACGAAACAGGCGAATCGTATTACGAATCAAAAATAGAGGTAATGGGCGACTTATCGGTATTTCACGGTTTCGAAGATTACGATTTCGACGGATATACGGTATTTCCCGGAAAATTGTACGACTTCGAATTCGGCTCGCTCGACGAAATTAAAAAAAATAATTTCCATGATTTATACAGGCAGGGATACCTGTTCTTAAAATTACGACCCCCGCAAAATTTAAAGCCAACGGCGGATGTTCCCGTAAATATCATCTTAAGCGACGGGCAAGTAAATCTCAGTCATTTAAAACCCGGGAATCCTCCGGATTTTTATCTCGTTAAAAACGACGAGGTAAGATACGTAATTATAAACGGGTTCATTTACAATTTAAGATCCCAAAAGGGTGAAATAAAAAACGGTATGATTATAAGCGGTTTCTGATAATTTTTATTATCGTTCCAACTAAAATAAAATTTAAGGAGCGGAATATGTTTAATATAAAAAATATCCTTCTGCCCACCGATTTCAGCAATTTATCGCTGACTGCTGCGCAATATGCCGTGGACTTGGCAAAGCAGTACGGGGCGAAAGTTCACCTTCTAAATGTAATAGAAAAAACTCCGCCTATTTTAACGATCCGCTCGCTTGATCTGTCCGAAGAAAAGATAATAAAATCAATAGAAGACGACGCTCTGCAATCGCTTGAAAAAGCAGCGTCAAAAATTAAGAAAGACGGCGTTGAAATTGCGCGTGTATTGAAGAAAGGCCTGGATTACCAGGAAATTGTGAATTATTCGCAGAATAACAAGATCGACGTGATAGTTATAGCTACTCACGGAAGAACGGGTTTACTTCATACATTGCTGGGAAGCGTTGCCGAAAAAGTAATAAGATACGCAAAATGCCCTGTTTTGGTCATTACTCCAAAGGAGACTAAATGACCACGACTTATTTAACTTGATTATGCATTAATGTTTTCATAATTTTGTTATTCGAGTATTTGTAAAGGAAGATTTGTCATGGCCAGAGTTAAAAATGTTGAAGTTTTTTGCCCGAATTGCAACATGGTAAGAAAAATGGAATTGACCGGAGATGTGATCGGTGCCGATCAGGAAACAAAAAAATGGGCTAAATGCAAAAAATGCAAACAAACGATGATAGTTGATATAACGGAAGATGTCAAAGAAGTAAAACTTTCTTTGGAAGGCATTGAGAACGAAGATTGTACCGTGTATGCACCGACAAAATCCTTTTCGGTCGGCGAATCTATATACCACCACAACTGGGATGATTTCGGCAAAGTAGTATCAAAAGAAGTTATGTCAAACGGCCAAAGTGCTATTTCGGTCGAATTTCAAAAATCCGGATTAAAAAAATTAATTGAATCATTAACAATTTAACGCCACTAAAGCGAGGTGAAATAATTTGGTAGGTATTACTGTCGGAGAAAACGAATCTATTGACAAAGCGCTCAGAAGATTTAAAAAGAAATACGAGAGGTCCGGTATACTTAAAGAATATAAGAAAAGGACG
>JBJKOY010000502.1:0-2471 GCA_046706945.1 Ignavibacteriaceae bacterium | reverse complement strand
AACAATTGGAGTAGTCCTTCCCGATCTAGTTGGTGAATTTTTTATGGATTTTATTCATAGCATTGATGAAGAGGCATATAAATGTAACTGGCACGTTCTTATATCGAGTTCTCACAGTCAAAGGAATATAATTGAAACGATAATGGAGTTAATGGGAAGCGGAAGAGTAGACGGAGTTATTTTAATGGCTCCGCAAATTCAAAATGAAGTTTATGAAATTATACAAAAAAGCAAAACCCCGGTTATTCTTGTAAATACCTGCGGTGATTTTAATAAAATCGATCAAATAAAGATTGACAATTTTAAAGGCGCGTTTGATATTGTTGAACACTTAATTAAAGAACACAATTATAAAAAGATCGGAATTATAAACGGTCCAAAGGGGAATTGTGATGCTGAAGAAAGATTATCGGGCTATTTAAGTGCATTAAGAAAAAATAAAATTCATAAAGATCCATCTTTAATTATTAATGGAAATTTTGATGTTGAGTCGGGAGTATTGGGATTTTCCACATTAATGAATCAGCCCGTTAAACCGGAAGCAATTTTTACGGCAAACGATATGATGGCTGTAGGTGCGTACGAGGCAGCCAAAGAGTTTGGTTATAAAATTCCTGATGATATAGCTATTGCCGGCTTTGATGACATTTATCTAAGTCAATTTTTAAGTCCAAGATTAACTACTATTCATGTTCAGATATCTGATTTAGGCAGAAAAGCGGTAAAATATCTTCTGGACAGAATAAGTAAAAAAGGAGCTAACGGAAAAGTACATTATGAAATTCTTCCTACAGCGCTTGTTATAGGCGGTTCGTGCGGATGTAAATATTGAATGTGCTTTATTTAACATACATATAACTTGCCTGCTGAACTTTACTGCACGGAACATTTCGTGTAGAGCAGTATTCGACAGGCAAGTCAGATACGGATAACTAACTTAACAATAACAACTCAAAAGGAATCAGAAATGAAAAAGATCATTGCTATTATGTTATATACGGCGATTGCGGTACTGTACCTTGTTCCTGAATCGTTATTCGCCCAAACGCTATCTGACACCCTTTATGTGTCGGCGATGCCGCCGGGCAATATCAACAATGTTATTGCAGGGGATACAACGGCA
Source organism: Ignavibacteriaceae bacterium (assembly GCA_046706945.1). Taxonomy (GTDB): domain Bacteria; phylum Bacteroidota; class Ignavibacteria; order Ignavibacteriales; family Ignavibacteriaceae; genus FEN-1297. The sequence continues at coordinate 1,348 of JBJKOY010000502.1, read as the reverse complement.
ACAGGAAGCCGAAAGGATCCCAATCGAGTTTACGTGCTGCAGCAAACCGGAAGCCTAGACACGACATATTTCTTTACCGCTACGATTAACATGGCTGCCAATTTCAACGGTGTAACGCTCACTATAATCGGGAAGAATAATCCCGTTACCGGCATGCCTCCCGTGATTGAGCCTTTTATCCTTACCGACAACTCTACACCCGCCCGTTTTACAGAGAACCTGGAAGGGAACCTTAGTCTCGATAATCTTTACTTCCTGGGCAAGCGGACAGACGGATTGATAACGGCTGGGGACGACAGACTCCTCGACGGAATTCCAGTCGGTTCGTCGATACGAATCAATCACTGCGTGTTCGACGATTTTACGGCAGGTCAAGGTGCCCTGCTCAGTTACGGCGGTTCGGGTAATTCCTTTTATATTAGTAATTGTGATTTCCGAAACATCCAGTCTCAAGCCGGCTTCCCGACTAATATAATATTTGCCGAAGCTGCCGACACTATGCAATTTGTCAACAATTCATTCTTCGCCATCGCATTTGGGATATGGGGCAACGATAATCTTAGATACTTTCAATTTGAGCACAATACTATGGTAGGATGTGCCTGGATGCCCCTTCGAATATATCAAGCCGACAGTGCGTATATTTCGAATAACATTTTCTACGATACTTTTGCATGGGGTGCGGATTCCGCCTCTATTAAAAACGGTGGACTGGGGAACGAGTCTCCGGCGGTGATAGTTTTTGATTCCCTTTTCCAGTTCAGCGAGCCGCCATATACATGGACGGAGGCTACCAGAAATATCGTCGTAAAAAACAATGCCTATTTCTGGCAAAATGGAATCGACAGCACTATTGCGGCAATCAATGACACCACGACGGATTACGTTGTTGCTCCCACTTGGATGGACAGTCACACCCAAACAATGTTTGCGGATAAGACATCCTGGCCCGGCTTATCAGCTTCAAATAACGTCAATGCCGACCCGGGGTTTTCAGCGTCCGTCGTGAATCCAATGGCTGCCGGTCTAAATATGTACACACTCGCACGCTGGAACGGAACAATCGCTACTTCTATGCTCTGGAGGCAGAACATAACCAATCCGGCCAGCGTATTCAGCTCGGTGGCGAAAAACTGGGCCCAAACGCAAGGATATCCTGTGCCGGAGAATTTGAAGTATAGTGCTAGCCTTACGGGTAGCGATGGGCTGCCTCTCGGAGATTTAAATTGGTTCCCCGGAGTCACAGGTATAAAGCAAACAAATAACGGCATTCCTGCAAACTTTAATTTATACCAAAACTATCCTAATCCGTTCAACCCGACTACAAATATTAAATACAGTGTTACAA
>JBJKOY010000501.1:0-5471 GCA_046706945.1 Ignavibacteriaceae bacterium | reverse complement strand
TTACCATAAACGTTTATACAGGAAAACAAATGGCCGGACAGAACGAACGAGAACATTGGGGGAGTAAAATAGGCTTAATCCTGGCGGTAGCCGGAAATGCGGTCGGTCTCGGAAATTTTTTAAGGTTCCCGGTGCAGGCCGCTCAAAACGGCGGCGGCGCCTTTATGATTCCTTATTTTATATTCTTCCTTGTACTCGGTATCCCTTTAATGTGGATCGAATGGGGCATCGGCAGAAACGGGGGGAAGTACAATCACGGCAGCGCGCCCGGAATGTTCGACGTACTCTGGAAAAATAAATTGGCAAAGTATTTCGGCACACTCGGCCTCTTCATTTCTCTGGTCATACTGATATATTATACTTATATAGAATCCTGGACGCTTGGATACAGCTTTTTCTCCATTTCAAAAATGTACTTCAACGAGCAGAGTTTCGGAACAATGCGGAACTTCCTATATAGTTATCAGGGAAGAACGGTTGGGGATCATTTCACCAATATCCTTCCGGCTTATCTTTTTATGCTTGTAACATTCGGCATGAATTTTTGGATCTTATATAAAGGGATAACCAAGGGGATAGAAAAATTGGCAAAGATCGGCATGCCTATTCTGTTTTTGTTCGGAATCATCCTGACCATAAGAGTGCTGACTCTCGGAACGCCCAATCCGGCGTTCCCTAATAACTCGATAGAGAACGGAGTCGCCTTTATTTGGAACCCGAACTTCACCAGCCTCGGCAATCCCAAGGTTTGGCTGGCGGCCGCAGGGCAGATATTTTTTACCCTGTCCGTGGGAATGGGAACCATTCAGGCATACGCTAGTTATTTGAAAGCGGACGACGATATAGTGCTTTCGGGATTAAGCACTTCGGCAACCAACGAGTTTGTAGAAGTAATTATGGGCGGTTCGATCGCAATACCGGCCGCAGTCGCTTTTTTCGGAATAGCAATGACTACACAAATTGCAAATGCCGGCGCTTTCGATCTGGGCTTTGTATCAATGCCCCTGATATTTCATAAAATTCCGTACGGACCTTTCTTCGGCTTTATCTGGTTCCTGCTGCTTTTCTTTGCCGGGATCACGTCGTCAGTTGCGATGGGGCAGCCCTTAATTGCTTTTATGGAAGAAGAATTTCATATGAGCAGGAAAAAAGCAACCGCATTTCTTGCGATTGTGGTGCTTATATCGGTTCAGTTCGTTGTCTTTTTTCTAAAGTACGGTTTTCTCGACGAGATGGACTACTGGGCGGGTACTTTCGGCCTGGTATTATTTGCCCTGGTTGAAACCGTTTTGTTCATGTGGGTATTCGGTGCGGATAAAGCTTGGGAGGAAATGAACAGGGGCGGCGATATAAAGATTCCCGGTATTTTTTATTTTTTAATGAAGTATATTACTCCTGCTGTACTGGCGGTGATAATGGTATGGTGGCTGGTGCAGGACGCTATTCCTACCTTTTTATTAAAAGGAGTTCCTAAGGAAAATGTTCCGTATATTTGGGGCTCAAGAGCTTTGATGCTTGCCTTGCTGACGGGATTGATTCTGCTTGTTAAAACCGCCTGGAAGAAAAAAAATGAAGTGCCCTAAAATAATATGCAATAAATTATTATTCTAAAGAGTGATATTAGCTTTTTTATTGTTAAATTTATCGATGATTTAAAAATCTTATACGGATTTCGGAATATTAATTTTCTGCACCGGACAAATATTTAGGAAAAAATTATAAATATCTAATGCCCGAAAAAAAGAAATTTTCTTCATTTAAAGAAATTATGCAGGCAATGGGACTCGTATTCGGGGATATCGGTACAAGTCCCATCTATACTTTAACCGTTATTTTCACTCTGACAGCTCCCACAAAAGATAATCTTATGGGAGTCCTGTCGCTTATTTTCTGGTCGCTCATAATGCTGGTGACTATTGAATACGCCTGGCTCGCCATGAGTCTTAGTATTAAAGGCGAAGGCGGCATAATTGTGTTGAAAGAAATCCTTGCCAGCAGCGTAAAGACCGGGCGGCGAGCCGCTTTTGCAACTTTCCTCGGTTTCCTAGGCGTATCTCTTCTTATGGGAGACGGCGTCATCACTCCGGCAATCAGTATTCTCTCTGCGGTGGAAGGCCTGCAATTAATCCCCGGCATCGGAAGCATCAGTATAGCAACGATAATAATAGTAACCTGCATAATTACAATACTGCTTTTTGCTTTTCAATATCACGGCACCGACAAGGTTTCCGTAACATTCGGACCGATAATGATAGTATGGTTTGCCTCGCTTTTGCTTTCTGGGATATATTATATTTTCGGAACGCCCGGAATATTGATGGCAATTAGTCCTCACTACGCGGTTGATTTCATGATTCACAACGGGTTGACCGGGTTTTTCGTATTGAGCGAAGTCATTCTCTGTGCGACAGGCGGCGAAGCGTTGTATGCCGATATGGGGCATCTCGGCAGCCAGCCTATAAGGCATGCATGGTATTTTGTTTTTTTCGCGCTGGTCATAAATTATTTCGGTCAGGGCGCCTTTGTTATTACTCATCATATTAAAAGCGCCGTGCTTTTTGCTATGGTCAGAAATATTTCCTCCTTTTTATACGTACCTTTTCTTATAGTTACATTGTTTGCGACTATAATTGCATCCCAGGCTATGATCAGCGCGGTTATGTCTCTCGTCTACCAAGGCATTACAACCCGTATATTTCCATTAATGAAGATCAAATACACTTCGAGTCATTTAAAGTCCCAAATTTATATAGGCAGCGTCAACTGGATCCTGCTTATAGCCGTGCTGCTGATGATTTTTATTTTCCAGAAGTCAGAAAACCTTGCCGCCGCATACGGTCTGGCCGTAACCGCCACAATGACAATAAGCTCGTCTTTTATGATTTGGATCTTCAGAATAAGAAAAAACAGAGCCAGGATGATAATCGCCTTTCTTGTATTTTTAGTGGATTTCCTTTTCCTTATCGCGGTGTTTAATAAAATACCGCACGGCGGATTTTGGTCTCTTATAATTGCCGGAATACCGTTTCTCGTGATCCAGTTATGGTCGAAAGGCGGCGGTGCGATGAGGAAGTCTTTCAGGTCGCTTCCTATCGACGTCTTTATAGAAAGTTATAACCAGATCTACCGCCTGGGCAACAACATTAAGGGGACCGCACTTTTCTTCGCTAAAAACCTGCACGAAATTCCGCCTTACATGGTTCACTGCATAATTCGTGGCAATATAATTTACGAGCAAAACATACTTGTTTCGATTATTACCACCGATAATCCTTACGGGATAACTTTCAATAAAACCGATGATCTTGCTGTGGGTTTATCGGGCATCCAGATCCATGCGGGTTACTTGGAGATACTTAATATTACCGAAATCCTTAAAGAAAACGGGATAACCGAGAAGGTAATTTTTTACGGAGTTGAAGATATAACAACGAAGAAACCGCTGTTGAAAATATATGCCTTCCTTAAGAAGGTCACCCCCGCTTTCGTGAGATTTTACGATCTGCCTTACAATAAATTACACGGAGTTGTAACCAGACTGGAACTTTAATAAAAGGGAACCGCTGATGAAAAAAATTAGTTTAATTGCTTTCATAGTTTTAACAACCTTCGGCCGCGGCCTGGCACAGAAATCCGTTCACGATACGTTATTTGTAGCCACATGGAACCTGGAGAACTTATTCGATACGACAAAGGACGCGGGAAAATCCGACGGCGAATTTACTCCCGGTAGCAGAATACAATGGACACAGGAAAGGCTGGACAGGAAACTTTCCAACCTGGCGAAAGTAATCGGGGAAATGAATAATAAAAAAGGACCCGATATCCTGGGAGTTGTGGAAGTGGAGCACCGTTCACTGCTGGATTCGCTTATAGAAAGATATATGAAAGAAAGCTATTATAAAATTGCCTATAAAGAATCGCCGGATAAGCGGGGAATTGATAACGGTATTATTTACAATTCAAAGAAATTAAAATTGCTGGATGTTATCGGGGACACCGTGGTGCTGCCGGATAAATATCCGACCCGGCTTATATTAAACGCGAATTTTTTATACAACAATAGTGACACTTTGGTAGTATTCGAAAATCATTGGCCGGCGAGACTGGGCGGGGAGGTTAAAACGGAACCGAACAGGTTATCCGCCGCAGAAACCCTTCACAAACTTGTGAATCTGTACACCGGAAAAAATGCCGGAGTTAATATCATTATAATGGGTGATTTCAACGACGTACCCGGCAATAAATCGATTAAGGAAGTACTGGCCGCGGATTCCGGGATATGCGAAAAAAATAACGTCTCAAGCTCGGGGGAAGGCCCGGTGCTTTTTAATCTGGCATACTCGGATTATTCAAAAGGAGAGGGTACTTATAAATACAGAAACACCTGGGATATGCTTGATCAAATAATTATTTCGAGCAGTATGTCGGGCAAAGGCAATTTAAAATATGTCTGCGGTTCATTTCAAATATTCATGCCCGATTTTATGGTTACAAAAAGCGGCAAATATAAAGGTACGCCGTTTCCGACATACGGCGGAAGGACATACCTGGGAGGCTACAGCGACCATTTCCCGGTTACGGCAAAGTTTATAAACTCAGGGAGGTAAATATGACCAGCGAATTATTAATCTTCGGAGCTTACGGTGCTTTGGGGAAAGGTGTTACGGCATCTTTATTAAACAAGAATTACGGGAAGATCTTTCTTTTTGACAGGCATATTGATCGGATGCCGGCGGGCGGAGGAAATGCTGTAAATATCGAGGTAGGTGATCTATCTAAAGAGGAAGAGGTGCAAAAAGCTTTTGCGAATTTAACCCCCTCCAAAGAAAAATATTTTTTTCTGTTCAGCACCATCGGCGGATTTACGGGAGGTAAATCGATTGCCGAAAGCTCTGCCGAAGAATGGGATAAAATGCTGGCTATTAATTTAAAATCAAATTTTTTGATAGCCAAATATTTTTCTAACCTGGTAAAAAATTCCGGCGGAGGCTCCGTATGCTTTACGTCCGCAATTACAGCGTTAAAGCCGACTCCAAACAGGGGCGCGTACGATTCTTCAAAAAGTGCATTAATAAGTATGGTGAAAACTTTGGCACTGGAGGGGGCGAGTTTTAATCTTTCGGCTAATGCCGTCGCTCCTTATATTATAGATACGCCGGCGAACCGCGGATGGATGCCGGATTCCGATTTCCGGAAATGGATAAAACCCGAGGAGATCGGCAGCCTTGCGGATTGGATGTTTTCTAATTTTAATATAATGACCGGTAATGTTATCGAATTGATAAATCGGTTCGAAAAAGACAATAAATAATGTAATAAAATTAATAATATTAAGCTGTGTTTTATTGACTTTGTTTTTTGAAATCGTTATTGTAGCAACATATTTTTAATTTTTTAGGGAGCAAATCACACTCCGCGAGATTCTTATTTTTAATTATTAGGAGGTTACTCTTTATGGAATTAGCTGT
>JBJKOY010000500.1:0-3788 GCA_046706945.1 Ignavibacteriaceae bacterium | reverse complement strand
AGTATCGGGCGGAAGATACTGAAGTTTAAATCCTCCGGCCGCATCGGTTGAAGTAGACGAACTGTCCGTACCGGCAATTGCCCATACGGTAGCCGCTGCTGAATCCGGTGAAACCGAACCGGCTATGGTTCCGGTTGTAGCGGCGGCGGCTACCCTGATAACGGGTTTTAATATATATTTCGTATTAAAGGGAGAACCGGTAACTACAATAGACCTAGCTGCGTCGAAATCCAGGGTCAGAATATAGGCTACCCGGGCTTCAACCGTCGCATCTACGTTTAATTTTATCCCGCTCTGCCTTCCGCTCGGTGTGGTAAGATTGAATGTTTGATTTCCTATTACGATATTGCTGCCGCTTCCGACATATAATCTTATCTGCGAATAATTTCCCGCCTGCAGCGTATCGCTGCCTATGACTGCATTGGCACCGTTTACGAGCTTTAATAGATCATATGTAGCAGGCTCATTATTTAATGTGAACCAGCCGCTTGTACTGTCGCTTGTCGAGATATGCGCCTGAACACTGTCGATAACTATATTTACGGCGGAAAAATCTCCAGGACTGTCGATCAATTGAATCTTCAGCATCCCGGAATTTTGCTCCGGCGCAACCGGATTGTCTTTATTTGAACAACCGTAATACAATAAAATACTTAAAACGGAGATATAATATATTATGCCTATTTTTCTCATATCAAAGCTCCTATTTATTTGATATCCGATTGATTTCCTAAATACTTATGTCAGTCGACTATTTTATTTCCCGTTAAACACGGGCATATTTGTTTAACCGCAAAAAATATCTGTAAAATCGTGCCAGACCGATTAACTCCCGTTTGAAATAATATTGCAATAATTCAAACTGTTTTATATTTGTTTGAGCGCCTGGATAATTTATCCTTATGCCTGGAATACAAAATACTCAGGCAAAATTTCCTTAAATTACAGAACGCGGGTAGAAGTGTGAAAATTTCATCTCCTGCCGCAACAATTAAATTATTTTCCGGAGGTTATCCCGAACACACCAAAAAAGTTTTTTATATACTGCTGAAACCCGAGTATTTTAAATTTTTAAATTCTTAATTATTACTTTTATCAAACTACCGGATATTTATAAGCTTTAATTATTCTTTTAACAAATTTCTCAACAATACAATAAGAACCTTATGACGAACGAAGATTTGCTTAAACGGGAAACACTAAAAGACATACCGCTGTTCAGCGAATTTACCGTGGAACAATTAAGACAGGTGACCCGCATTGGCAGGCTGGAAAAATTCGTTAAAAACAAAATTATCTTTCTGGAAAACGAAAATTACAGGGGATTTTATATAGTATTGAAGGGTAAAATTAAAGTATTTAAAACTTCATCGGACGGTAAAGAACATATTCTGCATATAGTTAAACCTCCCCATCCTTTTGCGGACGTACCGCTGTTCGAAGGAGGCAATTACCCTGCAAGCGCGCAGGCTCTTGAGGACTGCGTCCTCCTGTTCGTCCCTAAGAACGAATTCCTCGGCCTCCTTGAAAACAATGCTCAGCTCAGCTTAAAAATGGTTGCCGGTTTCGCTAAACGGCTGAAAAAACTTAGCGAGAAACTGGAAGATATAACGTTCAAGGAAGTCGGAAACAGGCTGGCCAAATATATTGTCGAAGAAGTGGAAAAAAGCGGCACAGCCGGACTGGCCGAACCGTTCGTTAAATTATCCCTGCCGAAAAGTACTATTGCATCGTATATCGGAACCATAACCGAAACATTGTCGCGGACTCTGAAAAAAATGCAAAACGAAAAAATCATCCGTGTCCAGGGTAAAAAAATTTTCGTAGAAGACTACCCCAGGCTGAAAGATCTTGCCGGGTAACATTTCCGGTATTCTCCCCCGCCGATAATAAATCCGTTTTCTGACTTAAGTCAAGGTAATGCTCTCCGGGAGTGTTTAGATTTGATTAAAAAATAAAACAGCCAAGGAGAAAAAAATGCCGGAATCAAAAACATTAACGCTTGACGCCAGACCGATTATCCCGAGGGAAAAACACCCCGCTATTTTCTCGGCTTTCGACTCGCTTGAAAGCGGAGATACTCTTGAATTAATAAACGATCACGACCCGAAACCGTTATATTATCAGTTTTCTGCGGAAAGGAACGGTCAATTCATCTGGGAATATAAGGAGGAAGGTCCGGCAGTCTGGATTGTCAACATAAATAAGATCTAGAATATCAAGCAACTATTTTCGGAAACGATATGATCACAAGCGAACTAAAAATATCGAGGATGCTGGATGCTTATCCGCAGACTCTAGAAATAATGCTGAACGCAAGTTCTCATTTTTCAAAGTTAAAGAACAAACTGTTAAGAAAAGCCCTGGCCGGCCGAGTAACCGTAGAGCAGGCCGCATCTATAGCCGGAGTTCCGTTATACGATTTGCTGTTTAATCTTAATTCCTCAATAGGTAAAGGAGAAGAATTTATTTCGGCATTCGATTCAAAGATCGAAATAAATTCCGATGCAAGTCCTTCCGGAGCGAAGCCCGGTTTTTTAACTGAATTACCCGGGGATAAAATAACCGTTCTCGACGTCAGAAAAGACATTGCGGACGGTAACGATCCTTTGAAAAAAATTGCGGCGGCGGCAAAACAGATCAAGGAGAATAATGTTTTAATGCTGATTAATTCTTTTGAGCCGGTTCCGCTTTATTCCGTATTAAAAAGAAAAGGTCTGGATCATTGGACCGAGAAAAAAGATTCCGAATGGAGGGTTTATTTCTTCAAATCCGGGCGCAGCGAAAAGGGAACCGGCGAAAAAGAATTTAAGCCGCCATACCCTGCGATAACGGGCGAAGAAAAATTTATTGAGACCGACGTAAGAGAGCTGGAGCCGCCCGGGCCGATGATAAAGATCCTCGAAATACTTTCGGACTTTGACGACAACACCGTTCTATTAGTCCATCACCATAGGGAGCCCATGATGCTTTATCCCAAGCTGGAAGAGCGCGGTTTCGGAGCGGTTGCGAATAAAATAAACGATAACTACTACAAGATATTGATTAAAAGAAAAACCGGCGGACATGCAGTATGAAGCAGACCGGCGAAATAGCATCGGACCTTTCGCCGTCTTTCGGCATGGTGTCAAAGTATTTCATAGCATCAATTTTATCTTTCCTTGTAGTAAATTTTCTTCTGATGCTTAATTATGATGCAGTTAGTGGGCATTACTTCCAGCTGAAAATCTTGGCGATGGTGCATAAAACCGTGCTGGGCTGGATTACGATGATAATATTCGGTGCAATGTTCCAGCTAATACCGGTGGTACTAGAAGTTAAACTGTTCAGCGAAATTCTCGGCGAGATTCAGTTCTGGATTTATGCGTCGGGAGTAATCGGCCTGGTTACGGCATTCTGGACATTCGACACGGGAATCCATCTCACGCTGTCGGCAGCATTACTCGCGGCGGCAATGCTCATTTTCATCGTAAATATTTCGGCAACCATGCTCAAGGTTAAGAAGTGGAATATTACAGGACTGTATCTGGCGGCCGCACTTTTTTATCTGCTTTCAACGGCCGCCGCCGGGCTGCTGCTTGCGGTCAACCTCGGTTATCCTTTTATTCAGGGCAACCACCTGCAGTATTTAAAACTGCACGCCGACGTGGCATTAATAGGCTGGGTTACGATGGTTATAATGGGAGTTTCCTTCAAATTAATCCCGATGTTTACATTATCTCACGGTTACTCGCTTAGAAACGGAAAGATTGCGTTTATACTTGTTAATACGGGATTGCTCGGCTTAA
>JBJKOY010000499.1:0-4356 GCA_046706945.1 Ignavibacteriaceae bacterium | reverse complement strand
CGGCTATGCTTCTTGTAATAATTGCTCAAAACGCTTTTCTGTTTTTAATCGCGTGGGAATTAATGTCGGTTTCATCCTTTTTCCTAGTAATGTTCGAAAGCGATAAAGCAGAAACCAGGAAAGCCGGTCTGTACTATTTAATCTCAATGCAGATCGGAGCTTCGTTCCTGGTTGCGGCATTTGCCTGGATGTCAACCCTTACGGGCACTTTTAATATGGGATCTTTCTCGAACGCGCTTTCCGTAAGAGACTGCGTCTCGACGGTTTTATTTGCTCTTTTATTTGTCGGCTTCGGAACAAAAGCCGGTTTCGTCCCTTTTCATACTTGGCTGCCGAGGGCGCATCCGGCCGCTCCTACAGGTGTTTCCGCTATTATGTCAGGAGTTATGATTAAAACCGGTATTTACGGTATAATGAGAATAATTTTATTAAGCGGGACTCCGAACACGGTAACCGGATATTCCGTTTTCATCTTGGGAGTAATTACGGCAGTAACGGGTATCGTAAATGCAATCTCCCAAAAGGATATAAAAAAAATGCTGGCATATTCAAGCATAGAAAATATAGGCATTATAGGTATGGGACTCGGACTGGGAATGCTCGGGCAGGCATATAATCTTCCCGCTGTTGCGCTGCTGGGCTACCTGGGAGCGATTTTGCATGTGCTAAATCATTTTATTTTTAAAAGTCTTTTATTTTACGGGGCGGGAATCGTTTATCAAATTACCGGTACGAAGAATTTGGAAAAGCTGGGCGGTGTAATAAAATATATGCCTTACACTTCGATACTGTTTTTAGTAGGTGCTCTGGCAATAAGCGGCATACCCTTATTTAACGGATTCATAAGTGAGTTTGCGATTTATCTTGGTATGGTCAAGGGTATATTGTCATCTAATGTTTATCTGAATATTTTAATGATTATCGGTTTTTCCGCATTTGCTTTAATCGGCATAATGGTTATGCTGGGATTTACGAAACTTTTCGGAATAGTATTTCTCGGAAATCCTAGGCAAAAGCCGCCCGAAATTAAGGGTGAAAACCGTATCTCGCTGCTGTTACCCATGGATATTATGACGGTTTCCGTTTTAGTTATAGGCTTGTTCCCGCTCGTGGCCATAAAAGTATTAAATGCTGTATTAAATCAATTTGCACGATTTACCCAACCTGCGGCTCTCAATTCGGTATATTCCGCATATGCTTCGTTAAGTGAGGCGTTCCTGATTTTTCTTGGATTAATATTCTTCTTTTTAATTTTAAGACGCCTTGCTCTTCATAGGAGAAAGACGGAAACATTTAAAACATGGGATTGCGGGTTTCAGGCGGAAAACAGCCGGGCGCAATATTCGGGCAGTTCGTTTTCCCTGCTTTTTCTTGAGTTGGCCGCCGGGTTGATGCCTCAAAAAACAATCCTTATCTCGAGCAGGGATGTGTTTCCTAAGGCCTCTCGTCTCGAGACGTCTCAACACGATTTGGCGGAAAGAATCTTTATTCAGCCGTTATTAAGGATGGTAAGGAGGTTCTTAACTCTTTTTTCCTGGGTACAAAGCGGCAATTTACAGCAGTATATTCTGTACGGGTTGATTTTCCTAATTTTCATTTTAATATGGGTTATCGGGCTGAAATAAATGCAAATTTTTATTAGGCTATTTATTCTCACTTTGTGTCCTTTTCTTTTCCTGGGAATTATCAACAGGATAAAGGCCGTTTGGGCAGGCAGGAAAGGTTCGCCCCTGCTGCAGCCTCTTTTCGACTTTATTAAATTGATGCATAAAGGAGAGGTTATTAGCCGGACCGTTTCATTTATTTTTAAGATTACTCCTTCGATAAACATTGCCGCAGTTGTATTTGCATTTTTATTAATACCGGTAACATCGTACGGAACAGCAATCAATTTCAGCGGCGACTTTATACTGTTTGCTTATTCGCTGGGGTTTTCCAAATTCATGAGCGTAATTGCCGCACTCGATACCGGCAGCAGCTTTGAAGGGATGGGAGCAAGCAGGGAAATTACATTTTCCACAATCATCGAGCCCGCGTTTTTTATTTTATTGGGAACGGCCGCACTTTTAACCGGCAGAACTTCCTTCTCATCGGTGCTGGGTTTGCTGAGCTCGAATCACGGCTATTCCGTTTTGATCGAGATGCTGTTCGCCGTTTCTTTATTTATAATGCTGCTGACCGAAGGCTCCCGCGTTCCTGTGGACGATCCGAATACGCATCTTGAATTGACCATGATCCACGAAGTTATGATTCTTGATTATTCCGGACCGGACCTCGGCTTTATTTTGTACGCTGCGGGTATGAAGATGATTTTGTATTCGATTCTTATCGCGGATTTCTTAATACCTGCGGGCCTGGATTTTATAACTTCTACGGCGCTATTATTCGGTATACTAGCGGTAATTCCGGTAGCAATCGGCATAATTGAGTCTCTGATTGCAAGAGCAAGGATGTCGCGCATACCGCAGTTCATATTTTTAACCACCGCCTTCTTGATAATTGCGTTCGCCGTGGTTCTTTCTGTTTTGCGGGGGGGAATTTAAATGAGCAACGTATTAATTATCCTTTTCGGTTCCACTCTCCTTTATGTCTTTGCGGCAAGCAGGATAGAAGCATACGTGAAAACACTGTCGTTCCAGGGAATTTTATTGTTCCTTCTGCTGGTTATCGATATCCGCAATTTAGGCTGGTATAATATTGTTTTCCTGATTTTCGAAACGCTATTAATTAAAACCGCTGCAATCCCGTATTTCTTATTTAGAGTGATTCGTAAAAACGATATCGGAAGAGAAGTTGAACCCTATCTTTCCCAATTCTATTCCCTTCTCGTAGGAATCGTAATATTTATTTCGGGTTTTGCCGCAGCATTCTGGTCCTCCGGCATATTCCGCGAAATTAAACCGTTATATTTCGGAATTTCGATCTCAATGATTGTCGCATCTCTTTTTTTAATCGTCAGCAGGAAGAGAATAATAACTCATATCCTGTGCTATATGATGTTTGAGAACGGAATTTTCCTGTTATCGCTTTCGGTAGCCAATGAGATGCCGATGCTCGTGAATATTGGCGTACTGCTCGATCTGTTCGTGGGAATTTATTTGTTCGTTATCTTTTTCAATAAGATACAGGCAATGTTCGACGGCAGCCATATCGATATACTTACGGAGCTTAAAGACTAAATATGATTACCGCGTTACTGCTGCTGCCCGTAATAGGGGGCTTAACCGCAATACTTTTTAGAAAAAGATTTCTCACAAGGGTTATATTAGTTGCAGTTCCCTTCGGTTATCTGGCGGTCGCTGCGCTGGGGATGTCGGGCATCGACTTTACCGTTCTGCCTGCGTGGCTGAATATCTACTTCAGATTCGATCCGATCGGGCTGTATTTCCTTGCGATTATGTCGGTCGTTTTTGCCGCTTCGTCGGTATATGGAATTTTTTATTTCAAAGAACATAATTTAACCGAAAGCGGCGAAGCATTATATGTAGCGGTAAACTTATTTTTTGCCGGATCAATGGCCGGGGTTCTCCTTTCTACTAATCTAGCTTTAATGTGGGTATTTGTAGAGGCGACTACTTTAACCAGCGCAGTGCTTATTTATTTTGAGAAGAAAAAGTCCTCTCTCGAAGCCGCATGGAAATATATTTTCGTATGCTCGATCGGAATCGCACTTGCTTTTGTAGGTATTATCCTTCTTTCGGCGGGAAGTAAGAACGTCGAATCTCTTTTCTTTACCGATTTATATAAACATGCCGGAGAAATCAACCCGTCGTTATTGCTTATAAGCTTTGCGTTTATCTTTGTAGGCTTCGGTACAAAAACCGGCGTCGCTCCCATTCATGCCTGGCTGCCCGACGCTCATTCCGAAGCGCCTTCGCCGATCTCGGCTATGTTATCGGGAACTCTGCTCAATACCGCCTTTCTGGGATTGATCCGCGTAAGGGCAATTATGGTTGCCGCTTCCGAACAGCGGTTCGTAGACTACTTATTCATGATTACGGGTTTCCTTTCGCTGTTGATAAGCGCTGTCTATATGATAAAGGTGAAAAATTATAAACGTATGCTGGCTTATTCATCCATAGAAAATATGGGAATTATGTTCATAGGATTAGCGCTCGGAAAAACCGGAATGATAGCTTCAATGATACTTTTATTCGCGCACTCGTTTACAAAAACTTCTTTGTTCCTGACTTCCGGTAATATTCTTCATTTATACAAGACTAAACAAATCGATTATGTGAAAGGGCTGCTCCGCCGGGATCCCGTTACCGGATGGATATGGATCGTTTCTGTGCTTTCCATTTCTGGAATGCCGCCTTTCCCGGGATTCTTGGCGAAGTTCCTCATTATCAAGGC
>JBJKOY010000498.1:0-2481 GCA_046706945.1 Ignavibacteriaceae bacterium | reverse complement strand
CTCCTTCTTTTGCCTGAAGGGGAATATATTTCACCGGCTCCTTGGATTCTTTCCAAGGTTCGTCTTCCGTCTGGGATATCGTAGGATAGCCGGGTCCCGTTTTAATAATATACCCGCTTTGAATTTTTTCTTTTTCCGATACGCCGGGAGGCAGATACAGGCCTGTGGATGTTTTTTCGCTCTCGCTTTCGGGTCTTATCAATACCCTGTCGCCTACGACAATAAATTTCTGAATATCTTTCAAACTTAAATCCATTTTTAAAACGAATAAATTTTCCGTTCTTAAGTTTCAATTTCCGGTACTTAAATATAAAAAAGTAACCGCAATTTTTGAATATATTTTACGGTGATATTGAAATAATGTTTCCGGTTAGCCCCTTGTTAATTCGACTAATCTGCCGGCTATGCCCGGGGAAAAACCGGTTAATTTCAAAGCCGTTCCCCTCATCTGTTTGCCTAAAATTATTTTCTGAATTACGGAAGAATAAAAAAAGCGTTTCTTAAATTTATCGTCCCATTCCTGGCGGTAAATGTCCTCCGCTTTATCCCTCCCGATTCTTCCGTGCAGGCATTCCGACAAAATATTGCTCAGAATTTCCGCCGATTCGAACGCTATGCCTATCCCGTCTCCCGCAACCGGGGCTATCACGCCGGCCGCATCGCCGATCATAAAAACCCTCCTTCTCACAACTTCCTTTTTACCGAAATAAATATTACCGCTCCCGTATATCGGATATTTCTTCTCCCCAAAAGATTCATACGGTACCGTTTCCGAAAGTACTTTGCTGTTTCTCAAAAAATCGGATATGCGCTCTTCCGGTCTGCGCCTGAACTTGAATTTTTTTTCAAGCCAGCAGACGGTAACCTGTCCGCCCTCAACCGTGTTTATACCGCAGTAAATATCATCCCCTGTAAAAATATTTATTTCATTCCGTATTAAATTCATAAAGTCGGATCCGCGCGCGTGAAATTTAATACCGGTATAGCCGGTGCTGGAATTTATAAATTTTCTGTTGAAATACCTGTCCAGCAAATTCCGTTTACCGTATGCGCCTATAACAAATTTCGAATTTATTTCGGCATGAATATCTTTATAAAATATTTTGGTAATAAACTCATTGCCGCTATGTTCGACCGATAAAACTTTGGCAGGAGTCAAAACATCGGTATTATTTTGTTTGGCTTTATTAAGAAGGAAGTTATCGAATAAGTATCTGCTCAACCCGTAAGCCGGGAAATTAAGACCGGATTTCAAAAAACCGCCGTCCGTATTGATAAATCTGAACGAATTTATTTTATTGGGTTTAAGGAGAAGAAATTCATTTAAAAAGCCCCATTTAGCTATCCGGTAAATTACCTCCCGCGATAAAAACTCGCCGCACAGCGTATCCCGGGGGAAAGCTTTTTTTTCGACTATGCAGATTTTAAAACCCATATCCGACAGAAATAATCCGGCGGCCGAACCTGCCGGTCCGCCTCCGATAATTACCGCGTCGTATCTATCCCTGCAGTCCGTTATCATTTTCATTTATATACAACCACCATCCATCTGAAAGCCCATTTCCGTTTTATATAATAATTGCGGAACCCGGCCTGCTCTAATATCCCGACCAGTTCCTTCTTCTTAAATCCCCTCTTTACCGAAAGAGGTGCGTCGTTCTTAACAAGTTCGCTCCTGGAAAATACCGCCGTAAGTAATTTAATGCCGATCAGGGCGGCGTACGATCTTTGCAGATCGTTTATAAGAAGTCCGCAATTAACCAGTTCCATATAATTCGCAAGCATCTTTTTGATTTCATCTTCGCGGAAATGATGCAGCACGAGCGAGAAATGAATTATATCAAAAACTTTTCCGCGGAACGGGGGCGCCGTCATATCACCGTATATAATTTTTATGAACGGGTAATTTTCTTTTATCTTTCTGCATATGCCTTTGTTCAGATCGATACCGAAAACCTTTATCCCTTCAAAGCGGCCTGCGGCAAGTTCGGTCAAATTGTCCGCACCTCCTATCCCGGCGTCAAGGATCGATAAATTATTACCGGATCCGCATTTACGCAATAATATATCAAAGCCTTTCTTAGTCACGCTGTTGCCGCCCAGAAACCGGTTAATAACTTTCAGCTCGGACAGTGCGTCGACGATTCTTTCATCGGTGATCGAAAAATCGTCGATGAGTTCAGATTTATATACTCTATGCATCATACAGCTAGCATTTAAACAAAGCCGTTTCCATGGTTTGTCCGGGCCCGAAGGCTACCGCGCAGCAGAAATCTCCTTTCCTTATTCCGCCGGATTTTATAATCTCTTCTAGAATAAAAAGGACGGACACCGACGACATATTCCCGTATGTACGGAGAACGTTTCTTGAAAAGATCATTTTTTCGTCGGGCAATGAAAGACCTTCCTGCAGGGCGTCAAGTATCGCCCTACCGCCGGGATGAAGCACCCAGAATTTTATATCTTGAACTTTCAGGCTTT
>JBJKOY010000497.1:0-1274 GCA_046706945.1 Ignavibacteriaceae bacterium | reverse complement strand
CTTTTATCGTCACGAATGTCTCCTTCGGAACGGAAAACATTATGGTAGTGGACGGATTAAAAGGGTTCGGGTAATTTTGCCGGAGAAAATAATCCTCGGGGATATTTGGGGAACTCCCGCCGGCTTGTGTAATTATGTTTAAAGGAATTCTAAGCGCAGGATGTCCCAATAAAGGGTATCTGCGGGGGATTGCGTCTTCAGCTGAATTGCCGCTTTCAATCTGCAGCTTTGTTTGCAGTACGGCGTCGCCTATGGTAATATTTGATTTGCTGAATAAGTAATTATAAAAGTAAGTTAAAAATTGAGACCCGTTCCAAAGTGTGTTCAGTCCGGTTGAATTTACGGATGCTACCGCTCCGTTTCCGGCCGATACCAATAATTTTCTTACAAGGCTGCTGTCGTCAGGATAATCAAATGATTGATCGCATGCGGCAGTTGTGTATATAAAAGGAAGATTATTCGTCTTCAGAGAATCCGCATCGCCTACGGTGAATATATTATAACCCGACCACTTGTACGGTGCGCCGTGACCGTAATAGCTTAAAAATAAAGTCCCTTTTTTCAAAGCGCCGAATAACTCATCCCTCGTCGTTTCAATTGTCGAATCATGACCGGCAAAAATAGTGTCTACCGAGATACCTGCCGGAAGAACATTTCTAATAAATTGCTGTGCTTCTCCTTCAAATGAAGATGCATCGGTTTTATCCGTAAGAATAAGAAAACCGGTTGCGTAATCTTTTATTGACAATGAATCTTCGAAATACATGGTCTTTGAAATGATGTTTGAAAGATCTTGTTCGTTGTTAACGGGAAACCTTCCCAGCTCGACGCCTGGAATTGCAACCGAACCGTATGAATCTACGGAATACCATTCATCGATAGAAACCGAATCTTCGTGAAAAGACGTATTTGCAAATATCGACGGAACCTTATGTAAAGGGATAAATTCCGAATTACCTACCAGGAGAACGTATTTAGGTTTCGGATCTTTCCAGTAGGTTAAGGCATAGCTGATAAAATCTCTGATTGAAGAAGGTTCGGAACTATCCGGGAATTCCGAATATATCTGCGGAAGTTCTGATACGAATACATTTAGATTTTCCCGCTCCCGCCAGTTGACAAAAGGTTGAAGAGTTTTGACAAATTGGGCAGGGGTTATAATTATATAATCCGCCTGATCGGAATTATTCCTTAATTGTGCGGAGATTTTTATGTTTAAGGAAATTAAATAAATAGAAATAATACCGATTAATTTTAACTTATTTGTGATCATG
>JBJKOY010000496.1:0-7643 GCA_046706945.1 Ignavibacteriaceae bacterium | reverse complement strand
TACAACACCGGTACATGGATACCGGTAATAGAAAGCTCGACCGCCGACTTAAGGGAGGACAAAACATATACGTTCCTCCATTTTACCGCGGACGGAAAGGATAAGCTGATCCCGGCTAACGGAAGTTTATTGCTTAGGTGGGACGATGAAGCCGGCAGGGCGGATCCGCAAATACTAATTCAAAGGAAGTGACGGAAGTATGCATAAATACTATTATTTAACCGTATTTATCTTCTTTTTAATAATAAACGGATGTTCCGGATTAAAAAACAGCGCGGGCAGCATAAGCGAAGAACTTGTTAAGCCTATAAAGGAAAATGCCGATACGGTAGGATACCGGCTCGTGCAAGGAATGCGGGAAAGTTTAACCGGCCCGGAAGCAAAAGAACAATTAAATAAACTTTTAGATTCCCTGATCACAAACATTGGAAACAATACGAATATACAGCTGACCGGGATCAGGGATTCCGTTTTCAACAACTATCTGGTAAACTGGCTGCAGAACGGATTGCTCGGACCGAAAACTTCCGAGCAGCTGGTCAGACTGAGGAATTCGTTCTTCGATTCTTACCTGCAGGAATACATAACGAAGATCACCACAAGGATCGGTCCGGATATTTTAAACGATTCAACGCTTTCGAAATTAGGTGCGGCAAGAGATACGCTGATCGGGGAAAAGACGAACAGGATGATTAAAGCTATCGTCGATTCCGCCATGTATTCGATCATTAACCGGATTAATAAAGATATTAACCCGGCAATTAAAGAAAATCTAGATTTTTTACAGAAGAATGCGGTCTGGCTGATTATACTTATCGGAATAATAGCAATAATAATTATCCTGCTGGTCTGGAATAAAAAGGAAAGCTATCTCAAGTTAACCAAAATGCTTGCTTTTCAAATATCCGAGGTGACGGATAAAAATTTAAAAGAAACGCTTAAGACCAGTATTTCCAGGAATGCCAAGACAATCGGCATCGAAGACGAATTAAGAAAACTTCTTGAAAAGTCCGGGCTTCTTCACGAAAATTAAATATCCGGTAGTCCAAGATTTTAAAAACCCTTCAAAATTCCAACAATTAAAATGTAATTTCCCACTTGTGAGAAGACAAAAATTCAGTTTATAGAATTATTTAACAACATATTAACAATTTTAATAAATCTATAGTTATAAATATAGGCTTAAAATGGCACGGTTTATGGGGATGTTTTAAGTGATTTTTTTCAATTTTTCTCGAGAATATAAAATGATAAAAGAAAAGGAAGTTCGGAATATTACCGAAGTTACAGTACGTTTTGCCGGCGATTCGGGTGACGGAATGCAACTTACCGGCAGTCAGTTCAGCGATACTACTGCAGTTGTCGGAAATGATTTAAGTACACTGCCGGATTATCCGGCTGAGATTAGGGCACCGATGGGAACCGTATACGGTGTAAGCGGATTTCAATTGCACTTCAGCAGCCAGGATATTCATACGCCCGGCGACAGACCCGATGTGCTTGTTGCTATGAATCCGGCCGCTATTAAAAAGAATATAGATGAATTGAAGCCGGGAGCAACAATAATCGTCAACACGGATTCATTCGATAAGAAAAACCTTCAACTAGCCAAATATGCTGCAAACCCGCTTGAGGACAGCAGTTTGAAAGGTTTTGAAGTTTACCAGGTTCCGATTACCTCGCTTACTACCAAAGCGCTGGAAGGTACTTCGCTTACTATGAAGGAAATAGCCCGCTGCAAGAATTTCTTCGCGCTCGGTTTAATGTACTGGTTGTACAACCGTCCTTTGGAACCTACTTTAAAATGGATTGAAACGAAATTCAAAACCAAACCTCAATTTATCGAGGCAAACTCAAAAGCCTTAAATGCCGGGTTTAATTTCGGAGAGATAACCGAGCTATTTACAACACGTTATCATATCGCACCTGCAAAATTACCTCAGGGTATTTACAGAAGCATATCCGGTAATGAAGCAACTGCGCTCGGATTTTTAGCCGCTTCGGTGAAAAGCGGATTGCCTTTATTCTTGGGATCATACCCGATAACCCCGGCTTCGGAAATACTTCAATATTTGAGTACATACAAACAATTCGGAGTAAAAACATTCCAGGCAGAAGATGAGATTGCGGGTGTTACTTCCGCTATTGGTGCTTCTTATGCCGGCAATCTGGCAATTACAACAACCAGCGGTCCGGGTTTGGCATTAAAAACGGAAGCTATCGGATTAGCCGTTATGACCGAACTTCCCCTTGTAATTATAGATGTTCAGAGAGGAGGTCCCAGCACCGGACTCCCGACGAAAACAGAACAAGCCGATCTTTTACAGGCTATGTACGGTAGAAACGGTGAAGCTCCGGTTGGTGTTGTTGCAGCATCTACTCCGAGCGACTGTTTTAATATGGCCCTGGAAGCAACCAAACTTGCGATTAAGTATATGACCCCGGTAATTTTACTTACCGACGGTTACCTGGCAAACGGTTCTGAACCGTGGCGCGTGCCTAAAATTAAAGACCTGCCCGAAATACCGGTTAAATTCAGAACCGAAAAGGAAGATTTCCATCCTTATTCAAGGGATGAAAATCTTGCACGGCCCTGGGTAAGATTAGGCACTCCCGGACTGGAACACAGAATAGGCGGTTTGGAAAAAGCCAACATTACCGGGAACGTAAGTTATGATCCGGACAACCATCACAATATGATAAAATTGAGAGAGCAAAAAATTAAAAATATGGTAAATGATATACCCGATCTGGAAATTGACGGCGATAAGGATGGCGAACTCCTGGTTGTAGGTTGGGGAGGAACATACGGCGCAATTACGGAAGCTGTAATTAAAGCGCGCGAGGCGGGGTTTAAAGTATCGCAGGCGCATTTCAGATTTCTTAATCCTTTCCCTAAAAATACGGAACATGTGTTAAGGAGCTTTAAAAAGGTACTCGTACCCGAAATAAATATGGGACAGTTGGCAAAAATATTAAGAAGCGAATTTCTCATTCCGGTCACACAGTTTAACGTCGTAAGAGGTTTACCGTTCAGAGTGTCGGACATCGAAGCAAAAATAAAAGAAATTCTCGGAGGTGAAAGCGATGGCAAATAATTTTGAAATACAGGATTTAAAACTTACGGCGAAGGACCTGGCGACCGATCAGGATGTTAGATGGTGTCCCGGCTGCGGCGACTATTCGATACTTGCCCAGGTTCAAAGATCATTTCCTGAAATGGTAGGAATTAAGAAAGAAGATATTGTCTGGATCTCCGGAATAGGATGTTCGTCCCGCTTTCCTTATTATATGAATACCTACGGGTTCCACGGTATACACGGCCGGGCGCCGGCAATTGCAACGGGAGTTAAAGTAAGCCGGCCCGATCTGTCGGTTTGGGTAGCTACCGGCGACGGAGACCTGTTAAGTATCGGAGGCAACCATTTCATTCACGCATGCAGGAAGAATATCGATCTTAAAATCCTTCTGTTCAACAACAGAATTTACGGATTAACGAAGGGGCAGTATTCCCCGACTTCCGAACAGGGCAAGAAAACCAAAACTACACCGTACGGAAGCGTAGATTATCCGTTTAATCCGGTCAGCCTTGCCTTGGGATCCGATGCCACTTTTGTGGCGCGCACCATTGACAGAGATCCCAAGCATATGCAGATTATGCTGAAAAGAGCGGCCGATCATAAAGGAACCGCGTTCATTGAAATTTTCCAGAATTGCGTCATCTACAATGACGGCGCATTCGATAAACTCAGCGATAAAAAAACAAAAGCCGACAACCTCCTGGTTCTTGAGCACGGCAAACCCATGATCTTCGGCGCAAACATGGATAAAGGCATTATGATGGAAAACGGATTGCCGGTTGCGGTAGAAATCGGAGAAGGCAAGCATAGAATAGAAGATATTATTGTACACAACGAAAACGATGAGAGCGTTTTAATGGCCACTATGCTCGCGCATATGACGGACGATCCTAATATGCCAACACCTATCGGCATCTTCAGGCAAATCTTAAAACCCACATACGACGAAGGCGTGGAAAACCAAATTAAAAGCGTTAAACAATTGAAAGGCGAGGGAGATCTCGAAAAGGTATTGTTCAACGGCAATACCTGGGAAGTAAATTAAATTACTTTCCCCACGGGGATTTGATCTTACAAATCCCCGTGAAGAGTTTTATATTTAATTGTTTAATTGCTGTATTGATTAATTGTTCTTCTTACTGCAAAATCCCGATTTTTCTTATCTCGTATTCCGGGACGAATTCCCGCCCGAATTTATAAATTTCTCTTGACTATGATTGCTTATAATTGCTTATTCTATTAATGAATTTTCTCTTCTCTGAGGGGGTAAAAAACAGGGTTGAGATAATGATGTTTGCAGGATCAACATTCGGTTTACCTTCCTGATCAGAGATATAAATACCAAATTGTACGCTTTCGAAAATAGAATTCCGCCGCTAAGAATAATTCATCAATATTTAATTTAACCTTGGGCAGTTATGATTAACCTTATTAAAAATCCGTTTTTTTTATTTTTTATGATTATATCTGTTTGTAGCGATTCCAAAGGGCAGACCGTTGCGGTAAACAAATACGATCGGAATAAAGGGGATGAATACCGAATAAATAATAACTTTTATATTAATTCGGGAAAATACAAAGCGGATAAAAATTCATTCAGAATAAAGGTGTTTACTTTCAAGGACCTCGGAGTATTCTCATATTTCGATTCTACTTCGATTGCAATTTACGACGAATCGGGCGAATTAATAGGATCGGCTTTACTAATTGCCGATACTCTTTACACGTTAATACCCGGCCACGGATTTTACTGGATATACGGGAACAAGCCGTGTACGATATTGCTAGGCGATCCGTTTTCGGGAAAGACTAACGGTTATTTCGCAATCGACGAAAACGGCAAAGCATTATCTAAGAAATTAAACACCTGGATGATGAGCTACAGTTATCCTCACAGCGATTTTATCGTATTCGGTTATACGGACGGAACAATTTTTACAGTTAGAAATCTTATCGACAAAAAAATTATTCTTACCGACACGGTTGATCGCGGAGAGCATTTCTCATTCAGGGAACACGGTTCGGTTCCGTACCATACTGCGCTGCAGGTTACGGCCGCATCCCCGGTATCGGCTTTGTCCTATACGGATCAGGATTATTATGTCCCTGCTGATAACGGCGGCTTTTCGGGAACATGCTTTTACGGATATTCGGCATACAGCGGATCATGGACCAACAGTATAACAGTTACTTCGTATGCGGACTCAAATTTTATTGCCGTAACTAATTCGGTAACCGGCGATACAATTAATTCATATGTTGCAATGACCGGTCAGGTGCACACCGAACCGATCGTTTCCCCCACATTTTGGAAAGTCGAGTCTTTATTTCCGGTTACGGCCGCAAATATTCCTTTCGCCGGACTTGACGGAAATTATAGTTATATGACAAGGATTTACGACGAATCCGGGAACGGGTTCGGAAACCTATATTTTATGCCGTCCATTCAGATTACTTCGTGGATATTTTCCCTGGAGGATACAAATCAGGTTAATATTACCCAGCTCGGACGCTACGATGAATTTCCATATATATCGCAATCGGGAGTATGGAGCGGTGTATTAAACGAAGGCGAGGTCCGAGGTTTTACTTCCAATGTGGGTAATTTTGTTTTTAAGATCGAGGGAAGCGGGAAGTTATATGTTATACAAAGCAGCGGGAAAGCCGGAGCCGATTTTATACCGCTATTAGTTTCGTCCGTATTTACCGATATTAAATCCGTTGTGCCGGGTGATTTAGATTGGCGATTGGAACAAAATTATCCCAACCCGTTTAATCCGGTTACAAGAATCCGCTGGTCGGCTCCGGTAAGTGCCAGGCATACTTTGGCAATTTTCGATATTCTCGGAAGAGAAGTAGCAACCCTGGTCGATGAATTCCGGCTGCCGGGCAGATACGAAATTGAGTTCAACGGTAAAAATTTGCCGAGCGGCGTTTATATATACGTATTAAATGCAGGCAATTTTACCGCTGCAAAAAAGTTTGTGTTATTAAAATAAAATTAATAGCCTTTTGTTTGTTGTCTGTGGTATGTGGTTTGTCGTTTTTTATAAAAATTACTTTACTTAAAGTTGAAACTAATTGAACCAGTACCCTGTATAAAACATTTCGAATTATAAATATTTTTGCCGCCCGGAGAGAAATAAGCCGGTGTGTTCAAAGGTATTGACAGTAATTTTGATCTTAATTATCTTAAAAAAGAAATAAAGGAGGAGTATAAAAAGCAATATTATACTTATAAATTTATTGCGGTGTGCGGACGCCGGAATAAAATTTACCACATTATAAACAAATCCAAGTAAAATAATGAACAAAGATATATTGGAACTGCAAGACGTAACGGTCCGGTTCGCGGGCGATTCCGGCGACGGGATGCAGCTGACCGGTACCCAGTTTACTAATACAACGGCTCTGGTGGGAAACGACCTCAGCACTTTACCGGATTTTCCCGCGGAGATTAGGGCGCCTGCGGGAACTACCTACGGGGTAAGCGGATTTCAGCTTCATTTCAGCAGCAGCGATATTCAAACACCCGGCGATTCGCCCGATGTTCTGGTTGCCATGAACCCGGCAGCCTTAAAAACCAATATCAAGGACCTGAGGCCCGGTGCTACGGTGATAGTGAATATCGATTCGTTTGAGGACCGGAATTTTAAATTAGCCGGTTATGAAAGCAATCCCCTCGATGACGGCACACTCGACGGATATCATGCCGTCCGCGTTCCGCTTTCCAGTCTTACAAGCAAGGC
Source organism: Ignavibacteriaceae bacterium (assembly GCA_046706945.1). GTDB lineage: Bacteria > Bacteroidota > Ignavibacteria > Ignavibacteriales > Ignavibacteriaceae > FEN-1297. Next base: position 814 of record JBJKOY010000496.1, on the reverse strand, counting down.
GCTTGAGGACAGCGGCTTATCGTCTAAAGATATCGCACGCTGCAAGAATTTCTTCGCGCTGGGGTTGATGTACTGGCTGTACAGCAGACCTGTCGAGCCGACCGTTAAATGGATTTATTCAAAATTCAAAGATAGCGAACTTATTGCCAAAGCGAACGAAAAAGCTCTCCTTTCCGGTTTTTATTTCGGCGAAAACACCGACCTATTTACTACAAGGTACCGCGTGGAGAAAGCCGATCTTCCCAAGGGAATTTACAGAAATATTTCCGGCAACGAAGCTCTTGCGATAGGATTTATTACCGCTTCCGTAAAAGCCGGGATACCGTTGTTCTTAGGTTCGTATCCGATTACGCCTGCTTCGAATATTCTTCACGAGTTAAGCAAGTACAAAAATTTCAACGTAAGAACTTTCCAGGCCGAAGACGAAATTGCTGCCGTTACCGCGGCGCTGGGAGCCTCTTTCAGCGGCGCGCTTGCTATAACAACCACCAGCGGGCCGGGAGTGGCACTTAAAACCGAGGCGATAGGATTGGCTGTTATGACCGAGCTTCCTCTTGTAATTATAGATGTTCAAAGAGGCGGTCCAAGCACCGGTCTGCCTACAAAAACGGAACAATCGGATCTGCAGCAGGCTATTAACGGAAGAAACGGCGAAGCCCCTGTTGCGGTAATTGCAGCCTCAACGCCGGCGGATTGTTTTTATACCGCCATAGAAGCGGCGCGAATCGCTGTTAAGTATATGGTACCGGTAATTTATTTGTCGGACGGTTATATAGCCAACGGATCGGAACCCTGGAGAATTCCCGATCCGGAT
>JBJKOY010000495.1:0-2097 GCA_046706945.1 Ignavibacteriaceae bacterium | reverse complement strand
GAAACTACAACGGCACGCCTATTAAAACGATTACCGTCTTAGACGGCATAAAAACAAAACTGCCTGCCGGTAAGATAGTATACGACAAAGGCTGCGACCTTGTAGAAAATTCGGTCGTCGAACCCGCTTTCGGCGAATGTTCGATTGACGGTAAAAAAGGCATAAGAGCCACATACTGGAACAACCGCAGTTTTGAAGGTAAGGCCGTAGCAGTTGATCAGATAGTTAATCCTATTAAGCTGACCACTTTCGGACAGCATGAATTCAGCACAGGCGTACATCTTGAAAATTTCTCTGCTAAATACGAGACTGTCTACATACCCGCGCAGTCGGGAGAAATTGCCTTTAGAATAGAAGCGTGCGGAAGTTTTATTCTTAAGGTAAACGGTGATACTCTTGCAAGGGTATATATGTGGAGAGCGCTTCCCAAGCATGTTACATTTAATGTTGAAGCGGGTAAAGAATACAAAATTGAAGCCGATTTCAGGCAGATTCAAAACTGGACGGCCAGCCTAAGTCTTAATTTCGGCAGGGAAGTGCCTGTCAATTACGATGCTTTGTTGAAAAAGTTGAAAGGCATTGACGATGTAATTTTCGTAGGCGGAATTTCATCCCAATTGGAAGGGGAAGAAATGCCGGTTAACTTACCGGGATTTAAAGGGGGCGACAGGACAGATATTCAGCTTCCCGAAGTGCAGCGTAACTGCTTGGAAGCTTTGAAGAAAGCAGGTAAGAAAATTATTTTCGTGAATTGTTCGGGCTCTGCTATCGGTTTGGTCCCCGAAACACAAAGCTGCGATGCGATTCTTCAGGCATGGTACGGAGGAGAAAAAGGCGGGCTGGCCGTAGCCGACGTTCTATTCGGTGATTATAATCCGTCCGGTAAACTGCCGGTTACCTTTTATAAAAGCATAAAGCAACTGCCGCCTTTTGATGATTATTCGATGAAAGGCCGTACTTACCGTTTTATGTCCGATCCTCTTTTCCAGTTCGGCTACGGGTTAAGTTATACGACTTTCGCGATCGGTAACGCTAAAGTAAGTAAAACGACAATTAAAAATGATGAGAGTATTGATCTTACAATTCCCGTATCAAATACGGGGAAATGGGACGGAACGGAAGTCGTACAGGTTTATGTGCACAAAGCAAACGACACTGGCGGACCTATTAAAACATTGAGAGGTTTTCAAAGAGTAAAAGTTGAAGCAGGCAAAACAAGTAAAGTTACTATTAATTTGTCTCCCTCGGCATTCCGGTTTTTTAATACAACCGATGATCGGATGGATGTAACACCAGGAGAATATGAAATATTATACGGAACCAGTTCGGCTGCAAAAGATTTGAAAATAATAAAGATTAAGATTGATTAAATTAAAGTTGTTTCGATACAAAAAAATTTTATTGCTCAAATAAACATTGCGGTAAATATGACAAGAAGTTCTAAATATCTGTTAAGAAAAATAAGTTTACTATTATTCTTTTTTGCGCAATTAATTTTAGCTCAAGATTACGGTACTTCAATGGAAATTAAATCAGGTTGGAACGGCTGGAACGCGGTTATTATAAAAAACGGGTTAATATCAACCGCAACCGTTCCGGATATCGGCGCACGGGTAATGCAGTATAATCTTGACGGATATGTATCGATATACAGGGATTCAAGTTTAAACGGAAAAACATATACTCCGACGGCAAGTTCTCCCTTCCGCAATTTCGGAGGTTTTAAAAACTGGCCCTCTCCGCAGTACGGTCCCGGGAGGTGGACTTGGCCACCTCCGCCTACATTAGACTGCGGAAAATACACTTATGAAATATTAGCGGATACTCCTGATTCATCTACAATCAAAGTCACAAGTCCCGTTGAACATTGGAAGGCTCCGAACCTTCAATTTGTAAGGAGAATGACAATTTATAAAAATTCGAGCCGGGTAAAAATGGAACAATTTCTTTTGAATACCGGCGACACTACCGTCAATTGGGGAATCTGGGACAATACGCAAACTATTGCAACTCATCCGGGGGAAAATGATTTTAAAGATTTTTGGGTTTACTTTCCTATAAATCCCAACAGTGTTTTCGGTAAAGACGGGGTTAAAT
>JBJKOY010000494.1:0-1585 GCA_046706945.1 Ignavibacteriaceae bacterium | reverse complement strand
CGTGCGACCATTCGGCGAAAGCATTATACTGGCTGTAGGCAATCAATTTTCCGTCGGGAGAAATCGAAGGATATGCAATCAGTCTTTCATCAAAAGTAATTTGTTTTAACCCGGAAGTCTTTAAGTTCTGAATAAAGGTATTTGAATAATTCACAGACTGGAAAGTCACTATTTTACTCAAATCCCATGATGCGGTTACTTCAACGTCGGGACCGGTGCCTTTAGTTATTTGTATTTCTTTTCCGCCGGTTTCTTTAATCATATAAGTATTCATATTTCCCGATTTGGCCGATAAGAAAAGGATAACCCCTTTCTTTGCCCAGTAAAGATCGGAAATGCTTTTCTTATCAAACGTCAGTTGTTTCTCTTTTCCGGAGCCGAGCGCTTTGGTGAAAATTTCGCCGTACCCGCCGTAATATTGACGAAGCCACGCTACGGATTTACCGTCGGGTGAATAGGAAAAACTGATATTGCTCCATCCCTGTCCCTTATCGTAAAACTCATAATGTTTATTACTACCGTCCGGATTCATAGTCCAGAAACTATGCAAAAGCATTTCGGGGTAGCGCTCGACCAGATATCCGATTTGTTTACCGTCGGGCCGCCACGAGGCGAAATTTACGCTGTCCGCCAGTTTCTTCTTATTTCCGGTTACGGATGATACTTTGTACAACTCTTGTTTATTAAATATGGTATACAATATTTGGCTTCCCTCCGGGGAGATGCTGGCAAACCTTATAAAACTTGTGGAATCGTATGTAATCCTTCGCGATTCCCCTGTTCTTGAATGCATTAAGTATATATCCCACTTACCGTTTTGATCGCATGCCGGGAACGCTATCCAGTTTCCGTCCGCTGAAATAGACGGATTGGAAATATCCGTAAACGGAGTGACAAGTTCGTGAATTTTCATTTCGGAGTTAATTTCGAAAGTCTGCTGCGCAAAGAGAAAATAATATACGGCTGCAGCCAGCAGCAGGAAAATTAACAGAGCGGCAGGGTACATTTTCCGCGATACTTTTTCTTTTTTTACCGAACCGGAAAGTGAAATAATTGTTCTGCGGCCGGGACTTAGTTTCGGGATCAGTTTCTTTTTGATTTTATCTATATGCTTTAAATCTTCTTTCCCGCGTACGTCTCTTACGTTTCTCAGGTCTTCCGCCAATTCTTTGGACGATTGATACCGTTTCTCTTTATCCTTCTCCAGGCACTTAAGCAAAATTAAGTCCAGAAGGGGATCTACATCTTTTCTTACCGAGGAAACGGGCGCGACTTCCGAGTTGACAATTTTATAAATTACCGCGGCATCGTGTATGCCGTTAAAGGGAGATTCGCCGGTAAGGAGTTCATACAGCACTACCCCGGCGGAAAATATATCGGACCTGAAGTCTACGTCCAGCCCCTCCACTTGTTCGGGCGACATGTAACCCAGCGTTCCCATCGTCGTGCCGGTCCTGGTTAAACGGGATACTTCGCCCGCACGGTAAAGCTTGGCCAGGCCGAAATCCATTATCCGGATTTTTCCGTCTTTTCGAAGCATTATGTTGTCGGGTTTTATGTCCCTGTGTATTATCCCTTTCTCGTG
>JBJKOY010000493.1:0-20408 GCA_046706945.1 Ignavibacteriaceae bacterium | reverse complement strand
GCAAAAGCAATAGGAACAAGCACGATGAGAATTATGGGAGTATAATATTGGGGGGAATTGAATACGGTGTCCGAAATTGCGGGCGCAATGCGCACGGTATAAACAATGGCAAGGATCGCTACCAGGTACGCTATTAAAATAATTATTACGGGCTTCCTTGCCTCCCTGGTCTTCAATCTTATATAATTAATAAATAAAGATATAAACGCAACCAAATATCCCGTGTACGATATATATTCCGCCAGGTTCTTCTGCAGCATCAGGTAATCGAGGTTTAATTTTTCACCGCGGTAAATGAAGAATGAAGATATCAAAATCAACAGGGAGAAGATCACGGGCAATATTATCAAAACCTTCCTCACGATCTTTTTATCCATGAACTTGAACTGCACCGGGAAAGACCAGAAGAAGTTCACAAAAACGAAAGGAAGAAATCCCGCACCGGCGGAGATGCAAATAAAAATTATTAAATACATCCACTGATGGTTTCTTAAATCCGTAAGAGATACCGTGGTGGGGAAAAAATTGTTAAATGTAGAAAGCACCGCAAATACGCCGATGGCATAAAACAGCTTCTGCACCCTGCCGTTTGACTTTGCCATTAATACTATAAACCCGATGAGCATCCAGATAAGGGCCAATATTTCGTCCGAAAGGTTCCCGATCTGAATTAGCTTTTTTACAAAAACATTTACGTGCACGATTTTACCGGAATCTTTCTTCCTGACGGTATAATCGGCGTACTGCCCGTAAGAAATCTTATTAAGAATAATTTGAGCGCCTGTGGGATCCCGTACGATTTTATTGTCGATTGCCAGCAGCTCGTCGCCGTCCCTGATTCCGGCGTTCCAGGTAACGCCGTCAACCTTTACGTTGCTTATGTAGATCACCGTGCTGTCTTCGGATACCTGCTTTTGGTTCCATAAACACTCGTCGTTTGAAGTTGTCCTGACTGTGAAAGTAAGGTATATATTAATTACGGCCGACAATATCAGCGCTACCGAAACCGTAATTATAACTTTGGGCTTGTTCTTTAAATATATTTCTTTGAATCTACTCATAACGTAAATTGTACAGATATATGGATTGCAGATGGAGCTGTAATGAATTTTTTCCTTTTAACAAAACTAACCAATTCGGTTAAAATAAAAAATCCGTATTATTTGGCTTTAAGTACAACTATTGTCATGTCGTCGGATTGAGGGGTTCCGTCCGCATAAGTTTTAACGACATTTTGGATTGTTTTTAATATATTTTCGGCAGAATCCGCAACCAGCCTGGGGACTAGCCTTTCAAACCGTTCGTCCGAATATTCTTCATCTTCAATATTTTTCGCCTCGGTAATTCCGTCGGTAAACATTACCAAAACGTCATTCTTCTGCAGCTGAATAATTTCAGATTCGTAAGGCAAATTGGTTTTCATTACTCCCAGAATTATACCGCCTTTGGTTAATTTAATTATTTCGCCTTTCCTTATTAATAAGGGAGGGTTGTGCCCGGCATTGACGTATTCCAGGGTTAAATTCTCGTTATCGAAAACGCCCCAGAAAAACGTAATGAATTTCCCGTCGGATGTATTTTCCGTTATCAAATCGTTTATTAAGGCGGTTGCTTCGGAAAGTTTCATTCCGTGCTTTGTCGTGGTTTTTAAGAAAGCCTGCAAATTGGCCATTAAAAGCGCCGCCGGGACCCCTTTCCCGGATACGTCTGCAACGCTTACGCAAAAACTTCTATTATCCAGGGAAATAAGATCGTAATAATCTCCGCCTACCTGCTGGGAAGTAAGGCTCTCCGCGGCTATATCGAAATTTGAATATTCCGGAACGGATTTCGGGAAAAGATTTAACTGGATACCCCTGGCTATTTCCAATTCTTCTTCCATCTTTTGCTTTGCCAGAGCCTCCTCGAACAGATGAATATTCTCCAGCGAAATTATCGCAAGGCTTCCGACCGAATAAATGAATTCTATATCGGCTTCCGAAAAATCCTGGTTGTTAATTCTCTTGCCCAGCAAGATCAGCCCTTTCGTTTTTCCCTGAAGCTGCATAGGAACGACAAGTTCGACGTTCAATCGGTCGAATCCCTTATATTTTTTTTCTATATCTTTCTTCGAAAGCGATCCGGTAATTTCCCTGTAATCGAAATCATTTATAGCGGAGAGCAGATCCTTTTCCGGGAATTTGGATTCAAGCACTTTAACGACGTCGTTTTCGAAAACCGTTACGGCAAATTTTGAAACAAGGAACTGGCCGATAACGGAAAAGACCAGAAGTTTAGCCACTCTCATCGATTCCGAGAACAATCCGAATTCTTTGCTTAATTCGAAAAGCGAATTCAGTCTTTGAATCCTGGAATCGAGCATTCTGTTCACGTGCTTTAGCTTTTCAATAACCATGGAATTCTGAATTGCCGAAGCCGAGATGTTCAGAATGGTTTTTAAGAATTCCAGATCGTCCTCGCTGAAAGGTGTTTTATTTAGCTTCTCGCCCAGACAGACTATTCCTATGCATTCGTCGGACGAGCTGATCTTCTCATAAACAACCAGTTTTGCCATGGCCATATAATTTTTAAATCCGGAACTCTCGAGCGCACCTTTTTCCGCAATTAAAACCGGGAATTCGTTTATAATTTCCGGAGGCAGTCCTTTCGAAGCTTTGTGGACGATTTTCCCTTCTATGTTCAGAGCAATCATTCCTTTTGTAGCGAGAAATTTTCCCATGCAAGTAAGAAGCACGTTGTTGAGAATAAATTCCAGATCCATGCTTGAATTAATAATCCGGCTGAATTCTACAAGCGCGGTCAGATTTCTTTTAACTTTTATATTCTCGGGATCGTTCATCTCAATGAGCGGAATTAATATTTTTGGAAAGGCGGACCTGATTGTATTTGCCGGGGATGGAGATATATTTAACTTCGTCCATTAAGGATTTCATTAAATACATGCCTAATCCGCCCACCCTGTGCTGGCGGTAATATATTTGCAGATCTGGGTCGGGAATGGTTTCTGGCCTGAAAGGCGCGCCGTAGTCTTTGATTATGACGGTAAACTTTTTGTCGGAATATTCCAACCTGACTATAATTTGACCTTCCTTGATCGATTTATAAGCATGTTTAATAATATTCGTACAAGCTTCATCAACCGCAAGAATAATATTATCGATAATTTCCTGTCTGATACCGATATCCGAAGCCGTAGTAAATACGAAGTCCCTTATCATGGACAAATTATTTGTCTTACCTTCAACGACCAACTGTTTTTGTTTTATTTTTTTACCGGTTTTCAACTTATTTTTTCTCGCTAAATTTTATAACTGCTTCGTCTTCCGATTTAAATATTTCGTAAAGCAGCGGAAAACCCAAGAGATCGAAAATATTGAAGACTTTATCGCTCATACTGCATAATTTAATATCGCCTTTATTATCCCTTACCTTCTCGATAAACGCCATAAACACGCCCAAGCCCGCACTGCTTATATAAGCAAGGTCTTTAAAATTAACCACAATAGAGTACCTGTCGTTGTTTATTATATTGGAAAACGTATTCTCCAAAGCGGGCGCCGTGTGAGCATCAAGGTAGCCCTTTAAATAAACAACGTTAATATCACCTACTTCTTTAACTGAGGTGTTGAAATCTGCCATTCTTTCTCTCCGTCAATTTTTAAATTTTGTTTCCACTTTAAAATAACCAAAGTTATGTCGTCATGCTGTGAATTATTTTGCGAGAACAAAGTTACTTCTCTTATCACTCTGTTGGAAATTTCATCCACTTCTTTTTTGTAATTTTTTTTCAGTATTTCCTCGAAGTATTTGCTTCCGAAGTCTTCGAGCCGGTTGTTTTTAGCTTCGGTTATTCCGTCTGTGTAAAGTACTATAGTATCTTCGTCTTCCAAGTAAATTTCAGTTTCTTCCAGCGTATTGGCAAAGTGTTCCGTAAAATTAAGGCCCAAACCGATGCCCGAGGGTCTTAAATTCTCCAGGCCGTTTTCTCTTAACAAAATTATAGGGCAATGCCCGGCCCTGGCTATTTTCAAACGGCTGGTTTTCACGTCTATAACTCCGTAAGCGGCGCTTACGAAAGTTTTTCTATCCAGGGTACGTTCGAGAATCTCGTTGGCTTTAATCAGGATATCTTTGGGGTTTGCGAATGTTTTGGACAAGGATTCGAATATGCCCTTAATCTCGGCCATTATAAAAGCCGCCGGGATGCCTTTGCCGGAAACATCGGCAATAACAAATCCCAATCGGTCGTCCCGGATGTTAAAAAAATCGTAATAGTCTCCTCCCACTTCAAAAGCCGGGATGAAAACGGAAGAGATATGCAGATTTTCGAATTCGGGATTCTTGCTGGGTAAAATTTTTCTTTGGATCTCGCGGGCCACGTCAAGTTCTTTTTCCATTCTTTCTTTTTCTATCGACTCTTCCAGCAGTCTCGAATTTTCTATAGCCAGCGAAGCATAATCCGAAAAGGTATCCAAAGCATTTATATCTTCTTCGTCAAATTCCAGATTTATCTTGCGCGCTGCGGTAAGGTATCCTTTTATTTGGTCATGGGCTTTAAGAGGCGCTACCGCAAAATAAAAAAACTCCTCGCTAAGCTGCCCGCGGTTTTCCAGGCGGCCCTGGTTGAATACGGATGTTTCTCCTATGTTTTTCCGCTGGAGATTTTTTAATATATCATTTGTAATAATGCCGGTATCGTAAAATCCGATGTTCTTATTGGCAATGGATTTAAAGTCGCCCCCTTCTTTCCAAATAATCCACGAAGCCTGCGCATTGCATACCTTTGCTGTTATCTCGGTTACGGATTCTGCCAAGTCGTCGAAGTCAAGTGATTCGGTAATCAGTTTGCTGAAATATTGTAAGAAATTTACTTCCTGAGCCTTCCTATCAAATGCCTCCGCGGTCGGAAGGTGGAATAAGGTGGTAAAAAAAAGTACGCTGAAGTAAATTCCCCCGTATATCATCATTATTTTGAAAAATTGGCTGACGCCCAGAGAAAACCGGCTTATGTCTCCGGAAAATGCGGCTGTTTCTCCTCCCCTAATTATATTTACGACGAAAAGTATGGAAATAATAACAGACAACACCAGCAGCGATATTTTTTCTCTCTTTACTATAAAGGCTATCCACGATATTCTTATAGAGTTTATCACTATTAACAAAATCGAGATTATAAAAAAGGTGTCCCTTATATATCCGAGATCGGGCAGTTTTTTTAAAACACTCGAGAAAGCTGCAAGGATGAAAAAGACAACCATTGTATTAAAATATGTGCTGACGTTTTTCTTCTGCCTGAGATAAAATAATTCTTTGAATACCAGGAAGATGTATGAAATAGATCCTATAATTAAAAAAGTATAAATAAACGAGATTAAATTAAATATTATACCAGGATTAATATCCGCGCTCCTACCGGGTTCTCCGAATCCCCCGAGTATGGGTCCTGAGAATGAAATAAGAAAGAATATGACGGCATTTAATATACCGACGTTCATAACAAGACCGATGGGATTAACTTTTTTTCTGTGGACTATTTCGGACAATGCCGATATTAAAGATATTGCGGTAAGAATGACCAGTACTTCGTTTACGATTGAAAGAGTAATTGATTCGGCCGAATACAGGAAAAGTTTAAAAAATAATAATATAAACAACAAACCTACGAAGATTTGATTCTTTATATTCCCTTTTAACTTTTCGGTTTTAAATAACATAAATTGTGCTTTCCGGCCCCGAAAATTATTCCGTCGCAAGTGAAATTCGATTACATGCCGTAACGGCATAATATTACTTCAATGTGGGGTTAAATTAAGGTAAAAATTTATATTTGTAAAGAAAAGATGTATAAACGGAAAAAAAATAGGATAGCCGAAATGCCGAATATTTTATGCCGGTGTCAACCGAAATTGAAGAATAGAGCCGTTTTTCGTTTATCTGCCGAAAAACGGCCGTAAAATACCTTTAAATTTCAACGGGGCTGCTTTTTTCCGGTTTAGGATTATTATAATGAAACTGTTTTTGCCACTGTTCCATTTCTTTCCGGAATTGTTCCATTTCTTTCTGAAATTCTTTCATCTGGTGCTGAAGCTGTTTCTGCTGGTCTATCTTGGTTGAATCGTTATAAAAGAACCTGAACATCGATGCCATGGAATCGGCGTTAAATGGGAAACGGAAATTCTTAAATTTGGAAATAAAAAGCGAATCCGAATTTTTATTACCGTGCGTAAAAGTGGAATCAAACCCGAAAGCTTTGAAATTCATTCTGTAGCCTTTGGTTGAATCCTTGTAAAAATATTTATAGTTAAAGTTCTTGCCTTTATGCTCGGGTAAATTAAAAGTAAAAGATCTGAACAGGCCGGTTGCCGAATCTATATGCGAGATTATGCTGTCGACATCGGGAATCGGTATATTCGGAATAAACAGCTTGGAAAGATGCACCCTGCAGCCGTTGCTGTCTACGAATACCTTAAATTCATTGTTCCATGAAGAATCTTTTTTTAGTTTTGAAAACTCTTTCCCGAAATGAATTGAAAAACTTAAACCGTCCAGCTGTTTATCCATGTCTTTCATATTTTTCCTTAACTCTTCGTTCCATTTTTTCATATCGTCTTTGAATTTATCCTTATCAAAATAAAACGAATCCGAAAAAATCGAATCGGGTGTAAGGAAAATATACCTGTCGTTCCCCGAAGATTTAATTTGACTCACGGCTTTTTCTATTCCGCCGTTATCATAATATTTCTCGAAGCCCGGCGGAATCGCCCGGGCAATTTGATTCTTATTAACCTTTGCGGCAAAAGCAATCAGATCGGCTGTAAGAGCTTTGTTGAAGTTCCATATATTGGGATTTATCGCAACGGTGTTTTTATTGTTGACCAAAACTTGGTTCTGAAGATCCGCCGCATAAGAATGAAGAATCGAATCGAATTCGACTTTTTGTTTATTATTCAGCTTTAACGCATCGGCAAACTTTTCCAAACTGTTTTGAGCAGGGACAACACCGGCTTGCTTTATTTCGAAGTAGTGGTTGCCTTTTTTATCGGCGCCGAATTGAAGTATCTGTTTTTTTTGGTTATCCAGCGGAAGCTGGTGGTAAAAGGCAAAATTAAAAATATCGTCGTTGCTTAGATTAGCAGTGTACAGCAGCGGTTTAAGGTTCTCCTTATAAAAAGAAGTTAAATTTGATTTCTGCTGCTCGACCAGGCTGTTTATAATCCCCGGGTTAAATTTCAGGACAATCATCAGGAGCAGACTGGCCATAACTATTCCGGCAACCGGTACGAATTTTCTCATGACGGGCCACAAATGTTTTTCGGACCGCATTGTGGCCGCAAGTTTGGTTTCAAAGAAAGGATTTTCGGGAACGGATTTAAAATTGGAAACAGTAAGTTGTTTTACTCTTTTTAGCTCCTCCAGTTTGCTTCTCAAAACAGGGGAAGTTTTTAATTCCTCCTCCAAATTCTTTCTGTCGGCATCGGAAAGCTCGTTGTCCAAATATGCCGAAAGCATTTCATATTTTTTGTAAAAGTTTTTCATGCCCTGAACTCCTGCTCATACGGTTTAAGCAATTCTCTTAAGCCTTCCCGAGCTCTAAATATTCGCGACTTCACTGTTCCTATTTCGCATTGTACGGATTCCGCAATTTCCTGGTAGCTCAATCCTTCAATATCTTTCAACAACAACGGGACCCTTAATTTTTCGGGCAGTTTTGCTATAGCCCCCTGTACTATTTCGGTTACATCCATATTCTCCGGGTGTGTACTGTAACCGAGTTCTTCCTCGGTTTCCTTAATGGGTGAAAAAATATTGCGAATCTTCATTTTTCTCATATGATCTTTGCATTTATTTACAGTAATTCTATACAGCCATGTCGTGAACTGAGATTCGAAACGGAAATTGTTCAGATTTTTATACACCGTTAGGAATACTTCCTGAGCTATGTCGTCAACAAGATCGTGATTATTAAGCGTTATGTATATTATATTGCGTACTTTCTCTTTATGGCGCTGAAGCAGAGTTGTGAACGTGGATTCATCGCCTTCAATAAACCTCTTTATCAAAGAGAAGTCGTCATCTAAATTTAATATTTGAGGATGCTGCAACTCTTTTTTCTTTTTTATGAATTTCATATTTTTAGACGCAGTAAAAATTAAGTTTGTTCCCTAAGATAGGTAGTTTTAAATAAGAAATAAACTTTATCTTTAAGTCATTTGACCTATTTAAAGCTTCCCGTATTATGGTTTGATCGCACTTGCATAAATTGAAGCAACTAGTTAAATTGTCAATAAAATATTAGGAGTTATTCATGAAATATAAAGTCGTTGAGCATTATAATGCCGTCTCTATCGAATTAAAAGGGAACGTGATGGGTGGCGACGATACCAAGGAATTTAATGAACTTCTTCATAAACTTCTGGACGAAGGGAAGAAAAATATTGTCGTTGATTTATCGGAAGTAAAGTTTATGAATAGCTCAGGCCTGGGCATGTTGATCGGCGGACTTACTACTATGAAAAAAAGCGAAGGTCAGCTTAAATTAGCCCGCACTACCGAAAAAATTCAAAGCTTGCTTATAATCACAAAGCTTATAACCATATTCGAATCGTACGATTCGGTCGACGAAGCAATCAAGAGTTTTACTAATTAATTTTATTAAGCACATTTAAAGAATTCAATTAATTAAACTCCGGATACATAAATTCGGAGTTTTTATTTTGTTTATTCATTATTAATCGGTTCAATTATTAACAGGGAAACAAATGAGCGTTACAGTGCTTGTCGGAAGCCAGTGGGGAGACGAGGGCAAAGGAAAAATCGTCGATATTTTAAGCGAGAAATTCGATATAGTAACCAGGTACCAGGGCGGCGCAAATGCCGGACATACCGTGACCATTGGAGATAAACAGTTTATTCTGCACCTGATCCCTTCAGGTATATTAAGAGAAGATGTGGTTTGCGTAATCGGGAACGGGGTTGTCATTGACCCTACTGCGCTGCTTGAAGAAATAGATCTGCTGGCCAGGAACGGTATAAAGGTTGACGGCAGATTATTTATAAGTCATAACGCGCATTTAATTATGCCCTACCATAAGCTGCTCGATTCGATTAGCGAGAGCGGCGATAATAAAATCGGAACAACCGGCCGCGGTATCGGTCCGTGTTATATAGATAAGTACGCAAGAAAGGGCATCAAGATAGTAGATTTACTGGACAGGAAAGTGCTCGAAGAAAAGATCAGGGAAAACCTTAAAGAAAAAAATAATTTGCTGACGAAGGTTTACGCCCACGACGAACTGAACGTAGAAGAGATTATCAAGCAATATGTTGAATTCGATAAGATTATTGACAGATACATAACGGACGTTTCCATATTTCTAAATAATTCGATATCCGAGGGAAAATCCGTTCTTCTTGAAGGAGCTCAGGGTACGCTTCTGGACGTTGATCACGGCACCTATCCTTACGTCACTTCCTCCAGCCCCACCTCCGGAGGAGCTTGCACGGGAACCGGCATACCGCCGACAAAGATAGATTCCGTAGTGGGCATAGTAAAAGCTTATACTACTAGAGTAGGCCTCGGTCCCTTCCCTACTGAATTAACGGACGCGGAAGGCGAGAAACTCAGGGAGATAGGCGCCGAATACGGAGCGACTACGGGACGGCCGAGGCGCTGCGGATGGTACGACGCATTTCTTGTACATTATTCGGCAATGATCAACGGGATCGACTCAGTCGCGATCACGAAACTTGATGTCCTTAGCAAATTCGACGAGATTAAAGTCTGCGTAGGCTATGAATTAAAAGGAAAAACAATAAAATCATTCCCGACCGACGTTGAACGCCTCTCCGCGGTCAAACCCGTATACGAGATATTGCCGGGGTGGAAAAAAGACATTTCTAATTGTCTGTCTTATTCCGATCTTCCTTCCGAAACGAAAAATTATTTAAAATTTATCTCCGAGAAATCGGGTTTTAAAATCAAAATTGTTTCGGTTGGACCAAAACGACAACAAACTTTTTATGCATAATGAAGCAGATACTGCTTATTTTTTCGGCAGTAATACTTTGGCAGCTTACATCTGCGGCTCAAAGTAACGACTTATCGCTTAAACTAGTATATCCCACTACAAACGTACGTCTAGAGATCACGGGAAGCCCTTTTTATTTCATAGGCACGGTCTCTCCTCCTAATGCAAAATTGAAAATCAATGATTCCGATGCCCAGGTAAGCCGCGACGGCGCATTTATATGCATGGCCAGAATTATTTTGTTCAGGAAGGACAGCGTCAGCAAAGGAAAATTTGTTTTCGATATTACCAGATCCGGACACAAAAAACAAATCGTAAAAATATATGATATAACCGAACCTCTCCGGACCTCGCCGCTAGATACCCTAGTAGTAGATAAAAGCTTTCAAATAATGCCCGAGGTAAACACTTCTCTAATCCCCGGTTCAACCGTAAAAGTTGAATTTAAAGGCACACCGGGAATGAAGGCATATTTTAAAGTGGAAGGCATAAACGAAGAGTTTCCTATGCTGGAAACGCAGATCGTCCACGATTACAACTGGCAGAATGCCGTTTTCGGAAGAGGCTTTACAAACAAGAACGATACCGTAAAGGGAATTTATTGGGGTAATTTTACTATTATTCCCGGGTTGAAAAATGCGCAGATAAATATTTATTTGAAAAAGACGCCGGCCGATTCGATTTCCATACCGGCACCCGGCAGAGTATCCGCTTTCAATACATTTATTCCGGAAGTTATCCAGACTAAAAGTTTCTTAAATCCCCTGGTAGGCAGGTACGAACCCGAGGGCGGCTACAACCTATTCCTTGAAGGCGGGATTAATATGCTGGTAAACGGAAAAGTGGGAACATGGTACCAATGCCGACTTGCCCAGGACGAAACAGTATATGTTCCCGATTCCGGGGCAGTGATGCTTCTTCCCGGGACTACGATTCCCAGAGCTTCAATTTATGCGATCCGGACGGAGGATTCCGCTAGTTTCGTGAGCATAAATCTCGGTCTTACCCAAAGATGCCCGTACAAGATAATACAGGGCACCGATCCCGAGAGTATGGAAATACTCGTTTATAACGTTACCTCGAATATCGATTGGGTATATAACAATAACTGCGATTTAATAAAGCAGGTTACTTGGGATCAGCCAAAAGACGGGGTGCTGAAAGTTGACGTGCTGCTGAACGAAAAGACACAATGGGGCTATGCTGCCGAGTACGACGGCAATTTACTCAGGGTAAAAATTAAAAAACCCGCGAAGAAAAAATCCGGCCGTTTAACCGCATCCCGTATATTAAAGGGCCGCGTAATAGTACTGGATCCGGGGCATAACCCGGACACCGGAGCTATAGGTCCCCGGGGAACCGAAGAGAAAGACGTGAATTTAAAAATAAGTCTTCAATTAAAGAAACTGCTCGAGAAAGCAGGCGCCAAGGTTCACCTGACCCATACCACCAATCCTTTATATCTTAAAAGAAGACGGGCAAAGGTGGACTCGTTTAATCCGGAAATATCCATCAGCATTCACAACAACGCCGTCCCGGAAGGCGTCAATCCTCTCGAACATAACGGCAGTTCCGTATATTATTATTTCCCGCAGGCGCTGCCGCTGGCTAAATTGGTCCACGAAGAACTGCTCAAGAAATTGAGATTGAACGATTTCGGATTATTCTGGGATAATCTATACATGACGAGAATTCCCGGGTGCGTTTCCATATTGATTGAGCCCGCATTTATGACGGTTCCGGATCAGGAGGCATTGCTTTTAACTTACAGATTCCGCGAAAAGATTGACGTGGCCGTGTTCGATGCGCTGAAAGAATTTTATAAGGAATACAGCCAATGAAAATGTCCGGGGGGCCGGCTACCATAAATATAAAAATTGTCCTTCTGTTTATCGCCATTCTTATTGCAGCCGGTACTCTTTTCTATACGCAAAATCTCGTCGAAAAACTTCAGGAAAAGGAAAGGCAGATCGTGCAGCTTTATGCAAGGGGAATTGAATATGTTGCCAACACCAGCGGCAACGACGAGGACATTACCTTTCTTTTTGAAAATATTCTGAAACCGATTGATTTTCCGTTAATCAGCAGCAGTCCCGACAATAAAATTCATATAGGCAATAATAAAGACATAAAAGACGTACGGAACGTAAAGTACGATACTTCCCTTTCCGATAGGCAGCTTGAAAGCTTCTTCGAAACCAAGATCAAAGAAATGGACAAGCTGCATAAACCGATCACCGTATCCTATAAAGATACCGTAATTCAAAAAATCCACTACGGGGATTCCGTTCAAATCACGCAGCTAAAGTATTATCCCTACGTGCAAATATTAATTGCAGCTATGTTCATTGCCTTGGCTTACATAGGTTTCAGCAACATAAAGAGAAGCGAACAAAGCAACATATGGGTCGGGATGGCAAAAGAGACGGCTCACCAATTCGGGACCCCGATATCAAGCCTAATGGGATGGCTTGAAATGCTTAAGATCAGCTATAACGACAAGGATAAAGTATTGGATATAGCGGAAGAGATATCTAACGACGTAGAGAAACTAAACAAAATAACCTACCGGTTTTCAAAAATAGGCGCCACCCCTGAAATCGTGCCGATGAGCGTTTACGAAGAAGTTAAAAAAGTAGTGGAGTATTACCAGCGGCGTCTGCCCCAAACCGGCAGAAGCATAGAGCTCACGCTGGAGGGCGACGAATTCGCATGCGCAAACCTGAATTCCGAATTGTTCGAATGGGTCATAGAAAACCTGATAAAAAACGCACTTGATGCAATCGAACAAAAAGAAGGGAAAATAAATATTTATATTAAGCCGGGCAGGCGTAATGTCGATATCGAGGTAAGCGACAACGGGAAAGGAATAGACCTGAAAAGGAGAAAGGACGTGTTCAGACCGGGCTACAGCACCAAAAGGCGCGGATGGGGCCTGGGTTTAAGTCTGTCCAAAAGAATTATTGAAACTTACCATAAGGGCAAGATCTATGTTAGATCCTCAACCCCCGGGGAAGGTACAACATTCAAAATAGAATTAAAAAAGTGCTAGCTCATCGAAAGCATCTTCTCTATGGGAATTAACGCTTTCTTCATCACGGATTCGGGAAGGAGAATCTGCGGTTCTTTATTCTTCATGCAATAATAAAGCTTTTCCATAGTATTTAATTTCATATAAGGACATTCGTTGCAGCTGCAGTTGCTTTCAGGCGGAGCAGGTATTAAATTTTTATTGGGCACCGCTTTCTTCATCTGATGAATTATCCCCGGTTCCGTTACCACAATAAAAGTTTCCGCTTCATTTTCCTGAACAAATTTCAACAGTTTACTTGTGGAGCCGATAAAATCTGAGCGCCTCAGCACGGATTCTTCGCATTCGGGATGGGATATTATTTTTGCGCCCGGATTTTTTACCTGTAAATCGATTATCTTTCTCTCGCTGAAGGTTTCGTGAACTATGCAGGAGCCGTCCCACAGCAACATATTCCGCCCGGTCTTCTTAGCAAGAAATTTTCCGAGGTTCCTATCGGGAGAAAAAAGTATCGGCCGTTCTTCGGGAATTTGATTTATTATTTTTTCCGCATTGCTCGAAGTGCATATTATATCGCTAAGAGCCTTCACTTCGGCGGTGCAATTAATATATGAAATTGCCAGATGGTCCGGATGCCTTTCCCTAAATGCTTTAAAAGCTTCTCCCGGGCAGCTTTCGGCTAACGAACATCCCGCCTGCAGATCGGGGAGCAGCACGGTTTTTTCGGGATTCAGGATTTTAGCGGTTTCAGCCATAAAATGAACTCCGGCGAATACAATAACATCCGCTTTTGTTTTTTTTGCGGCCCTGGCTAATTCAAGACTGTCGCCCACAAAATCCGCAATATCCTGGATTTCCGATTCTTGGTAATAATGAGCTAATATTACAGCATTAAGGCGGTTTTTAAGCTCCCGCACTTCCTTCTCATAATCAATCCGCGTTTCAATAAAATCTTGCAACATTTATATCCCGTTCTTTGCTTTGTCTCAGTATAGCATATTTATTTTTGAAAGTCTTAATATAAAACAAATTTGCAAAAGAATAAGTGATAATTTTTTCATTTTTTAAACTTTTTAATGGCATTATAATTGTGATTTATTACTCGAAAATAGAAAAATAGTTTTAAGCAAATCCCTCATAAAAAATTTCTTAAATAAGACTGGCAGAGCCAATCTGCCAGTCCCCTTCTAAAATCCGGAATCCGGGTCATCGATAGAAAACTAATTCGGTAATTAAATCTTTTCCAGGTAAATATTACCTGTAAAATTTTATGCTTCATACCCGGTCAATAACAAAACTATCGATATTCCTACTTTTTAAATGGTACGGCAATTGCTACTATATTACTGAAAATAGAAAATAGTTTTAAGCATAACAATCCCTCCAAAAGAATGTCACTCAAAACTGTCGGATCTATTCCCTCAGATCCGACAGTTTCCCTCTCCAAAGATCAAAAACACTTTTTTAACGAAAACTTCATTTGGTTAATATTGTGCAGTTGATGAATAGTCCTACTCACCGTCCCGGCAAGTCTTTTAAAAGTTTTCAGGAAGTATAATCAATAAAACAACTCTTTTTTCATTTTTAAAAGAGAATATTTAACTGCGTCGAAATCCGCTTCGACATCCAACAGCATTTCCCCGATATCCGACGGTAAGACAAACCTTATTTTGCCGTTTCTATTCTTTTTATCGTGACTCATTGCATGTATCACATTCTTTGCGTCAAATCCCGATAGTATTTTGGGCATTTTGATCTTCAAAGGCAGCGTTAAAAATTTATCAAGACTGCCCTGCGAAAGAAGGCCTAAGCGGTCTGAAAGGAAAATAGCCGACACAATGCCAGCAATAACTGCTTCGCCGTGCTTGATCTTAAAATTCAATTCGGATTCCAAGCCGTGGGCAAAAGTGTGCCCGAGATTAAGGATTTTTCTGATCCCGGACTCTTTTTCATCCTGGGAGACTACCGAAGCTTTTATGGATACGCATTTTAATATTATTTTATTAACTATCTCTTCGTCGAAATCGTAAACGGAATAAATATTTTCGTTTAAATATTTAAAAAAAGTTTTGTCCGCCAGGTAACCGTACTTTATTATTTCGCCTATACCGGAGGTTTGTTCTTTCCGCGGTAGGGTCCGGAAAAAACCGGTATCCGCCACAACCGCCTTCGGCTGATAAAAGGCCCCGATCATGTTTTTATTTTTCTCGAAATTTATCCCGGTCTTCCCGCCTATCGCGCTGTCTACCGCCGCCAATAATGTGGTAGGGATATGAATTAACTGGACGCCCCGCATAAAAGTTGCCGCGGCAAATCCGACAAGGTCGCCCGTCACTCCGCCGCCTATACCCAGAATAAGGGAATCTCTGCCGTAGCCCTTTTCGAGCATAAAAGAATATATTTTATTCAAATACTTATAGGATTTCGTCGTCTCCCCCGGCCTTAAAAGATAATAATTTATTCTTCCTCTCAGATTCTTGAATATTTTCTTTATCGTATCCATATGATAATTAGCCACGTTATTGTCGATAACCGCCAGCATATTCCTGTTCAGATTATTTATTTCAATTTCATTCCGAAGAAAATTAAGAATAGAGCTTCCCATCAGCACCGGATAAGAATTCTCTTTCAGCTCAACGATAATTTTATTCACTTTGATTTCCGATATTTAAATGATTAGAGGAATTGATTAGCTTCCGCATTATTTTAACTAATTTATCTATTGTCAATCCGATCGAACCGTCCTCGGTTTCAAAAATAATATCCGCCGACTCATAAAACGATTTTCTCGTCTCCATCAAGCGTGACAATTTTCCGATAAATTCTATTTTATCAAGATTAACCGTACCGTCGCGCGTCAATATCGGACGGTCGCGTTTATATTTAAGCCTTTGGTAAGCGGTCTCCGGCGATATCTTCAGATAAATTAAAATGCCCGAATTTTTTATTATTTCGGAATTCTTTTCTACCGTGACCGTTCCCCCTCCCAGAGCAATGATCGACATGTCTTTTTTGGATAGTTCCGAAAGCTGCCGCGTCTCAATATTCCTAAAGTACTGTTCACCTTTAGATTCAAATATTTCCGATACTTTCATACTTTCTTTTTCTTCTATTACAGAATCGAGGTCGTAGAAATCCCATCCCAGCGTATTGGCTATTATCGGCCCCATGGTACTCTTTCCCGAACCCATAAATCCGGTAAGGTAAAAGATTTTCTTTTTCATCTGCATAAATATCTTCCGATGTTTAAAACATCACGCGTTCTATTAAATTCCACGGCAACATTCAGAAACTATACGACATGCCCAGAACAAAGACCACTCCGTCGACATTAATTTTAGACTCAAATGATCTCTGTGGAACGGTAATTAATTTGCCTTCATAATTTACATTACTTTTTAAATAAGTATTATCCACCGTAAACTGAGGATCCCTGAACTTCATGGACATCCTGATACCCAGTACGTCGGTAATTAAATATTCCGCACCGACGGATACTTGTATTCCGTAAGCAAAATTCCGGGGAGAGCTTTTAACTTCCTCGTCCCCGAATTTTCTTATTTGTTCTCCGTAATAATATGCAGCGCCTCCGCCCATCAAAAATTTCCATTGTTCCGTGGAGAAAGGGAGCAGATAATAAAGGGATAATTCTACCGGCACAAGTATAAATCCGTCTTCTACAAAAATTGCCACGGTTTTATTATCGTAGAACACAGTTAAATTTTGGGCCGACACGGATTTTGTCATATATTCTACATTCAATCCCAGGAAAAGATCGTCGTTCAATCTGTATCTAAGGTCCAAAGCCGGATTTACTATGTCGTCAATCGGAAAAGCTTTGTTCCTTAATATCAAATCGGATGAATTCGGGTACAAATAAACTTTCGAAGAAGTCGTATATATCAAACCTGCGCTTACGGAAAATTTTTTCCCGTTGTATTGAGCATATGCGGCAACATTAAACAAAAGCAATAAAATAAAAATTTTGTATTGCATTTCGTAAAATAAAATGAATTACGCAATTAATTTGACAATATAATTTAAAAAATCAAACCCCCGGTTTATAAGACCGGGGGTTCAAATAATTATTTATTTACCCGATGCTATTGGCCGAAGAATTGATTCCTATGATCCACAATATCGGCATCTTTCTTTAACTTTGCCAGCCATTCGGGAAAGAATGTGTTCTTCTTTTCGTTGATTATCCTTGCCATTATACTATTTTTCTGGACCTCGAAAGCCGTTGAATCGAACGGTGTTCTTGATAGAACTTTTATAAGGTAATACCCTTGCTTTCCTTTTACCGGTCCGGTTATTTTACCGACAGGCGCCTTTAAAGCCGAGCCGGAAAAACTATAATCGGTGCCTATGCCCGGAATAGACTGGAAGAAGGTAAAGTCGCCGGTCTGTTTTACCGTTACTTTAGGATCTATTGACGAGGCTTTCGACAAATCCCCGCCTATTTTAGATTCAAGGTTAGCCGCCGCTTGCTGGGCTTTCTGATATTGCATTTCCTGGATAACTTTGGGTTTAATTATATTTACCACTTTATCAAAAGGCTGAACCCCTTCCGGCATTACCGCGGTAACTTTTGCCACAACGTATCCTCTCGATGTTGAAATAGCGTCGCTAATTGAATTCACATCGTTGTTAAAAGCAAAGTCCGTAAGATTCTTACTGACCCCGATACCGGGCACATAGTTATATTCTTTAGTAAATTCGGGAGTCGAAAGCACCTTATAATTCATAAGTTTTGCTTCTTTATTGAAGCCGTCTTTATTGGCGATGTAGGAAAAATCCTTGGCATTATTCAGCTGCAGATCTTTGGTTGTACCGGAAACCTGGATCTGTTCTTCAATTTTTTCGACAACTAACTTATCGGAAGTACGGCCCGTCACTTTGATTATATGGTATCCGTAATTGGTTTTAATGGGTTTCTGCACTTCGCCGACTCTCCCCGAAAAGCTTGCTTTTTCAAACTCGGGAACCATTTGACCTTTGCCGAACCATCCCAAATCTCCTCCCCTTACGGCACTTCCCGGATCCTTTGAATATTCTTTCGCAAGATTTCCGAAGTCGGCGCCCTTCTTAATTTCCTCATAAATTTTATTTGCTTCCTCAAGATTCTTCGGGTCGCTCCCGAATTGATTTATAAGGATATGAGAAGCACGGACATAAGTATCTTTCGAAGGCACCTTGGCCACCAAATGATAAATGACATACCCTCCGTCGGATTCCACCGGTCCGACAATCGATCCGGGTTTTGTATTCAACAATAAATCCGCAGCCTTTTCCGAGAATCCTGTAATTGCAACTGTATCCTTAGAGTAAGGTTTACCCGAATATTTTTCGACCAGGCTTTTAAAGCTGGCGGTGTCGCCTTTAATCTGCTGCATTATGCTTTCCATATCATTCTTGACATTTATCGTATCCTGAGAAGAAGGCGATAAAGAGAAAAGGACAAGGTCTAATTTTCTTTTGGCAGGGACTTGGAATTCATCCTGGTGGCTGTTGTAATAATTATTCAGCTCATCGTTCGTTACTTTAATTGACGCCGCCGGATATTCTGTGAGCGGAACCAGCGCGTATTGAGCATTCATTTTAGTATTCTGCTGGATATATACTCTCTTAATTTCTTCGGGGCTTACAGTAACCGAAGCCAGAAGCATGCTTTGCAGTTTTTGATTAAGCTGGTTCTGCCTGATAAGGTTTTCAACATTAATCAGCGCTTCGGAATTTTGAGGGTTATAGATTGCAGATAAATATAATTGTTTATTAAACTTACCCGTAGAATCAATAAACTGTTTCTTCAGGAATTCAGGGGGGCTGCTTAATAATATATTTTTTATTTCCTGGTCCGGTACTGTTATTCCGAACCTTTTAATTTGCTGGTCAATTAATATCCTGGTAACCATAGCATCCCAAACCTGGTCTCTGAACTGATCAGATTGATCGTCCGGGATATCCTTTCCGTTCTGCTGCTTCTGGTTTTCCCTTTCGGTGTCCATGGTTTTCATAAACTCCTGATAAGTAATTTTGACACCGTTAACCGATCCCAGGGTATTGGTTCTTACTCCGAACACTTCCATAACGTTGGAGTCCGAAAGCACCATAAAAAGGACAAATAGCACGCCTACGCTTATTATAAAAGCCGGTGCCAAGCTTCTCATTTTGGCCATCATAGCCATATTATACTTCACTCCTATGTTAGAGTTATTAATAAATAAGAAAACAAAAATAGATACATACTGATAAAAAATCAATTTAATATATTCTATCTTTTTAATTAATACCTCCCGGAGGGGATAAATAAAAATAAATTGCCAATTTTTAACGCCGCTGCTACTTAAACCGGTTTTCGTACAAATAAATTAAAAGACGGCCGGATGTAAGGTGACCGGGCATAATATTCCAATAAATCTTTATTTTAATTGAAACTACCATGGTTGACTTTGTAAGTAAGCAAACATATATTTAATGACAAACTAAATTAATTGAGGAAAAGAATATGCAAGAGAACAATGATTTTCTTAAATATGTACCTATTTTTTCCGAATTGGACGATAATACGTTAGATCAAATATCAAAATTGGGAATCCGAAAAAATTTTACGAAAGATTCCGTGGTACTATTTGAGCATGAAACCGGTTCCGCTTTATTCGTGATAGTGAGCGGTAAAGTAAAGGTTTCTCGCGTTAGCGATGACGGCAAGGAAGTTATTTTGACTATATTGGGAGAATCCGACTTCTTCGGTGAAATGGCGATACTGGACGGTTTAGCCAGATCCGCAAATGTAACGGCTATGGAAGACTCTGAATTATTTATTATTCAAAGAAGCGAATTTTTGGAATTATTACAAAGCCATCCGGAGATTGCTATCGCCCTGCTTCAAGAATTAACCCAAAGATTACGTTCTGCAGATATGAAAATAAAATCGCTTTCTTTGAAGGACGCCGAAGGAAAGGTAGCGACGGTTATTTTACAGCTTGCCGACGACATCGGGAAAATAAAGCACGGGACCGTAGAAATAGAAAAATTGCCCTTTCAGCACGATTTAGCCAATATGGCAGGTACTTCAAGAGAAACAATATCAAGAACTCTTCACTCTTTTGCCAAAAAAGGAATGGTCGAATTAGACGGTTCAAAACTTAAAATATTAGATTACGAAAAATTCAAAGAAATGTTCAGTTAAAACTTGCAGAAAGAATTCCATATAAATATCAGCGGGAAAGTGGACCTGCACAGCCATACTTCTTACTCCGACGGGTTCCACTCCCCGGAAGAATTGTTACATAAAGCTAAGTTAGTGGGAATTGATATACTCGGCATCACGGATCACGATAATTTAG
>JBJKOY010000492.1:0-2100 GCA_046706945.1 Ignavibacteriaceae bacterium | reverse complement strand
CCCAGGACCTCTATGCGACTAAGGAAAAATTGAAAAAAGCTTATGCGGAATTAATAAATTCTAATCATAGCAGAAATAAGTAACCACTTCCGATCCGGATTATTATGAAGCAGCCTCTTAAAAAAGTCTTTGTTTATATTATTATTGTTGCAGGCGCGTTTGCATTATGTACGTGCGGGCATCGTGAAAAGCAGGAGCGCGGTCTTGTCCAGAAAGAAGGCATCCTTTATATGAACGGGAGCAACAAACCGTATACCGGTTTAGAAAAAGCCAAAGTCAATAACAAACTTATTGAATACGAAGTTGTCGACGGAAAAAAGAACGGTATCTTTAAGATTTCATATTTGAACGGTAATCCTCAGATGATCGGCCAGATGCGCAATAACAAAAACGAAGGACTGTGGAAATATTTTTACATGGACAGTACCCTGGAAAGTCAGGGTTTGTTTAAAGATGATTTCCCCGACGGAGAATGGCGATGGTACTACCCCGACGGCCGTATTAAGGAAAAAGGAAGCTACCTCAAGGGCATCTCGCAAGGAATATGGACGGAATACGATCCGAGAGGGAACATTGTGTCCAAAACACTTTATAAGGACGGCAAAAAGATAAAGACCAAAAATATTAAGAAACAAAAGAACAAAGTTGCTGCAGGAAGCTGATATGTTGTTTTGTCATCCCGATTTGCCTATCGAAAGTACCGATTAATTTATTTTATGCGTCTATTAAAAATTAAGAATATTAATTCAAAGTTTTATTATTATTTGCCTGAGGCCGTTTTATTTTTAGGATTAATGCTGTCCGGCTGTTCATCCTCAACAAAATTGGAAAAAGCGGAATCAGAGAAAGTAATTAAAAACTCCGCCAGGCCGCTGTTAATCAGGAATAACGAATTCGATGAAAGAAAATTAATCGAGTCCCAGAAGATAAAATCCGTCGACAAGATAAATTTCGATATTAATTCGGACGGCAGTCCCGTGAACGGTAGAAAAGCATCGGAAACTAACTACGGTCCGGACGGATTCCCCCGGTCAATGTTTTTTTACGGAAGCGGCGGGAAAGTAAAGACGAAATATACTTATAAGTACGACGACAGAGGTTACAGGACAGAGACAATAAGATACGACTCGGAAGGGAAACCGGATAAGAGATTTACATACCAGTACAATAAATACGGCAACAAAATTAAAGCGGTAAGGTACGGTATGAGCGGTTCAACCGAAAAATTTTACGTTTACGAGTACGATAATTACTCCAATTTGATCTATGATATCTGGTATAACGACGACGGTTCTTTGGAATATAAAATTGAGAACTTCTACGATAAAAACGGGAATAAGGTTGAATCCGACAGCTTCAATCCGTCGGGTGACCTAACGGAAAAAGTAAAATACATCTATGATAAAAAAGGGAACGTAATAGAGGAAATTCATTACGACGGCGGCGGGAAGAAGTTTGAGATCGTGCAGTATGTCTATAAATATTATTAAATTTTAAAAGAGAATTTAACCGCATTAGGCACATAAGGACGCATCAGAAATCTTAGCTTTGTGCCTTATATGGTTAAAAAAATCCCTAAATACAGAGATATAAAACAGTGCTTACCTAAAAAAAATAAAACTTGTGAAATTGCGGGGGAATTATTTGTAAGGCAACAAAATTCTATAAATCTAACTTAAACACTTATTAACATTGTCTTAAATAAAATTGGTTATTGTATCTTCGGGGTTTTTTGATAATTTCATCCCTAGCGGGATTTCGTTGCCTTGGGTTGTTATATTGCTATAATAATACCATCCCTAGCGGGATTTGGGCTAAAATAAATAATTTAGTACAATTAGTCCAAAGTCCCGTAGGGACGAGATATTTATAGAAAATAATCTTCTCAAAAAACATAAAGTTCCGTAGGAACGAAATTATAACTTCAAATAAAAAGGGGAATAATAAAATGTCAAATACATATACGAAAATATCAAATCTGTCCAAAATATATTTTTCTAAGTCAAGAGATAAATAATCGTGGTTTATAAATTGAAATAAGCTAATAAGGTCAATACTCCAGGTTGTATATTTTGCTACTAAGGTTAAAACCCAAAAGAA
>JBJKOY010000491.1:0-8539 GCA_046706945.1 Ignavibacteriaceae bacterium | reverse complement strand
GCCGGATGTTCGTTCAGGCTTTCGATATGAACCGAATCCCCGGCAGCCTTAACTATTCCGCCGGCGATATTATATTTTCCCCTGCTGTCGGTTACCTTTACCCTGAATACATATTCTCCTTCCGTTTTCGGGATATTCACTTGAATATTTTGAGCGGAAGGATAATCGAGAGATACCTGCACCGGGTTTTCGGAACCTTGATACCATAGGTACGACAGAGGATAAAAACCGGGAGTAGTTGCGGCGGCGGATATCGAGACCGTTCTTCCGGCGACCAAATACGATAAACTTATATCCGGCTGATCGTCCGGATCATATACAAGGGTCTGAGACTTTGAAGCGGAACCGAACGGAGAATTTACGGTTACTTTTACTTGGTTAGTATCTTCGGTTAAAGTAACCGGGTATTCGAAAATATTGTTCGAATCAGGCATTGTCGTATATTCGGTTCCGTTTATGTTTATAATAACGTTTGTTACCTGCTTGGTGGTTATCTTTCCGTATACGACGATATCCGGTTTCTTATAAATCATATTCTGTGTTAATAGATCGAATTTCGGATCCGGGACCACGTTGATCTTCGTTGTCCTGCTGTTGAAGCCGGAGGGCAAATTTATACCGGCTAAAACAGTATTGGAACCGAGCGTAACCTGTCCCGGCGATAGAGGATAATCAAGGATATATTTCGTCGAATCGTAATAACCGCTTAACGAATCGATAATACTGCCGTTTACTTTCAAGGTAATGACCGGCTTTAAAGTATCCCCGGGATTAGTGAAAGCAAATACTGCCCTAACATGCGGAAGAGTGGTAGGAGTAACGCTGTTCGTATCTATCGGCAGAAGGTAGGTTACCATCGGATCGGCAACGGTTATTTGAGAATTCTGATAAACCGGGTCGACCAAAACGGGATTATCTGGGTCCGGGTACCAGCTGCCGTCAACTATAAATTTATATTGATACACTCCCGGCAATAAGTTTAGTGTAATGGAATACTGACCGCCGGCGCTTTCTTTATGCATTACGTAATTAGGATCGGAGGTCGACCAGTTATCAAACGAGCCGGAAATCCTAACGGTATTGAAGTTTTTCGTTTGAGGTGTGAAATAAAAGGTTACCGGGACAGTCTGAGAAAAAATCATTATTGGGAAAAAAAGTGTGAGAAAAAGTATATAAGTTTTCATTTCGCGCCGTTCAGTTTATTAATTTCGTATTTCGCAACCGCGTTTGCCGGATCAATTGCGAGAGCTTTCTTAAAATTTTCAAGCGCGGGCGCATTTTGTCCGTACTTTAGATACGCTTCGCCAAGACTGTTAAAGACATCCGGGGATTCGGGGTGCATTGCTATATTCAATTTAAACACGTCGATAGCCTCGTCTCTTCTTTCTTTCAGCAGCAGCTTGAAGCCGAGGATTTTCAACTGGTCTTCCTTGAAGTTATATTTATCTCTCTCCGTTCTATAAAGGTTTTTGTAGAGCGCAATTGCAGTATCGATCCCTTTTTCGAGAGTCAGGTTAAAAAGCGTGTCGATAAATTGTTCCCTGGCATCGCTTACATTCAGCAGATAAGTATCGTAAATTAACGTTGCGTTTGGCGGTATTACTCTTCCAGACCCCTTAGCGCCGTATCCGAGCTGCGGCGGAATAATAAATACATAATGATCACCTGCGTGCATTAACGATATTCCTTCGTCCCAGCCTTTAATGACATTTCCTTTGCCCAATACGAAGTCGAACGGGCGGCCGGTTTTTATCGAAGAACCGATTAATTTACCGTTCGTCAGGTACCAGTTGTAATTAACTTCAACTTCCTTCCCGGTATCCGCTTTTACCCCGCTGCCTTTTGAGATTATTATATATTTCAATCCGTCAGCCGCCGTAACAGTATCAGCCGCTGTTCTCAGGGTTTGAGCCGGGGAATATACACTAATTGAAAAAACAATAAAGACCGAGATAAAAATCTTCAACATGGCAAATGCTCAAAATTATAAAAACCCGGGCCTAAAAAATAAATTATTTCTCAGGACCGGGTTATAACATTTTCAGTAATTAATTCGCACTAAATAAAAGCCGCTAATTTACAAGTAATATAACTGTTGCTCGGGAGTTCCCCGAAGGGACGGCTTTGCCAAAACTCCCGCACAACTTATTTACTATTACAACAATTGTAGCCTGGAAATTTTCACGGATAAATTCAAACTAATATTATCCGCTATCCTAACTACTAGCTACTAACTTCCGACTACTTCTCGTTATTTAAGCAGCATCATTTTTTTCGTCTGAACAAAACTGCCCGATCTGATCGAGTAGAAATTAACGCCGCTGCTCAGCCTCGAAGCGTCGAAACTTATGGAATAAGATCCGGTTTTCATTTCCCGGTTAATTAGTGTCGAAACCTCCTGGCCGAGGATATTATATATCTTCAGCGTAACCGTTCCCGGTTTCTGAATCGAGAATTTAATGGTAGTAGTCGGGTTGAACGGGTTCGGGTAATTCTGAAACAAATTATAAGTAACCGGACTATGGGAAATAGGTTTAACCCCCGTGTAATTTTGATACGATGTATACGGGTCTGTTTCCTGATCGGTTTTAACGTTGCTATTGGTCCAGGTATCAACAGGCATATTCCAGGGGTTTATCGGAAAATGACTTGCAGCATCCTGTCCGACATATCTTACCCTGTAGTTATATGCGTCAAAACCTGCGGGCTCGGTAACCCAAGAGGCATCGGAGCCTTTCTGCCATTCGTACCTGTATTCAAAGGCATTGAAGCCCGGATCTTTGAGGGTAAGCGTTCCGGTCCATATACTGTCGTTGTCCGTGGTCATTTTCAGTATCTTCATGTGCCCGTCCGAAGGTCTGTACCATCCCTGTGAACGCGCAAAAGCGGGTTCTTCCGAAAGCCAGTAAAGAGTATCTTTAGCCGGATCGAAAGGAACGGCTTGCTTTGAACCGTCCATTGCCGGTCTCATATCGACGGAAAATTTAACCTTCAAGTTCGTCCCGGCAGGAATGAACCAGTCGGGGTGAACATTATCGTAATAATCCATTGTATCCATGCTGGCGTTGCCCTGGAAAAGGGTCATCCTGTTGCCGCCGCCCCAGTGAGTGGGTCGCTCGTACCCGTCTTTCCAGATGGTATCAATACCGGTCGGATTGACTTTTTTAACGACGTATTTATAAGGCTTGGCGCCGTACGGTTCGTTTGTGAAAGTCTGCGTAATGAAGTAAGAACTATCGTTGATCGGATTCTGCGCTAGGAAAGCGTCCGCAGCATTAGTTGTCCAGCCGTTCCAGCCCCCGCTGATAAGCACACTGTCCTTCGAAGGATTGTAAATACCGCATTTTATCATAACACTCATGTCAAGAGTAAAATTAATTTTACCGTTCCCTGTCGGGACGTTAGGATTCTGGCGGTTCCAAAAATCCAGGAACACCGAGGAATCCTGCTCCGGTACCTGGTAGGTTCTGTTAGGATCGTCTTCCCAACTGCCGGCGGAAGCCGCACCGCTGCTGTACACAAATTTAAATAAATGGGTACTGCCGGACGACAGGCTGTCTACCAGCACGGAATAAACCGAATCGCTGGCGCCCTTGGTCATTTGTTTCGCGGAGTTCTGCCAGTCGGTCATATCACCCGCAAGGTATACGTTCGTTACCCCCGGCGTAACCTTACCCTGGGAAATAGGAACGCTCATGTCCACTTTAAACCAGACGTGGTTTAATTTACCGGAAATATCATTAAAATATACTGTCGGAATAACCATGTCGCTTGAGCCTACGGTTGTTTCCCTGTTTGTGCTTGATGTGGGGAAATTACTTTCCCACTGAACTCCGCTGCTGTTAATGAAAATATATTTATAATGAATTGTTCCGGCCGAAACATTGCCTATTTGTATGGAATACACCGCGCTGTCGGCTCCCGTACCCGCAGTTAGAGTGCTGGCCGTTGTCGACCATCCGTTGAAGTCGCCGGCTACTCTTACCGTATCGGTTTTCGGATTAAAATACCCGTTCTTCTGCCATACCGACATATCGATATTGAACGTAACATTTACCTGGGAGTATGCAGTAATGCCGCACATGAGAAATACTCCTATCAGTAAAAGAATCCTTTTCATATTACCTCCTTAGATTTTTAAGAATACTCATCCATCCCTTTGTTCTTCGGAATGAAAAGCATGAATTAAAGAATTAGAACTTTAAGATTATATCAAAGCTGTTGACGTTCCCGAGATACCTGAACTGCTGATAAGAATAATCGATGCCTGCGTCTATAAAACCGGCTCTCTTATATTTGACACCGAAACCCAGCGTCAGCCCTTCCTCGTTATCTTTAAGCAGCAGAGACTTGTACCCTCCGCGAAGCGAAATCATGTCGCTGAACAAAGACAGCTCGCCGCCGATATTTACCGATTCGTTATTGTCGTTCGGCACGATGCCGTCGACGGCCAGGGTAAAGCGCTGATTTTCCATAAAATTAAAATCTCTCGAAACCCCAATCTGCAGCCTTAAAGGCAGATCGAACTGGTCGGTCGCAATGTTCGCATCCACGGTGTTGTTGCTACCTGCCCTTTGAGGATCTACGTTGTAACGTATAAGCAGATCGTTGCCGGACATCTGCATTTTGGTGCCGTAATTTGTTATGCAGCTTGCAAAGCGTACACCGTAAAACGGCGTTGTAAATATCGTCCCGATGTCGAAAGCCACTCCCGTGGCATTCGAATGATAAATATTCTCGGTGATCAGCTTGGCGGTAGCTCCGACCGTAAAATCTTCGGTTATTGATTTCGCATAGGAAACGCCGAATTCGTAGCTTGCCGGCGTAAACGTTTCGCCGGTACCTTCCGGCTGGCTTTCGGTTGTTACCCACATGGTCCCGTAATTAACGTCGGTAACGTTCAATGCGAAATTCCCTATGCTTCCTGCAGGGATTATTAATCCGAAATAATTCAAGCTTATGCCGGCATATAATCCCGTATAGGAAAACAATACCTGGAATTGGTCGGAATATGCTACTCCCGCGGGATTCCAATAAATAGCAGAAGCATCGTTTGCCACCGAACTGTAGGCGCCGCCCATTGCTATGGCTCTGGGGCCGATACCTATGCTTAAGAACTTTGCGGCCGTCGTCCCGGTTTTAGTAACATTTTGGGCCGAAGTCTTGTTCGGTGAAAGCAATCCTGCAAAAAGAAAAATAAATAGTAATTTCTTATACGCCGCCACTTTTTAGCTCCTTGAATAATTTCAATTCCGCTTTGAAGCCGTCTAAAAGTATTTTTTCAGACGGCTCCGCTTTCATACCAATTATTTAATTACCGCAAATTTGCCGATCTTACTACCGATCCCCGGAGCATCGACGTAATAGATATATACGCCGTATGATATAGATAAATTATCTCTCGAGAGCATATTCCAATCCTCCGTACCGTTGCTTATCGTACTGTTGTGGTATATGGTTTGAACAAGTTCGCCGTCTACCGTGTAAATCCTTATCGTGCAGATTGCGGGCAGATGGGTAAAATGCAGGGACCTCGGCCCTCTTCCCGTTGTGTAAGGATTCTTAACTTCCCATTGCGCTGATCCGAGATAAGGGTTCGGAACAACTTTTATGTTATCCATCTGAACCTTTTCAAGGTTCTGATCGACGTGCTGCGTCGTAGTAGTAAAGCCGAATACGTCGTTGGACAAAAACGGCTTCTTCAGCTTTATGTAGGCAGTATCTCCGGGCATTGGAATCGTTTGTCCCAATGATGTATCGGGCTGGGCCGATAAATAAAACCACCATGTCACCACCAGGGAATCTTTGGGATTGGGTTCAAGGAAAACAATCCTGTCCTGTCCTTTTTCGATCCTTGAGCCGAAAGCTTTCCCGCTCCTCCGGTTTTATCCAGTTCGAGAAAACCGAACTTAAGAT
Source organism: Ignavibacteriaceae bacterium (assembly GCA_046706945.1). Taxonomy (GTDB): domain Bacteria; phylum Bacteroidota; class Ignavibacteria; order Ignavibacteriales; family Ignavibacteriaceae; genus FEN-1297. Next base: position 2,623 of record JBJKOY010000491.1, on the reverse strand, counting down.
ACTTGCCTGTAGTCATGTTCAGTACCCTGAAGTTAACCGGTTCCCCGGGGAAATCAACTCCTGCATACTTGAAATCAACCGAAGTATCCACACCAACGTTGCCGAAGAAAACTTTGTAATCGTCCGGACGCAGTTCGCCGCTTATGCCTCCCGGGGCGACAAATTTTTCGAACACGAAATTGGGAACATTTTTATCGTTCCATTTGGAAGTACTGTCGTCCAGTTCAACCGCGGAAGCATTATTGAAATGCAGTCTGAAGCCGTCGATTACCGGCTGCTCATATGTGCTGGCGAAGTATTGATTTCGGAACATCAAAGTTACGCCTGTCGTAGAATCGATCAGGGAATAATTCTTTGTAGTAAGCGTATCGGGCGCTCCGGGAGTAGTGATCAGAGTGTCCTGAAAAGTTATATAATATTTATGCTGGTTCTTCACCGCCTTGGGATCTACAATTTCGTAGCTGACCGAACTCGTGGTAGCACCCTGAACAAGTTTTACCGTGCCGAGAGTAGCGTTGACGTACCCGGCGGACGGGGCTTCGGGAACGACCCTTGCCACGTTCGGACCGAGCGTAACGGATCCGTCGGCTTTAAGGCTAACTCTTATCGGACTTTCCGCAGGCAGTATTCCGCCGGAAGTAAAGCCCTTGCTGAAGGAAACCACTGCATAGTAGTATGTATACCCGTTTTTGGCCGTTGTATCTATAAATGAATGCTGCAGCCCGGAGTCATCTCCCAGATAATAATGTATTCCGTCTATCCCGAGCGAATCATATCCTTTTATCCCGTCTTTAAGATCAAACACCGCAAGAGGGGACATAAACTGCGGAGTACCCTGGCCGTTGGTAATATTCAAAGCATCCTGGAAGGCCGGGTCCGACGACCTGTAGATTCTGTAGCCTTCGAAATGATGCCCGTCCCCGCCTATGTTCGCAAGGAACGCATCGAAGGATTTTTCCGGGGCGCTGTCCCAATAAAGAGTTACCTTATTATTTCCGGATACCGCGGTAAGAGTAGGCGCCGGAGGCGCAATTGCAAAACGGTAATTGTTCTCGTAAGTCTGCTGGGCTCTTGCCCTCTTTTTCAGTATTTCGTTTCGTCTGATTGTCCATCCCGGATCGTTAACGGGACCGTTTGCTAAAATAACGGCCATGGAAAACGGCTGGATGTCGCCCGCGGGCATAGGGAACAATCCTGAAGAAACGAACAGGTCGTAATCGCCGGGGTTCACTTCGGCCGGATCAAAATATTTACCGGGTATCATAAAATCGAACCACATCGTTGCATCGCTGTTTATATTCAATCCGCCCGCGATAATTCTCTGCGCATTGGTAATGCCTATTTGATCGGTTTCTTTAACATCCGTTAAATCGACATGCGGCTCGCCCGGTTCGCCGGTCCCTACGCCGGAGGTCGGTTTGCCGTCGCCTTCGCCGGGATCGTGAGTATCGGGAACTCCGTCTATACCTACGTCATCGGTCAGCGGATTCCAGTCGCCGTCGTTATCGACCTTATCCGTGCGCGACTCGTCTATCATTTCGTCAATGCCTTCATCGACGCCCGGATCGCGCAGGCCGTCTTTATTAAGGTACGGTTTACCGAGATCCGCCTGGGCAAGATTGTAAAGCACAACGTTCGTTCCAGGCACCCTGTAGCGATGATAAGTATCCTGCGCGGCGGAATCGATCATGCCCTGTGTTACTTTCGGCAAATTATTATAGCCTACGTCGGGGCTGTTGCCGTCGTTGTCTATGTTGTCCTTGTATTTTTTACCGAGATCGTTCTGGGTAAGGCCTATAAGCCAAACCGACTGCGGAAGGAACGGCGTTCCCGCTTTCCACCCGTTCGGATACCAGAACGAATCCTTCTCCGGATTCGGGGGCCAGCGGTTCCAGTGATATGTCTGCCCGGTGGTCGGGTCGGTATAACTGTCCGTAGCTGCCTGATCGATCATTTCCTGAGTTACTACGGGACTTTCCGGCTCGCCGTTATTGTTATCGTCGAGTCCGTTTGCAAATGTAGTTCCTTTTTGAGTACCGAAAGGAACATCGGTCATATTTTCGTCGACCAAACCGTTATGATTGTCGTCAATTCCGTTATCGGGAGTTTCACCCTGAAGCATATCTTCGGTAACCGGAGGTCCTAAAGTTTCGCCGTCGCCGTCGTTATCGATTCTGTCGTACGAATTCCCGGGAGTTTCCAGGAATACCATTGCTACGGCGCCCACAGGGTTGGCTCCGAAAGTCGGCGCCCTGTTGTCGGCATCCCTCGACCAAAGGAATCTTCCGAGGATATCGAAGTCGGCTATATCGTCCTGTGAATCGCCGTTCCCCCCCACAAAATCGGCAAACCAAATAGTCACGCCCATTTTGGGGATATTCTTCGTACCGTCGTTCCTTAAGGTATAGAGTAAAAACACGTCGTCCTGGATTAAAATCTGCGACCAGGCTAGTGTTCTTTGATCCACAATAATTCCGAGTCCTTTACGGGTGAGGTCAGTCGTATCCGGGAAGTAATCGGCGTAACGGTCGTAACGGTCGTCCGATGCTTTGGCAAACAGTTCCTGATCGGCGTTAAAAATATTTTTCCCGAAATATCCGTTCCATTCCCCTTTCCAGCCGGG
>JBJKOY010000490.1:0-2058 GCA_046706945.1 Ignavibacteriaceae bacterium | reverse complement strand
CGGAGCTTTCGATTCAATTATATATGCAAGTACATATAACAACGGGATTTTCCGCAGCACCGACTACGGAAGAAATTGGTTCCCCGCCGACAACGGATTGCCGGCCCCGGTAACAGTCGAATCGTTTGTCGCTTCCGGTAATACCATTCTTGCAGCAACACACGACGGATTATTCGGAACAACCGACAACGGTCTTTCCTGGCACTTAATCAACACCGGGATTCCGGAATCTTTTCGCCGGACAAAAGCCGTTGCTGTTTCACCATACAAAACCGGGGATTATTTTCACCAGATATTTATCGGAACCGGGTACAAAGGCGTATTCCGATCTCAAAATAACGGTGAGACCTGGATTCCGGTAAACACCGGGCTGCGCGATCTTTCATTAGAATTTGTAGGAACCGTGCCGAACGGCAACGGCAGTACCAATCTCTTTGCCGGCTGTATTAACGGAAGCGGGGGACTTTATATCTCAACCGATAACGGTTTTACTTGGAAGGGAGATACCGCAGCGGGTTTGTCGCACCATGAAGTTACCTCAATTTTTTTAAAAGATTCCGAAACTTATGCCGGAACATTCGGAGCCGGTATCTTTCGTTCCGATGATTACGGAATAACCTGGAATCCGGTTAATAATGGACTTCCCGATCTTCTCATTAGTTCGTTGACTTCTTTAGGAACAGAGGTGTTAGCAGGACAGTATGATTTTGGATTATCTTTTTCAACCAACAACGGGGATAACTGGATTGACAAAGGTCAAATGTCCTTTGTTAGAAATGGAATGATTTATCAATTTGGCATTTATTCAATGGCAGTTCTGGATACCGTTATATTTGCAGGAACTTTTGGTTACGGAATATTCCGTTCTACCGATAACGGCGCAAAGTGGTCGGAAATTAATAGCGGTCTTACCGGTAAATATGCAAATACTATTGCCGTTTCCGGCGTCTCCATTTTTGCCGGCACCGGTGACGAAGGCGTTTTCTGCTCTACTGATCTCGGGGAAACCTGGGAGCCGATTAATTCGGGATTAGGAAGCATTAACGTTCGGTCGCTTGTTGTCTCAGGAGAAAATATTTTCGCAGGGACCGTAGGCGGCGGCGTATCGCTTTATTTAAATAAAGAAAAGCGATGGATTTCTGTTAATTCAGGTTTGAAGCCAACCGATGTTTTTCGTCTCGCTGTATCCGATAATTTTTTATACTGTGCAGCTCGCCTCGGAGGTATTTGGCGCCGGCCTTTGTCCGAAATAACAAGTGTACCTGATAAGAAATCTTATGGCCCGAACGGTTATTACCTGTTGCAGAATTATCCCAATCCTTTCAACTCTGCAACAATAATCAGATACCAACTTCAGGTTAACGCTTATGTAACTTTAAAAATTTATGACATACTCGGAAGAGAGATCGCGGTTCTTGTCAACGAACGTCAAACAGCCGGTCAGCATTACTTAAAATTAAATGCCGGAAAATTTTCAAGCGGGGTTTACTTCTATCGCTTGCAGACAGATGCTTTTTCGGATACGAAGAAGCTAATGCTGCTCAAATAGTATAAGCAGTATAAGAAGATTCATTCTTTGAGGAGAATTTAAGTAAATCATATTTACGCTGAATATTTGCGATTGTTCGGATCAAATATTATAATTTATATATTATATATTTAAAATACTTTATTGCTTAATTAAGAATATATTTATCATGAAAAATATAACCCTCTCTTTAACTTCGGCGAATAACTGTTCTTTTTTATTTGCAATACTTTTATTCTTTACCGGTTCGACAAATATTTTCCCTCAGTACGTCGGACAGTTTTCTGCGGATCAAACGGTAAAGCCGCGGATACAGGTTAAAGCATACAGCTTTGATCTAAGCGATGTAAGACTTCTCGACAGCCGCTTTAAACAAAATATGGAGCGCGACGGGAAGTGGCTCCTGAGCATCGACATAAACCGCCTGCTCCACAGCTGGTACGTAAACGCGGGCATGGAAACGCACGCCAAGCCTCTCGGCGGATGGGAAGGATTGGACGTTGAGTTAAGAGGTCATACCACGGGACATG
>JBJKOY010000489.1:0-2946 GCA_046706945.1 Ignavibacteriaceae bacterium | reverse complement strand
ACTATATTGTGTTGTTCATTATCTGCGGAACGGTTTATTTAATTGCGTTGCTGGTTTTCCACCTTCTCGTTCCCAGACTTGAACCGGCGGATATTAATGTATAACATTATATAATTTAATCCTCGCTTACAGCGCATGAGCGAAAATATTCTTGAGTTCATTTGTTTTAACAACGGAGCTTGCCGGATTTAATTGTCCGGCGGCTCCTTTTCTATTCTGCGGAATTACCCTATTGTATTATTAAAATTTAGCTTCAATTTTATATTGTTAAAATTTTTCTTGAATATATCAAAAAGATTTTGCATAATAATGCGGAACTATTGAATTGTATTAGAACAGGGGATGAGAAAAACTTTCGAAATTGACTCTTCCAAATGTTGCAAATAATGAGATAAAAATTAGATCGGAAAATTTCCTTTAACCCACACATTTATAGCATGATTTCAGGTCCGGTTAACGTAATTGCGTTACAATTACTATCATGATTTTATGGAGGAATTACTCATTTTGTTTCTCTTATGAACAGGGGAAGTCTAAGCAGAATTCCAAAACATGAAAAATCGATCCTTCTCAATGCAATTGCTCTGCCTGGAGGATTAAATAAATAACTCTCTAAAAATATTAGAGAACATTTAAAATTCTTTCAAGGAGTAATTCTATGAAAACACTTAAATGCGCATTCTTCCTTTTAACATTTACCGGCCTTTTATTCATCGGGTGTTCCGATACACAAAAGTCTCCCGTAACGCCGGATAACGGCAGTAACTCATCGGTAAATTCGCTAAAGAAAACGACCGGCCCGGGCGCCTGGATATTCCGAAATTCTAATACTCCGTATGATGCCTTTGTTTTTCTTGATGAAGCAAACGGATATTTGCTTACTCTCGGTATCAAAGACCCTTCTGAATTTTGCTCCGGCACGAATAACTACGACGTTTTTAGTTTTAAAGAACTATGGCTGCCAAATGCCGATCCGGATCAAAGAAGAGTTATTCTTAAAATAAAGGGGGATAATATTTCCGCCTTTGTATGGCATTTCGATTCTGCGCCGGCGAATATAATACTTTTTATGTGCAGCAACCAGCCGACTGCCGGAGGAACCGCAAAGTTCATCAGTAATGACAATGACTATTTCTCATTCCTCCAGGAAAATAATAATATGAATTCTTTGGGTACAAAAGCAAATGGAACTTTAACCGGAACGGGCGGAGAGATTTATAAACTGAATTTGGTTTACCATGCCGTGTGGGACGGAGAGAACATATTATCTTTAAAAGAAATTATTAAGGTCAATCTTGCTTTGACCGGTAAAAAATAATACTGAAATTCAACAACGTTTTTATCTGTCAACGGGGCTGTCCGGAATGAAATTACTTTCAGCTTAAATCTGCTGCAATCGATAATTTACGATCGAAAACGATTCTTTTCGATTGCAAGGAACAATTTCGCGCGTCTTTGGACAGCCCCGGTTTTTAAAGAAGCGTGCTGTTTCTAAAATATTAATTCCACAAAAATTATTCTAAGTTTCGATTCAATACATTAGCGCTTTATTATAGTCCGCGTAATTTTACTTTCCGGCAGTATTCATCCCATGCTGCGCCGAACGTTTTTGACAAAGCTTCTTCTTCCGAAGAAGAAAATATCCTAGAACCTATGTATAATAATACCCCGATCGGGACTCCCAGCCATGTATTTAGGAGAATACCTATCCACGGAAGTACAAGAAAGGATACGCCCGTATATAACGGGTGTTTAACCAGAGAATACGGGCCGTTTGTAATAAGTTCTTTTCGGGGCACTTTAATTAATATTAACGCGGCAGACCAAATCCAGATCGTAATCCCCGGAATCAGAACTGTTACTGAAATTATTACCAAGTAAGCCCAGGGTCCGCCTACGCCGAATATTTCCGGAAATATTATATTGAGTATTAATCCGCTGACTAAAAACGGCAGTATAAAGAGTCCTATTTTATCCCCGCTGCCGACAAGTTCCTTGAGTCTCATTTTATTTTCTCGGAAATTCGAAATTTTAAAGTAATGCCAATGTACTCCGGGTACGGGTTCAAGGTACGTAAATATAATTTTTTATTTAGTTTAAATGCCGCTTAATCGATAAACTCAACTATATCTGCCCTGATGATTAATTTAGCCTGGGTATAAACAATCAAGTTTAATGCGTCGGAATCGTAATGTACGTTGACCAGCGCGAGTTTCTTGCCTTCAGAAGAGCCGTTCGCGGCTTCGTAGTTTTTCCAAAGGTTGTCCAGGGCTTCTTTATACAGCATGCCCGAACCGTCCACGCGGACAAGCGCAACGGTATTTGTCGTCATCCCCATAGGAGCCGTGAAGCCGAGTAAATATGCCGCGGATGATTCCCCGGATGCTCCGCGCATAATAATTTTGTAATTGCCTTTCTGAAGCTGAACATCCGTTAGGTTTCCCGCCGTAAACATTCCTCCGGTTGAACAACCCTGAACTACCAGCAAAACGGCAAAGAAGAAGCAGAAAATAATAAAATTTTTTAGACGCATGATATTATCTCCCGTTTATATTAATGAAAAAGGAATTGAATACTTTATTCGTTTGATCTGTTTAATTGAATAAATCTTTCCCCCGGTATTTCTCCTGTATGAATTGTCAGTGAAAAAGAATAAGCAAATGCGTCTTTTACAGGAAAATTTTTATACGTATTTCTTTAAGGAATCAGAACAACCTGGAAAGATTATGAACTCCCGACTTTATAAGGTCTTAACTTAATAAAACTTTTTCTATATTTAAACAGAATTTTTCAATTAAAGGAAATATTAAGGTTAAATACAAATCTGTCCAAAATATATTTTTCTAAGTCAAGAGATAAATAATCGTGGTTTATAAATTGAAATAAGCTAATAAGGTCAATACTCCAGGTTGTATATTTTGCTACTAAGGTTAAAACCCAAAAGAA
>JBJKOY010000488.1:0-4025 GCA_046706945.1 Ignavibacteriaceae bacterium | reverse complement strand
TATTAATTTTGATTATAATTGTTCAATTAGCGAAGTTATTTGTAACAAAAAAAATTATCTTGCCGAATAATTTAACGGATAAATAAAAACGGAGAATTACAATGAAGGACTTGTACCGCCATTTACTGCTTTATAAGGGAAGTACATTCGATGTTAAAATAAAAGTGAGTTTAATTGCTCTTGCCGTCTCAATAATATTTTTATTGCCCGGTAAAATATATGCGCAAAACGCCGGCCTTCAGGTAAAAGATCTGAGAACCGAATATCTTAAGAATCCAAAAGGGATCGATATGCCGCAGCCGAGGTTTTCCTGGGCAATAAGCAGCGGAAGGAGAGACGTTATGCAGGGAGCCTATCAGATAATGGTTTCCGGCAGCATGAACGACATTTCCGGCGGCAAAGCGGATATGTGGAATTCTCAAAAAGTTAATTCAGATAGATCGGTTAATGTACCCTACAACGGGAAAGAATTTAAAAGCGACATGACCTATTATTGGAAAGTTAAGGTATGGGATCAGGACGGCGACGAAAGCGGCTGGAGCAAAATTAACTTTTTCCATACGGGTCTTTTAAAAAAATCCGACTGGCAGGGCGAATGGATAGGGGCTAAGGATACCAGCATATCTGCGCCTTTGCTGAGAAAGGAATTCCAGGTTAAAAAGGAAATCAAAAATGCTTATGTATTTATTGCAGGCTTAGGATATTACGAACTATATCTAAACGGCGAGAAAGTAGGTGACCATGTGCTTGACCCGGGTACTTCGGATTATAACAAAAGAGCGCTATACGTAACTTACGACGTTAAGAAATATTTGAAGGAAGGAGATAACGCCGTCGGTGTTTGGCTGGGAAACGGGTTCTTCCGCATGCGCACAATAAATTATTACGGCGACCGCCCACAGCTTCTGCTTCAGATGAATATAGAATATACCGACGGCACCTCGGAACATATTGTTTCAAATACTTCATGGAAAACGTCCGACAGTCCGATTAGGGAGAACAGCATATACGACGGCGAAGTCTACGACGCGCGCAGAGAAAAACCGGGCTGGGATTCTGCCGGCTACAACGATAGGGATTGGCCGAACGCCGTGAAAGTTAACGTACCGGAAGGAAGACAATTATCTCCGCAGCTCATGCCCCCGATTCGAGTAGTGAAAACTCTTTATCCCGTAAGTATGAAAGAGCCGGAAAAAGGAGTATACGTATTTGATTTCGGTCAGAATCTGACCGGGTGGCCCGAGCTTTTTGTCAGCGGCGGAGAAGGGCAGAAAGTAATAATGAGAACGGCCGAGATAAATGTAAATGATTACGCCCATATTAAAGGCGGGGAAATAAATACTTCCGTCGATACAATAGATGCCGCGCCGGACAGATCGGCAAAGGCTACCGATATCTATATACTTGCCGGGAGGCACGGTACCGAAGTTTATGAACCCAGGTTTACCTACCACGGATTCAGGTACGTCCAGTTGGAAGGCTATCCGGGCAAGCCCGATTTAACCAGTCTGCGCGTTAAAGTAGTGCATACGGACGTTCAGACTGCGGGAAGCTTCGACTGCTCGAACCAGCTTTTCAACAGGATACATCAAAACATACTGTGGGGTCAGAGAAGCAATTTATTCAGCGTGCCAACCGACTGCCCGCAAAGGGACGAACGCCTGGGATGGATGGCCGATGCCGACCTGTCAGCCGAAGAAGCGCTTCATAATTTCGACATGGCTGCTTTTTATACGAACTGGATTAGAGAGATTCAGGACGATCAAAATCCCGACGGCAGCGTGTCCGATCTTGTGCCCTGCCATAAATGGAACCCGGTCGGAACTCCTGCATGGCAGGCCGCATACCCTGTAATCGTATGGTACGTACATAAGTATTACGGCGACAACAGGATTCTTGAAGAACATTACAGCAGCCTGAAAAAATGGATGAAATATATGGCATCCATTTCGGATAATTATATAATAACCAAAGGCCGCGGTGACTGGGTAGCACCCAAGCTTTCATACATACCCGATGACGGTTCGATACCGATTACCTCCACGGGGTATTATTTTAACAGCGCCGAAATCATGTCGAGTATTGCCGGCATCCTCGGCAACACGAAAGACAGCGTTATGTATGCGGGTCTTGCGGACAGCATTAAAAATGCCTTCAACAGCCGTTTTTGGAATTCGTCCGGGAACTGTTACGGTACCGGCTCTCAAACAAGCAACGCTTTCCCTCTGTACGTGGGATTAGTACCGGAAAATAAACGGCAGGCCGTTGTCGATAACCTGGTGAACAATATAATGATGACGCACGACGGCCATTTATGGACAGGGATATTGGGTACAAAGGCGCTGGTAGAGGTCCTTCCCGAATACGGCTACCCCGGAGTACTGTATACTATTGCGAACCAGGTTACATTTCCGGGCTGGGGCTATATGATATCCAGGGGAGCTACTACTTTATGGGAAAGGTGGGGGAGTTTAAGGTATTTTAATGCTGCCATGAATTCTCTTAATCATATTATGTTCGGAAGCATCGATGAATTCTTTTACAAAGATCTTGCGGGGATAAAAATAAAAGAACCAGGATATAAAAAAATCCTAATCCGGCCTTATACCGGCAGGGGACTAAATTTCGTAAAATCTTCGGTAAAAACGGTAAGAGGAACGGTAGCGTCAAACTGGGAAAAGAAAGGGAACAGCCTAATGCTTAATGTCGTAATTCCCCCCAACAGCAAGGCCGAAGTCGATATCCCAACGGAAGGTTTGAACTCTCCTTTTAACTTAAAGGAAAGCGGAAGGATAATTTTTGAAAACGGCGCTTATAAAAGCGGCGCGCCGGGGATCAATGATGTTAGTGAAAATAAAAAATATTTAAAGGTGAATATAGGTTCGGGAAATTATAAATTTGTGTTAAGCGGGCAATAAGTTCCGTATGGACGTCGGACTTAATTTTAATTTATAAACTGTAAACCATTACTTTAATAACGGTTGTCAGAATGATTATATTAAAGTTATCTTTGCCAATCCCGAAGGGATCACTTACGTGATAAGCCCTTCTCTTTTCAAGGGAAGGGTGAGGGATGGGTTCAGGATTTTATAACTTCCTCTAACCCTCTCCTACCTCTCCCTTATAAAGAGAGAGGTTTATCGCATAGCGATCCATAGGATTTTCAACCGTATCTTAATATTTCTCATTCTGTCATAATAATTTTTTCTGTCAATTTATTTGATATCTATTAGAGAAACACCTTCGATACACTGAGATCCACGGAGACTTTAATATTTATTATATAAATTAAATCGAAGCTCGTGCGTAAGCTTCGGAGGGAAGACCGTTAAGCAGATTTTAATTCAGTTTAATAACCATTAATTACGGGCTAAAAATGATTAAAACAAAAGAGAACGTCATTTCGATTCTTTTATTATCGTTAATCTTAATTTTGATTAATGGATGCTCGTCTCCGAGAGACGAAAAGTCTTTGCAGTCCCGGCTGAACACCGCCGAAAAAATCGATCTGCTGGGAGGCAAAGATATGAGCACAATGCCAATAAAAAGACTGGATATCCCCGCAATGAGAATGGACGACGGTCCGCTCGGAGCCAGATGGGGCCGGGCAACTTCGTTCCCGTCGGGAATTGCGATGGCCTCTACATGGGACACCGCGCTGATAGGGAAAGTAGGGGAAGGCATAGGCCGCGAAGTCATCGGCAAGGGAAGAAATATTATTTTAGGTCCGAACGTAAACATAGCACGCAATCCGCTGAACGGCCGTACCTTCGAAGCGTTCGGCGAAGACCCGCTGCTTACCTCCGCGATGGGAGTAAGCTATATTGAAGGCGTTCAAAGAGAAGGAGCCGGGGCAACGGTAAAACAATACGTCGCAAACAACCAGGAATTTCACCGTGGATTTATTGATGAAAAAATCGACGAGAGAACGCTGAGGGAAATTTATCTGCCTGCTTTCAAGGCGGCCGTGCAGAAGGCGCATTCGGCGGCGGTTATGGCGGCGTATAACCGGGTTAACGGGAACT
>JBJKOY010000487.1:0-1601 GCA_046706945.1 Ignavibacteriaceae bacterium | reverse complement strand
AAACAATCCCGGGTTATACTGAAAATGCTCTTAAACAACTGGAAAATTACGATTTCCCGGGCAACATTAGAGAACTGGAAAATATAGTTCTGAATGCGGTTGCCAAAACCGACAACGGCAAGTTAATTAATAATTTCGATTTACCGGATGAAAACCGGCCGGGTGACGAAGAAGCCTCCGACAATTTATCATTGATCACCGCAAAAGAAGCCGAGAAAAAACATATTTTATCCGTTCTTCACCACTGCAGAGGGAACATCTCGAAAGCTTCGGCCATATTGGGCATAAGCGAAAGAACACTCCAGAGAAGAATCCAGAAATACAGGGAATAGCAAATTATGACGCTCCCGCGACAAATTTGACGTCAATTCTGTCGCCGCAATGAATTTCTAAAATTTACCCGCACGAAAAGTATTTAATTCATTTAAAAATAACTTGAATAATTGAAATTACCCCGGGCATAGTTGTTGGTTAATACATAGAGTAGTATTTCTATCAGCAAAAAGGAAATGTAAAATGAGTATGTTTCAATCATTCCTGGCCACGGGGGCAATGATAATGCTGGCATTATTATCGTTGAATTTTAATTCTGCGGTATTGAGCACTAACACTTCCGACTTTCAAAACCAGGTTTATTTAACTTCATTCTCGCTGGCTCAGAATGTTTTGGAAGAAATAAAAGAAAAAAGCTTTGATCAGACGACTATCGAATTCCCAACTTCCAATCCGGCCAGTTTGACGCCGACGGCTTCTCTGGGCCGGGACTCGGGGGAAGTATATCCTTATTTTAATGATGTGGACGATTTTAATGACTACAAAGATACGGTAAAAGCCCCTTACTTTGAGACATACTATATAAGCTGCGTTGTCGAATATGTGCAAGAAAACGATCCCGATGAGGTAAGCATCGCTCAAACATTCTACAAAAAAGCAATAGTAACCGTAACAAGTCCTTTTATAGATCACAGCATATCTTTATCGGAAATTTATACGTTGAAATAAAATGAATATTATACTCGATATAGTAGGTTCATCAATTATAGCGGCAATAGTTTTTCTTATTCTTTTTAATTTAAATACCGAAATGTCAAGCGAGAAATTTTCGTCCGACGTAAGTCTCAGGCTTCAGCAAAACGCGGAAACAATCGCTTCGATGATTGATTTCGATTTAAGAAAGATAGGATACAAATACACCGGCACGGCTATAACCAAGGCACAGCCGCAATTAATTACATATTACACCGACCTTGATACGAACGGCGTACTGCACCAGGTAACTTTAACAGTCGGAGACTCGACGGAAGTAACCAGTACGCCGAATCCTCACGATAGAATTTTATACAGAATAGTAGACGGAGATACTTCGAAAGGTCCCTCGCTGAACCTGACCAACCTGAGATTCACATACATGAATGCTTAGGGAAAAGTTACAAGCGTACTCGACAGTATAAAATATATAAAAGCCGAGATATGGCTGCAGTCTCCCGAAAAAGTGGATTCGGCATACATACCTACCTTTTGGGAAGTAACAATACATCCGAGGAATATTTGATATGTGAAAAAGCAACATTTTAATAGTATTAGGGGCTTCGATAATAACC
>JBJKOY010000486.1:0-2031 GCA_046706945.1 Ignavibacteriaceae bacterium | reverse complement strand
CCGAATATACCGTCCCGTTCGGGTCGACCCATCTTTCGAACCTGTACGAGGCTTCGGTGTTTAATCCCAGCAGTTTTGAAGTTCTGCGGATGCTTGAAGGATTAAAGTGCGCGCTTTCTATAAGTATATTCTTTGTCTCCGGACCAATCTCCGAATTCTCCCCTCCCATAATACCGGCAATCGCGACAGGTCTTTCGGAGTCGCAGATCATAAGGGTATTCCGTGGAAGTTCGCGTTCTTTTGAATCGAGAGTGGTAAATTTTTCGGGATTTTCGGTGCTACTTACGATTATTTTATTTCCGCTTAACCGGTCCAGATCGAAAGCATGAAGAGGCTGACCCGTTTCGTACATAACATAATTCGTTACGTCCACAACGTTATTGATGGGCCGCAGTCCTATTTTGGAAAGTCTCTCCTTCAACCATAAAGGAGATTCCTTAATAGAAACATTTAAAACCACGCGGGCGGTATATCTCGGACAGTTTTCGGGATCTTTAATTTCTACAGATGCATATTTATCGGTTTTTTATCCCATTCTTCAACCTCATTTTCGCCGATTTTCAATTCCTTATTGAAAATTGCCGCGAGGTCCGCCGCAACGCCGATATGAGACAATGCGTCCGAACGGTTGGGAGTAACGGCTATTTCCATTATTACGTCGTTCAATCCCAATGCTTCCGTAATCGGAGTACCTTCAATAAAATTCTCGTCCAGTATCATTATCCCCGAATGATCGTCGCTCAGTTCCAGTTCGTCTTCCGCGCATATCATCCCGAAAGATTCGATACCGCGAATCTTCGCTTTGTTAAGTTTAAAATTACCTTTCGGGATAACCGTACCGACGGGAGCAAATACAACCTTCTGCCCGGATTCCACATTGGGAGCTCCGCACACAACCTGAAGATCTTCGGAGCCCGTGAAAACAATACAGACCGAGAGCCTGTCGGCATTCGGGTGTTTGTTTTTTTCTTTTACATGACCGACGATAAAACCGCCGTATATTTCTTTTTCGTTTATAACTTCTTCAACTTCCAGTCCGCTCATAGTAAGTTTTGCGACTATATCGCCGGCGGGAATATCCGGTATGCTTACAAATTTTTTCAACCAGTTGAGAGAAACTTTCACTGCAGCAACTCCGGTTCAAAACTGTTTTAAAAATCTAAGATCATTCTCAAAGAACAATCTAATGTCGTCGATCCCGTATTTATTGAGGGCTGTTCTTTCTATTCCCATTCCGTAGGGGTAGCCGGTATATTTTTCGGGATCGTAACCCACGTTTCTGAATACGTTGGGATCCACCATACCGCAGCCGAGTATTTCGATCCATCCGCTGTTCTTGCATATCTTGCAGCCTTTGCCTTTGCACAGGTAGCACGTAATGTCCATTTCGGCGCTGGGTTCCGTAAAAGGGAAAAAACTCGGACGGAAGCGGTACTTAAGATCATCGCCGAAGAACTGCCGCGCGAAAGATACAAGCGTACCTTTTAATTCCGCGAACGTTACGCCCGTGTCAACTAACAAACCTTCGACCTGGTGGAACATGCAGTAGCTCCGTGCGCTGACCGCTTCGTTGCGGTAAACGCGTCCGGGCATTATGGCCCTTACCGGGGGTTTGTAATTTTGCATCACTCTGATCTGTACGGGAGAGGTATGAGTGCGAAGTAAAAAGTCCTTACTTATAAAAAAAGTATCCTGCATATCCCTGGCAGGATGATCGGCTTCGAAGTTCAGCGCTTCAAAGTTATTGTAATCCGATTCAAGCTCAGGCCCCTCGAAAACCGAAAAGCCCATTCCTTTAAATATGGATTTAATTTCATCAAGAGTCTGGGTAAGAATATGCCTGCTGCCTAACGCACGCATATCCCCCGGGAGGCTTAAATCTAATGTCCTTTTTTCCGACCGGGATTCGCCTTCGAGCTTGCTTTTCAAATCCTCAAAGACGGACGACAAACCCGTTCTTAGTTCGTTCAGCGATTTGCCTACGGAGGGTTTGTTTTCTTTCGGAACGTCTTTTAGTTCTTCGAACAGGCC
>JBJKOY010000485.1:0-12400 GCA_046706945.1 Ignavibacteriaceae bacterium | reverse complement strand
CAGTACGGAATTATTAACGAAGGAAATATTACCCTGTAAATCCAGCGTAAATATTATGTCGGCCGCATTATCGATTACCTGTTTGTAGCGCTGTACGGATTCCGAGAGAGCAGTTTCCATTGACCTGCTTTTGGCTTCCAATTCGAATCTCTCCAGTGCATACGTTATGTCCTGCGCTATACTTAAAAATAATTTCGATTCTTCCTCTTCCAAATACCTGTTTTTTATTATTATGCCTATCAAGCCGTATATCTTTTTGTTCAATTCCAGTTTGATATATATGGTTCTCTTTGCATTGTTCACCTCGAAAGGCGATCCGTTCTCCTGTACGATTCCTTCTGCCGAAACGGCTTTCCTGAACCACGGCGGAAACTCGAAGCTGTTAAGACTCCGGATCATATCGGATATTTTCGCATTCAGTCCTTTTTGTGCGGCTTCGGCCGCATTGTTCATTTCGTCGAGCAGTATAATAAATACAGCCAAATGGTCGGGGATCTGTGAAAAGACATCGCAGACTTTCGCAATTAAATCAGACTTGCTGCGGTTACTGTTAATCTGTTTATTTACTTTGTTGGCAATATCGAGCATCAAACTTATTCTGTTCTTTCTCTTCTCCATTCTGTCGTGATACAAAGCCATTTCAATGTTCGCATACAATTCGCGCTCGTTAAACGGTTTTAGAATATAACCGAAAGGCAGGGATTCTTTTGCCTGTTCAAGCATATATTCGTTGAAATAAGCAGTTAGAAAAACAATGGGGACGTCGTAATGAGCCTTGATATATTCCGCGGCTTCGGTTCCCGACATTTCGCTGTTTAAAACGATATCCATGAGTACAATGTTTACTTCTCTGGTTTTTACCGTTTCAATCGCATCCTCGCCGGTCGAAACGGTTGCAGCTACAATATAACCGCGTTCTTCCAAAATAATTTTGATCGATTGTGCTATTTCCTGCTCGTCTTCAACGATCAGTATTTTGGTCCTGTTCATCTATTCCCCGCTTGGAAAACTAAAGTATTGTTTAATAGGGCGATCAAGTTCATACATAAAATTAAATATTTATTACCGGATTTCAATAGGCTGTTTTAAACCGGTTAAAAAGTTTACACATTGTCTAACGGCTCTGCAATATTTCTTCCCTCGGAACGGAGAATATAAAGGTAGTTCCTTTTCCTGCCAGGCTTTTAACCCTGATCTTGCCGTTGTTTTTTTCCACAAGTTCCTTGCAGAGAATAAGTCCCAGGCCGGTACCTTTTTCATGCGCGGTGCCCAGCGTGGTAGTACTTGTTTCAATATGAAATAATTTTCCGGCGGCATCGTCGGTCATTCCTATTCCGTCGTCGCGCACGTAAACTTCTATAAAATTATCTGCGTCCCTGTCGAAAATCTTAATATGTCCGTTAATGCCTGTGAATTTTAAAGCGTTTGATATTAGATTCTGCAGAATCGAGGTTAACATATCTTCGTCGGCAAAGATAAACGTATTTTCCCTTACTTCGTTCCTCAGATCTATATTTTTCTTAATGGTATTGCCTTTCAGTACTTCCGAAATTTCATTTACGAGTTTGTATAACGATACTGTCTTGGGAGCAAAATGAATCTTTCCCGTCTGCAGTCTCGACCATTCAAGCAGGCGGTCGACCAAATTTAAAACCCCTTTCGACGCATCGTAAATATTCCGGCTGAAATATTTCACTTCCTCGTTGGAAAGCGAATCTATATCGTTCACCAGAATGTCCGAGAGACCGACCAGGGAATTAAAGGGACTTCTTAAATCGTGAGAAATTATCGAGAAGAATTTATCCTTGTTATTATTAAGTTCGATCAATTGTTTTTCGGACTCGTACAATTTAGCGTTAAGCTCTATTAATTCTTCCGCGTTTTCTTCCAGCAGATCCTTGCTGACTTGGAGTTCTTCAATATACCGCCGGATTTCTTCCTCCGTCTTTTTACGCTCCGTGATATCCTCCGCGACGCTTACCAGTGCTATTTTTTCCCCGTTCTCGTTGTATACCGCCGAATTGGAGACACGCACCATTAATTCGGCGCCGCTCTTTGTACGGTGAAGGGTCTCGCCGGACCATCCTTCCCGAATTGCGGGATTTGATTCCGCCGCCGCCCCGGGCCCGGTATTCTGTTTTGAATACAATACCGAAATATCTTTATTGCGCAGCTCATCCCGCGTATACCCGTAAACTTTCAGAAGAGCGCGGTTTGTAAAAAGTATCTTATTTCGGCTGTCCGTAATCGCCACGCACTCGTTGATGTTCTCAAGGGCGGCCGCAGGCAATTTCAGATTGAATTCCGTATGCCTGATCCTTTTTACTTCTTTTCTTAAGCTAAAATAAAACAGGATTATTAACACCGTAAACACCGCAGCCGCAGCTGCCGGTATGAATAGTTTGTCTGTTTTCGAATTTAAAAGAAAAAACATGCATCCTAAAATCAAAACGCATAGGATCGACGAGCCGAAATAGAGAATTAGTTTTCTTTCAAGCCCAAGTTTCATTTCTTTTCCAGGGAAAAAATACTTTCTCTTTGCTGTTTGTTATTTTATGCATTTTTATTCACTCGTACAACAATGCATAACATTAATTGATTTATTTTTAGGGTTCTGCCGACGGTTCCAAATCCTTTTTGAGATTAAAATAGGGCTAACTTGTTATATCGCAAGTCTTTTATCAATAATAGTACCAGAGAAACCGCTTAAAATCATTAAAAATCTGTTTGTTTTTGCTTCTTTTGGGGGGGTAAAAACGTCCGGCCGAAAACGACAAATAAAAATTGGCCATTATTAACCATATTCATAATATTACCAAAATTAAGTTGACTATCTTAATCCCGAAATTTCCCGGAATTCCGCGTTTGTTTTTTAAATAACCTGCTAAAATTTTTTTCATTTAGTACGATAATTACTATGGAATAACAGTTCTAATTTTCTTATGAACGCAAAAACTTAGGAGAAAAGTAATGGCAACTTTAGAAGAAGAAAAGAAAGAATCTTCGGAATTGCTTCAACTGGTCAGCTTTACGATAGGTAATGAAGAATTCGGTGTGGATATTTTATATGTGCAGGAAATAAACAGGATGTTTCAAATTACCAAGGTGCCGAACGCCCCCGCTTTTGTAGACGGAGTAGTGAACCTGAGAGGCAGAGTTATTCCCGTAATAGATTTAAGAACCAGGCTGGGCATGCCGAGGAAAGAACACGATAAAAATACAAGAATCGTTGTGGTTGAAGTTGCCGGAAATACCGTGGGATTTATTGTCGATGCGGTTAAAGAAGTATTGAGAATACCGAAAGAGATAACCGAGGCTCCGCCGGAAATAGTATCCGGAGTAAATTCGGATTTCATTATGGCGGTAGGAAAATTGGAAGACCGTTTGATTACCCTGATCGACCTGGAGAAAGTATTATCCACCAAAGAGAAAAAAGCTCTGGAAGAAGTTGCCTGATCTTACGCAGTATCTTCCGCTAAAGATTCGAATTGCTTCTTTTATTTCTTTATACGGATTTAAACACTCCTTTATATTATTAACTATGTAAGCCTGTGTAAATATGCGCAGAAAGATTTTGGGAGAATGTTCGATTGAAACCTCTACGCAGCTTCTTAAACCTATTGTTTAGGCCGAAATTCGGCAAAATTACCTTAGCATATGTATATACCTTTTTACCCTCCGTTTTAATTTTAAATTTATTATATCTTGCCGTTGATCCTCCAAATCTCATTCGTCTCATTAATAAACCATTCCCCGGATATCTCGTTTTGTTCGACATCATTTTCATTCCCGTATTTGTCTTGCTGTTTGTTAAATATATGAATACGAAATCCGTTCTTCGCGAAAAACGGGAATCAGCCGAAATCCAATCGCGGTATAAAAGTCTTATCGATTCGATGAATTATTTGATCGTAAGGGTTAATGCCGAAGGGGAATTTACTTTTGCGAACAAGGCTTATTGTAAAAAATTCGGGAAGGATTGCCGCGAATTATTAGGCAGCAACTTCCGTAATTTTGTACTTCAAAGTGATCTTCTTACCATTTCCGAAGAAATGGAGAAGCTGAAGCTGCCGCCTTACAGGAGACGCTTTGAACACAGGGCCCGAACAGTTGACGGGTTAAGGTGGATTGAGTGGGAAGAAAACATAATACGCGATGATATGAACAATATTACCGAGATCCAAGCCATCGGCAGGGATATAACCGAAAGAAAGAATTACGAGACCAAATTGCTCCTTTCGGAAATGGCGATCCAAAGAACGCCGAACGGCGTCGTAATAACCGATCCCGCTCAAAACGATAATCCCATAATATTCTGTAATCCGGCCTATGAAAAAATGACCGGGTTCAAAGCTGAGGAAGTAATAGGAAAAAATCCGAGAATTCTTCAAGGAGAAAGAACCGATAAAATTACTGTAGAAAAAATAAGAAAAGCATTGAAGAAAGAAGAAGAGTGCGACGTTACCATCCTGAACTATAAAAAGGACGGTACGCCGTTTTGGAACGAGATCAGAGTTATTCCCGTACACGACGGAACGGGAAAACTGCTTAATTTTTTGGGAATTAAGAAAGATATCTCGGATAGATTCGACAACGAAAGAATAATAAAAGAAAGCGAAACCAAATTCAGAAGCATCGTCGAACAATCCATCGACGGAATAATGCTGATCGACGAATCCGGCATAATAGTGGAATGGAATAACGCCCTGGAAAGAATTACCGGGTTATCCAAAATGAATACTATCGGGAAATCTTTAACTGATATTGATTTCAATCCGAAACCGGGAGGGGTATTTTCGGGAAGAAAATACGGACTGATAGATATCGTCCAGGAAATTATAGAGAAAAAAGGAACCAAGAATTTCAATAAACCTTTTGAGGACGAATTATCAAAGAAGGACGGCTCGATAATATCGCTTCAGAGCATAGTTTATCCCATAATTACGGACAAAGGAATAATGATCGGGAGCGTAATCCGCGATATAACGGAGAAGAAAAAGATCGAAAAGCAAAATATGGTTTTCAACAGGGCTATAGAGTCTTCGGCTTCCGGCGTTGTCATATTCGATTTGAATTATAACGTTCAATACGTAAACAAATCCCTTGTTAAAATTTTAGGTGCCTCGGATCCTAATGATATTCTTGGTAAAATCGGTCTTAAATTTGCAGGGGACGATGAAAATAATATAACAAAAAATTTAAATGACTTCCGGCAAAAGGGCGAATGGCTGGGCGAGATAAAAATTAAGTGCGTGAACGGCGGACTTCTGGACGCGGAACTAAACAGCTCCTTTGTCAGGGACGAACAGGGCAATCCGATTTATATTTTGGGAATTATAACCGATATTACCGCACGCAAAGAGAGCGAAGATGCGCTGAAAAACAGCGAACAAAGATACCGGTTTGTAGTCGACAATATTAAAGAAGTAATATTTCAAACCGACGCGGAAGGAAACTGGCTGTTCTTAAACCATGCCTGGGAAGAAACAACCGGGTTCTCCGTTAAAGACAGCATAGGCAAACAGTTCCTGAATTATGTGCATCCGGAAGACAGGGAGAAAAATAATAAAGAATTCGGTAAACTGATCTGCTTCGAGAAAGAATATTGCCGCCATGTTGTTCGGTATTTAACGAAAAACGGCAACTTCAAATGGATTGAAGTCTTCGCAAGACTTACGTTTGACGAAAAAGGCATGATAAACGGAACTTCAGGTTCGCTGTACGACATTACGGAAAAAGTATTGGCCGAAGAAGAAATGAAAGAGAATCTGAAAAAGGAAAGAGAACTCAGCGAATTGAAGTCCCGTTTTGTTTCAACCGTTTCCCATGAATTCAGGACCCCGCTCACTTCGATTCTGGCATCCGCCGAGTTAATTCTGAGATACAATAATAAATGGAGCGACGATAAGAAAATAACGACGATACAAAGGATACAGAATTCCGCGCTGTTTATGAATGAAATGGTAGGCGGCGTACTTGATTTAAACAGAGCCGAGTCCGGAAGGGTGGTATATTCTCCGAAGCAATTGGAGCTAATTCAATTTTTGAGAGAGGTTTTCGACGAAGCAATACCGCTGGCCGGCGAAAAGCACAATCTTGTTTTTTCTTCTGGAGAAGAAAAATTAAACGGATTTTTCGACGAAAAAATGCTGAGATCGGTAATCATAAATCTTTTAAGCAACGCCATAAAATATTCACCCGGCGGCGGAAAGATCGAATTAAAGATCGAAAGGGAAGGGAACTTCACCGATATTTACGTCAGCGATAACGGAATGGGAATTCCGGAGGAAGATAAGAATAACTTATTCCTTCCTTTCTTCAGGGCAAAAAATATAGGCAATATTTCCGGAACCGGGCTGGGGCTCTCGATAGTTAAAAAAAGTCTGGAGCTGCAAAACGGGAAAATAACTTTTAGCAGCGAGACGGGTAAGGGTACTACTTTTAAGGTAACTCTGCCTATTAAAAATCAATAGGTCAACATAATGAGAAAAATAGTACTGATAGAAGACGATAACGGCATAAGGGAAAGCATTATCGACCTTCTCGAAAACGAAGGATTTGAAATTTTCACGGCGGACAACGGGGAAGACGGGATAAATTCGGTTAAAGAAAATTTACCCGATATAATTATCTGCGACATAATAATGCCCGGAAAAAACGGCTACGACGTAATAAACGAATTAAGCAAATGCAAGGAGACCGCCGCAATACCTTTTATATTTCTAACCGCAAAAGTCGAAAAGGGAGACATTAGATACGGAATGGAACTGGGGGCCGACGATTATCTTACCAAGCCGTTCCGGCTGGACGAACTTATGAAAGCCGTTGAGTCCAGATTAAAAAAAAAGCAAATAATCCTGGACTCGGCTGTAGACAATGAGCATAATATAAATCATTCAGACCAAGGTAAGCTTAACAACGGCGAATATGTTTACGTTTCGGTGAACAATAAGCCTAAATTTCTAAAAATAAAAGATATAAAGTGCATTTCGGCGGAAGCCGAATATACTATGGTGTACACCGTAAACCAGGAAAAATTCCTTGTGAGAAAACTGCTTAAGAATTGGGAAAAAATACTCCCCGATAATTCATTCGTAAGAATACACAGATCTACAATTATAAACCTGGATTATATTGTAAAAGCCGATAAATGGTTCAATAATTCTCTCGTGGTTTACTTAAAAAACATAGAACAGCATTTTGTTATAAGCAGAAGATATGCCGCCGCAATAAAAAATAGACTTAATTACGGGTAATCCCCCCTTAAACTTCGACTCAAAAAACATCCGCTTATTTCTTTAACATACCGCTTATTATATACCAATACCGCTAATTGCATTATACGGCCGTAAATGCGTCTATCCGGTTTATTTTTGGACAAATAAAATCGGAGAATAAAATGAATAAAATATTGGTTATTGAAGACGATAAGGATTTAAGAGAAGGCATCTTAGATCTGATGACGGAAGAAGGGTATGAAGTATTGGAAGCGGTAAACGGCCGCAAAGGCATAGAAATCGCTAAACGTAATATCCCCGACTTAATTATATCCGACATTCTAATGCCCGAAGCCGACGGCTACGAAGTATTTAAGGAATTGAAGGAAAATACCGCCACGTCCGGTATACCTTTTATCTTTCTGTCAGCCAGGGCCGAAATTTCGGATATCCGCCACGGGATGAATCTGGGTGCGGATGATTATCTCACCAAGCCGTATAAAGCAGACGACCTAATTGCAGCGGTAAAATCGAAATTATCCAGGAAAAATTATATCGATAAAAAAATAGAAGATATGCACGTAAACATCGCAAAATCCCTGCCCCACGAAATGAGAACGCCGCTTACTTCAGTTATAGGTTTTTCACAACTGATCCTGGATCATCACGAAGACCTGAATAACGGGGAAATTTTGGATATGGTTTCCAGAATAAATAACTCGGGCATGAACCTTTTAAATATTATCCAAAAGTTCCTTCTTTTCAGCGAGCTGGAAATAATTACCGCGGACGGCAGTCAATTGAAAAAGTACCGGGGCGTTTCGGATATTCCTGCCAAGGAAGCTATCTATTCCGCGGTTAAATCGGTAGTATCCGGGACAAACAGAAATCCGGACCTACATATGTCCCTCTCGGAAACCCGCGTCAATATCGATTACCACCATTTGAAATTTATTACGGAAGAATTGGTGGGGAACGCATGCAAATTCTCGAAAGTAGGTACGGAAATAAAAATAGAAACATACGCGGATGACGATAATTTTGTCTTTGAAATTACGGATAAAGGAATCGGTATGACTTCCGAACAAATCAAAAACATAGGAATATTAAGACAGTTCGACAGGGACATAATCTTTCAGGACGGCTTGGGTTTGAGTCTGGGAATAATCGGGAAAATATTGGATTTGTACGGAGGTTCTATGGAAGTTCAAAGCGAGCCCGGCAACTATACAAAAGTGAAAATCAAATTAATCAAATAATAATTTTACATTTTAATATAAGGAGTTTTTTATGAAATGGTTCGGAAATTTGAAAATTCGTTCCAAGCTCATGTTGAGTTTTTCAATGCTTATTGTCATTACTATGATAACCGGATACCTGAGTATATTGAACATGAATTCCCTTAACGCAAAAGAGGAAAACCTTTATAAAGGAAATTTGCTTCCAATATCCTGGTTATCCGAATTAACGGATTATTTCCAGAGGATCCGGGTCAACGTAGGGAACATAATAATTGCCGGGACACCTGACGAAATAAGTCAAAATGAAAAACAGATTCATAATTACGATTTGAAAATAAAAAAATTAATCGCCGAGTTTTCGCCTACGGTTTCGTCGGACTCGGAGAAAATTTCTTTTCAAAATTTTATCGACTATTACCAAAGCTATGTCGACAATACCGATAAATTTTCGTCGCTCGTAAAAAGCGGCCAAAAAGAAAAAGCCGCCGCATTAGTGAATACCGACATGGACAAGGTCGCAAAAGCGGCTCAGAACCAGCTAAGCAGGCTCGTTGTAATAAATACCAACGAAGGCCGCGAAGTATATTTGGCCGACAGTTCGGATGCGTCGAGAATAACCATGATCCTTATAAGCTTTATGGTAATAGGATTATTGATAGCCGTTGTTCTCGCAATCTATATTTCAAAATCTCTTTCGGGAGGCATTACTCAGATTTACGACAGGATTGACAGCCTAAAAAATATCTGCGTGCTTAATCTTAAAAAAGGAGCCGAGCAGATGGCGGGGGGAGATCTGAACGTTAAGATAGAAACCGGCACCAAGCCGTTAAACATAATATCCGAAGACGAATTGGGTCTTCTTGCCCGCGGCGTAAACGAAATAATAAAGATGATACAGGAAACCGTCGCCTCCGTAGAAAAGGCAGTAGGAAAAGTTGCCGGCCTGATCGGGGAAACAAACCGCCTAGTCGATTCGAGCTTAAACGGGAAACTGAACGTAAGAGGAAACGAAGCGCAGTTCGAGGGAGGGTATAAAAAAGTAATTGAAGGATTAAATAAAACTTTGAACGCAATAAGCAGGCCTTTTGACGAGGCCGGAACGGTGCTCGGGAAAATGGCGGAGGGCGATCTGACCGTCAGAATGACCGGAGATTATCTGGGCGAATATAAAACATTAAAGGACAGTATTAATATGACCTCTCAATCCCTGCGCAAAATATTGTCGGAGGTAACTTCTTCAATTGAAGCTACGGCAAGTGCAGCTTCGCAAATTTCATCAAGCGCTGAAGAGATTGCGGCCGGTTCAGAAGAACAATCGTCGCAGACATCTGAAATAGCCACGGCCGTGGAACAAATGACCAAAACAATACTCGAGACATCCAGGAATGCACAGTCGGCTTCGGAAGCAGCTAAAGAAGCCGGTATAATCGCAAAAGACGGCGGCAGTTCAGTATTCGATACCGTGGAAGGAATGGAAAGAATAGATCAAATAGTTTCACATGCATCGGAAAAAATAATGAAACTTGGAACAAGCAGTGTACAGATAGGGGAAATTATACAGGTCATAAACGAAATAGCCGACCAGACCAATCTTCTAGCTTTGAACGCGGCTATAGAGGCCGCCAGAGCGGGCGAACAGGGAAGAGGGTTTGCCGTTGTAGCCGACGAGGTAAGGAAACTTGCCGAAAGAACCACCAAGGCAACGAAGGAAATAGCTCAAATGATAAAGCAGATACAGGCGGACACGGAAGACGTGGTTAATTCCGTAAATCAAGGTACAGAAGAAGTTGCCGAAGGGAAAATCCTTGCCGGGAAAGCAGGTAATTCTCTGAATACGATTATAGCCGGATCGGAAAAAGTAGTCGATATAATTTCACAGGTTGCGGCGGCAAGCGAAGAACAATCGAGCGCAGCGGAGCAGATCAGTACGAATATCGAAGGCATTACCGCCGTTACCAATCAATCCGCGGCCGGAGTCCAGCAAATTGCAAGAGCTACGGAGGATTTGAACAGACTGGCATTGAATCTACAGGAGTTGATTTCAAGTTTTACGATAGACGAAGGCCGTAGCCGCTTATCGGTAAGACAAAACGGCTTGTTGGAAAAATATAATTGAGGATGCTGAAATGAAAGAAACAACCAATAAAATTAACGACAAAGACGGCAGGCTGCAGGTAGTAGGCTTCCATCTGGACAATGAAGAATTCGGTATAGATATTAGAAATGTGCGCGAAATAAATAAACTGTCAAAAATTACCAAGGTGCCGAATGCACCTGAATTTGTAGAGGGATTGGTCAATCTGCGCGGAGCTATCGTCCCCCTGATCCAATTGAGAAGCAGGCTGGGCCTATGTAAGAAAGCAACCGATAAGGATACCAGAATTGTGATTGTTGAAAACGGAGTCAGAAGCATCGGGCTAATCGTAGATTCGATCAGCAAAGTGCTGGTTGTGGATCAAAAAAACATTGAAAATCCGCCTGCAATTGCATCAGGAATAAACAGCGGATACATTAAATCGATTGTTAAATCGGAAGGCAGCCTTTTAATATTGCTCGACATTAATAATCTTTTATCGGCGGACGAAAGAAAAATATTGACGAAAGTTAATTGAAAATCTTTCAATTTGACACCAATGTTCTTAATTATTTAAGCGGCAGGTCAAAAAGTATTTTCGCGGAATATGCTGCGCCGATTATTCGAATGCTGCGGAATTCAGATTTTATAATAAATAAAATCGGAACACACTGCGGATCCACTTATAATTATATAGCAGAAGAATAATCGGTTTTGGTGTATAAACTGCATAAAATATATTTAAAAAGAGGAGATAATCTCCGATAATTAAATGAAATGTAAAAATATTATAATTATTGGGACAAATATCTTCAACAGATGTATTTTTTTGCTTTTTGGGATATTGTAGGAATAATTGTTGCTGCAGCAATCGGAAGCTTCATTTTAGGTAAGAATTCTTCCAACAGATTAAATAAACTATTCGGGTTAATTAACCTCATTACGGTATTAACCGGGATATGCGAATTAAGTTTTACTTTATATCCTTCGTTAAACTTATCCTTAATTTGGCATAAAGCATCGATATTCTGGCCGTTTTTCCCGTACCTTTTTTTGAAGTTCATATTAATATTAACGGAAAATAAACTTGACGGGAATAAAACCTTCAATATTGTTTTATTAAGTCCCGCCGTTCTAATTGTGTTTCTGCATGTTTTCACCGGAGTATTATATCAGGGCGCCGTTCGCGAATGGTACGGATGGGCATATTTACCGTCGCGTAATTTTTATTCGATATTTATAGGAATTTACTTCTTCG
This sequence comes from Ignavibacteriaceae bacterium, assembly GCA_046706945.1. Classification (GTDB taxonomy): domain Bacteria; phylum Bacteroidota; class Ignavibacteria; order Ignavibacteriales; family Ignavibacteriaceae; genus FEN-1297. Next base: position 610 of record JBJKOY010000485.1, on the reverse strand, counting down.
GCTGCGGAATTTATTCTTTTTTTCTTACTATTCAGTATTACTTCTCCTCCCGCAGTAAAACCGAAAGAAAGTCTGCCTTATGGCTGTTCATAGGGATTTTTATCCCTTTTATTTCGGGTATTTTAACCGGCGAAGTTTTCCCAGCAATTGGATACAGCATCCCTCCGGTTAATTCGTTCTTTTTTGTTATCGGGATATCGTTCATTGCCGCCGGCATAATGAAAAACAGGTTAAAATTCGAAAACGAAGAACGTAAACAATTTAATTTTGCTTTAAGAGAATCCGAACAAAAATACCGGCGCCTGTTTGAAAACGCGCCTATCGGTATATACAGGACAACGCCGGAAGGCAGAATACTTCTTTCGAATCCGGCTATCTTGGAAATGCTCGGCTACGGCAGCTTTGAAGAATTGGAAAAACGCAACCTTGAAAAGGAAGGAATTGCCGACCATAAATATACCCGGAAAGAATTTAAAGATATAATTGAAAACAGAGGCGAGATCGTCGGGTTCGAAGCTGAATGGTACAGGAAAGACGGGAAAATGATTTATGTTCGTGAGAACGCAAAATGTGTTTACGACGAAGAGGGAAGAATCCAATATTACGACGG
>JBJKOY010000484.1:0-5304 GCA_046706945.1 Ignavibacteriaceae bacterium | reverse complement strand
TATTCGGTCCCGGCGCAAGATAAAACCGGCAAAGCCTTAAAAGGCAAATATACCATTGTTCTGCACGGCGGTGCGGGAACGATAGGCAAAGATATGCCCCAGGCAGTAAAGGACGAGTATATTAAATCCCTTACGGAGGCGCTGAAGATCGGGCAGGGAATACTCAAGAACGGCGGAACCGCAATGGATGCGGTAGAAAAAGTTATAAATTTTTTCGAGTCGGATCCCAAGTTTAATGCCGGCATAGGCGCCGTTTATACTTCCGAAGGGACTCACGAACTTGATGCCGCGGTAATGGACGGCCGCGATCTCTCGTGCGGCGCGGTTGCAGGCGTAAAACACATAGCGCATCCAATCTCCCTGGCGCGGCTGGTAATGGAAAAAACCCCTCACATTCTGCTCGCGTACGGCGGAGCAGAAGAGTTTGCAAAAAAAATGGGAATTAAATTGGTAAAGAACAGTTATTTCGATACCCCGGAAAGGTACAAGCAGTGGCAGGACTATCTGGATAAGCTTAAAAGCGGTAAACACGGCACCGTCGGATGCGTTGCCCTAGATGAGCACGGCAACCTGGCGGCCGGCACTTCGACCGGGGGACTGACCGATAAAATGCCGGGAAGGATAGGGGATTCGCCTTTGATCGGCGACGGAACTTACGCGAATAACAAAACATGCGCCGTTTCATGCACCGGCTGGGGAGAAAAGTTTATTAAGAATGCCGTTGCATTCAACGTATCTGCACTTATGATGTACAAAGGCTTGAATTTAAAACAGGCGGCGGATGAAGTCATCTTCAAAATCCTCGATAAAGGAGACGGCGGCTTGATAGCCGTGGATAAAAACGGAAATTACGCCATGCCTTTCAGTACGGAAGGAATGTTCCGCGGCGTTGCCACTTCGACGGGCGTTTTTAAAGTTAATATTTGGCAGTAAACGGGGGAGCAGTTAAAATTATGAAGGAGAAAATATGAACAGACCGAAGCCGGGCGATTATGCTCAATATTACGAACGGTATATTTCAGAAATAAAGGGGAGTAATATCCTAAAGGTTCTTGAATCGCAGCTGTCAGAAACCATAGTATTTTTAAAATCAGTACCCGAAGAGAAAGGGAGTCATAAATACGCCGAAGGGAAATGGACAGTTAAAGAAGTAATAGGTCATTTCACGGACACCGAGAGAATATTCGCGTACCGGGCCCTGTGCTTTGCGCGCGGCGAAGCGAAAATTCTGCCGGGTTTCGAACAGGACGATTATGTAAGCAGCGGAAAATTTAACGCAAAACCGCTGAGCGATCTTATTAACGAATTCAGGCTTGTAAGGGAATCGAACCTGGTCCTTTTTAAATCTTTCGACGCCGATTCTCTTGCAAAAGCAGGTTACGTAGATGAAAATAGAATTACGGTTTCGGCAATCTTGTTTATAATAGCCGGACATACAAAGCATCATCTTAAAATTATTAAAGAAAAATATCTTAATTAGTCCCTGTGTTAAAACTTTAAAAAATAATTAATGTAGTAAATTTCTCTTACAAACATTAATTTAATATGCGAATAACGAACCTTTATAATTTACAAGAAGGTTTCAAATGAAAATAAGAACATTATTTCTGCTCATCGTGCTTGCCGTGATTGCGATCTTTGTTGCAATTAATTGGAACGAGTTCACAAGTCATACTACTATTTCCTTATTGTTCGGGAAGATAGAGGCTCCCTTGGGATTAATAATGTTGGGATTGCTCATTCTTTTGGCTTTGCTGTTCCTCGTATATGCTCTGTATCTTAGATCGTCGGCATTTATATCGGAACGGCACATTTCAAAGGAACTCAAAGACGCAAAAGTACTTGCCGAAAATGCCGAACAATCGCGCTTCACAGAATTAAAGGAAATGATTGAAGAGGGGTTTAAAAAAATAGCTGCCGCCGACTCGGAACTGCTGAATGCTATAATAACTAAAATTGATAAGCTTCAGAATAATATTACTGCTGCGTTAAACGAGCCGCGGAAAAATCTATAGGCCGTTCCCGTATATTAACTTACGGTAATTCCGTAAATCATAAATATATTTTAGGGGTTAATATTCAATGAAAGGATTGGATATTACCGGCCGGTTTTAGCAAACAGTCTGCTTCGGCCCGGAGGTGCAGGCAAATTATACAACCGGTTTTAGTTATATATGGAATGAATTACCCGTTCTGGTAACCTTCGAAAGCGATTGGAAAAAAGCCAAAGAATTGTTAACCGCTATAATTAATAAACATGCCGAATATTAAAATAAAGCCGCGAAGAGAAAATTAAAGAAGCATCCCGGAAGTTCATAATATTCTACACTAAGCTGACTCCCATTGTATATACAAGCGTAAAAGACAGCGGGGTGATGCTAACCATTCGATAATTATGCGACCCCGGGAAAAGACGGTCGAGCGAAGAAAAAATCCGGGAGGATATTTTAATGCGGTTTGCCGAGTGAAGCGACATCGATTTTGCATACCCTACACAAAGATTCTGCGATAACCCCGGCGAAGGTAAAATGAGCCTTAGAAATGCCGGTGAAAGTAAAAAAGCAGAAAAGAATTTGAAGTCAAATATCCCGTATGTGTTCTGCTTCAACACTTTGATTCCAAAACTTGAAAATTTATAATATTATTGGTTATATACAATTGTATGAAACAGGGATTTTACGGGGAAATTCGAGTAAAAAGAATATATGAGACGCGAACCCGATTTCGAAGAATTATTCAACAATTATAGCTGCCATACCATTTCCGGTATTTATAAAGATCTTTCATTTAAATTTTTTCGAAAGACCGCTTCAGGAATATACATCCGGATCCCAAAAAAATTCTGCAACGGCTGTGATATGATATTGATGCACTAATCGACGTGCAAGAATTTTTCCGTTTATTCCCGTCTAATTACATAATTATTATTTAATAAAACTTCGTTTAATATCCCCGTAAATTTAAGAAAGGACCGGGTGCTGAATGAAAAAGAAAGAATTGAAAGGCGCTTCACCTTTGTCCGCCGAAGAAGTTGAAAAAATAAATGCTTATTGGCGGGCCGCAAATTATTTGTCGGTTGGTCAAATTTATCTGCTGGACAATCCGCTTTTAAAAGAACCCTTAAAACCCGAACATATTAAACCTAGGCTTTTGGGACATTGGGGCACCACGCCGGGACTTAATTTCATTTATGTACACCTGAACAGGCTGATAAGAAAGCACGGCATCGATGCAATTTATATAACGGGACCCGGACACGGGGGCCCGGGGCTAATAGCCAATACATACCTGGAAGGAACCTACAGCGAATTTTATCCGAACATCACGAACGATAAGGAAGGATTAAAAAAGCTGTTCAGACAATTCAGCTTTCCGGGCGGAGTCCCCAGCCACGTCGCTCCCGAAACACCCGGTTCAATTCACGAAGGCGGGGAGCTCGGATATTCGCTCGCCCACGCTTACGGGGCGGTATTCGATAATCCGGGTCTTTGGGCCTTCTGCATAGTAGGCGACGGAGAGGCCGAGACCGGCGCCCTTGCCGCAAGCTGGCATTCGAATAAATTCCTGAACCCGGAACACGACGGAGTTGTCGTTCCCATACTGCATCTCAACGGCTACAAGATAGCCAATCCTACGGTACTGGCAAGGATAAGCGGCGAAGAACTAATGAATCTGCTGAACGGGTACGGTTATGAAGCGTATTTTGTGGAGGGGGACAGGCCTGAAAAGATGCATCAATTGATGGCGGCGACTTTGGATAAAGTGCATAAAGAAATTGTGAAGATCCAAAAAGATATAAGGACGAACGGATTTACGGAAAGACCCAGATGGCCTATGATTGTTCTGCGTACCCCGAAAGGCTGGACGGGTCCGCAAGAAGTGGACGGATTAAAGATCGAAGGTTCCTTCAGGGCCCACCAGGTGCCTGTGTCCGGTATGGCGGAAAAACCGGAACACTTAAAATTACTTGAAGACTGGATGAAGAGCTATAGGCCCGACGAGTTGTTCGACGTGAACGGAAGATTACGGTCAGAACTTGCGGCACTTGCTCCCGAAGGAGAAAAAAGAATGGGAGCTAATCCGAACGCAAACGGCGGATTAAAATTAAAAGACCTTATTATGCCGGACTTCAGGGAGTTCGCAGTGAATGTTTCGAAACCCGGGAACGATTATGCCGAAGCCACGAGGATTATGGGAAGGTTTATCAGGGACGTAATTAAACTTAATTCCGGTAACCGAAATTTTAGGGTTATGGGTCCTGATGAGACGGTCTCAAACAGGCTGGATGCAATTTTTGAAGCAACAGACCGCATATCCGCCGCGGAGATATTACCGGACGACGAACATATCGCACGGGACGGAAGGGTAATGGAAATACTCAGCGAACACGTCTGCCAGGGCTGGCTGGAAGGTTACCTGCTTACCGGCAGGCACGGGTTGTTTTCCTGCTACGAAGCTTTTATTCATATCGTCGATTCGATGTTCAACCAGCATGCCAAATGGCTGAAAACTACAAAGCACATTCCCTGGAGAAGACCCATCGCATCGCTTAATTATCTTTTAACTTCGCACGTCTGGCGGCAGGATCATAACGGCTTCAGCCACCAGGACCCCGGTTTTATAGATCACGTAGTAAATAAAAAAGCAGAGATCGTTCGGGTTTATCTTCCGCCGGACGCAAACACCCTTCTATCCGTAACGGATCATTGCCTGAGAAGCCGCCATTACGTTAACGTAATCGTTGCGGGCAAACAGCCCTCGCTGCAATACCTGGATATGGAATCGGCCGTAAAACATTGTACGGCGGGCATCGGCATCTGGGAATGGGCAAGCAACGACAAAGGTACGGAGCCCGATGTAGTAATGGGTTGCGCAGGTGACGTTCCCACGCTTGAAACACTGGCTGCCGTCGATATACTGCGCCGGAATTTCCCCGATTTGAAAATCCGGGTCGTAAATGTCGTCGATCTGATGACGCTCGAACCTGAAACCGAACATCCTCACGGTTTGTCGGATAAAAATTTCGATTCGCTTTTTACAGCCGATAAACCGGTGATCTTTGCATTTCACGGTTACCCGTGGCTTATACACAGACTGACTTATAGAAGATCAAACCATAACAATATACATGTTAGAGGTTATAAAGAAGAAGGAACTACGACCACTCCTTTCGATATGGTGGTTATGAACAACCTCGACCGTTTCGATCTAGTTGCGGACGTAATAGAACGCGTACCGAAACTCGCGCGAATAGGAGCGCATCTGAAACAGGAAATGAAGTATAAGTTTTTGGAACATAAAGAG
>JBJKOY010000483.1:0-14253 GCA_046706945.1 Ignavibacteriaceae bacterium | reverse complement strand
ATCTGAATATGCTGATTTATATAAGTGGCAACCGTAAGATCGATGGAATTCATTATCACTTTGAATGTGTTGTCGGTTCCCCACATCATGAATACCTGAACTCCGTCGCCGATTTTTTCTATCGGTTCCATCTGATTTGAATCGGCATCGAACAGATAAATCTTGGCGCCCTTGATAAACGGCAGGGCCCCGTTCTTCCCGTAATCGGAAGCCGTAAGAACAAAAGCCTTTTTCATGCCGCGAGAATACGAAAGGTCTACCACGCTTTCGTCGTCCTTCGACCAAAATAAGGAAACCTTTTTGTTCTCGAAATTATATTCGTACAGCCCGGCTCTGAATCCGAACACCCCGACAATCAATAAATTTTTTACTTCCGGTATTTTTCTCGAGTAATTGCCCTCCGCTGCGCCGCGGCCGGGTTTTTTCCCGGTACATCCTGACAAAAACAATATAACGCATGAAATTGCAATTATTTTTCTTACAAACATTAAAGACCGGCCGTTTTAATAAACAAACTTAATATTAAGTTTACCAATTTCATAAAGTACGTCCATAACGGACTGTATATAAATACCAGCAAGATTACCGTTCCGTAGATTCCCAAATTAAGCAGCTTTGCGGTGAATTTGCTGGGGAAAAGATCAAAGAGAATATGAGAACCGTCAAGCGGCGGAATAGGCAAAAGATTGAAGACAAAAAGGAAAATGTTGAAGAAAACACCGTACCAAAGCAGATTTACCCAAAACTGCCCGTAAGACGCCCCGGTATTCAAAACGAGCACCATAATTACAAAAAAAATAACGGCGAGAAGGAAATTGGAAAAAGGTCCCGCAAAAGACACGACCGCATCGTCTTTAAATTGATCTTTAAATTTTGCCCTGTTTACCGGGACGGGTTTGGCCCATCCGATCAAAGCAAAACCGGAAGCGAATGAGGCCAGCGGCATAATATACGTACCGACGAGATCGGCGTGCTTGAATGGGTTGAGAGTAAGTCTTCCCTGGTTTTTTGCGGTATCGTCGCCCAGCCTCCAGGCGGTTAAAGCATGGGCAAACTCATGTATTCCCAGCGATATGAAGAACAGCGGCAAAAAGGAGACAAAAGATATTAATTTTTCGCTTATGTGGATATTAGACAAAATTTTTATCCTCTCGGGTGAAATTGTTTGTGGACCTGTTTTATATATTCCCTGTCGATATGCGTATAAATCTGGGTTGTCGATATGTCCGCGTGGCCCAGCATTTCCTGGACCGCTCTTAAATCGGCCCCGCCTTCTATAAGATGCGTAGCGAACGAATGCCGGAAAGTATGAGGATGAACTTCTTTCGTAATTCCGGCTTCCTTTACATAGCGGTCTACTATTTTCCACGCGCCCATCCTGGACAGTCTTCCCCCGAGATTGTTGAGGAACAAAAAGTTCCCGCTCTTTGCCTTTTTTTCAAGAAGAGGCCTGCTTCGTTTTAAGTACTCTTTGATCCACCTTCGCGCGCTTCCGCCGACGGGTATTAATCTTTCTTTGGATCCTTTGCCCAAAACCCTGACGATCTCTTCATCAAAAAAGATATCGGATATTTTAATATTTATCAGTTCCGATACCCTCAGACCGCAGGCGTAAAGCGTCTCTAGTATTGCCTTATCCCGCAGCCCCAGTTTTTTGCCCGTATCGGGTTTTGAAAGAACTGCGTCGACTTCGGGAAAAGTAAGCACTCCGGGTAAATTTTTTTTGAGCTTGGGGGCCGGTATTCTTTCCATAGGATTTGCGGTTATATATTTATTCACATATAAATAAATAAAGAATCCTTTCAGCGAAGAGAAATAACGAGCCGCGGAACTGCTGTTTAGACCCGCTTTGTTCAAACCGGAGAAAAACTCCGCCAGATGGGAATAATTTATACCGGAAGGATCATTTATATTGTAAGCTTCCAGAAATTTTAGGAAGGCCGATATATCGTTTTTATATGAGGCTACTGTATTTTCGGAAAGATTTTTTTCCAGTCTTAGTACTGTCAGGTATTCTTTAAGAAAAATGTTCATGTGCTTTCTTGTTTATCGTCTTTTCCTTGTTCCATTTCGTCCTGTTTCGGATACCTAATCCTGCGGTGATGCTGTCCTACCAAAATCCCGATAAACGCTTCTTTAATCTTGTTCAAATCGCTGAACGTAATGGGAGAATCGTCAAGCTGTCCGTCTTCCACTCTGGCCTGAATTATTTTATCAATTAGGTTTTCGACTTTTACCGGATCCGGTTCAGAAATAGAGCGCACCGCGGACTCGCACCCGTCCGCCAGCATTATAATTGCCGTCTCTTTTGTATCCGGTTTCGGGCCCGGGTATTTATAATCGTTAATGTCTACCTTCTCTTCGCCGTACAGTTTTTTTGCTTTGTCGTAAAAGTACGATATAGTCGTCGTCCCGTGATGCATCGGTATGAAATCCGCTATTTCCTGCGGTAGATGGTTTTCTTCCGCAAGGGCAATGCCTTCGTTGACATGCTTAATGATGAGGCTTACGCTTTCTTCCGGAGTTAAATTTTCGTGAACATTTTGATTGTTGAGCTGGTTTTCCACGAAATTATGCGGGGTAATGGTTTTGCCGATATCGTGATAATAAGCTCCCACCCTCGCCAGCAGAGGATTTGCATTTATCCGTTCGGCGGCGGCCTCCGCCAGAGTGCCCATTGTCATCGAATGGTTGAATGTGCCCGGCGCCCTCCTGGCAAGTTCTTTCAGAAGAGGCCTGTCGAAATTCGACAGTTCAAGAAGCGTCAGATCGGTAGTTATGTTAAAAATTCTTTCGAAGAATATCAGGAGGCCGTATGTAAGCACCGGACTTATTAATGCGTTGGTTCCGGCAAAAGCCGTCTCTATAAAAATGCTTTCGGCCGATGCGAACCTCTCCAAACCGAATGCCAGTATTGCCACCACGTACCCGATGAAAATAAATAAGAAAGACCTGAAAATCTGCGACCTGTTTTTAATATCGCGCACCGTATAAACGGATAAAGCCGAGGCAAATAAATTCATTGCCGCAAACGTATAATCGTTCGCTCTCAGCGCTCCGGTTATCAAAACAATGATTACCGTACAATAAAAACCGACCCGCGAATCAAAGATTATGGTTATCAGCATAGCCGAGACAGGAACGAAAATCATGAATTGAAGAGGAACGTTTACGGAAATCTGGTTGATCAGGTACGTGATGAAAGAAATAAAGACAATATTGCTCGCAATAAGGATGATACGCTGGTTGTCGTTAAATATCTTCTTCCGGAAAAGGAAAAGGTAGATGGTAAGCAGCGTGAGGAGGAACCCTACATGAAGAATCTTGCCGAGGAATTGCAGAAGGTATCCTTCGGTGCCTATCTGCTCGCCTTTGGCGGCTTTGAACGACTCGATCTTAAGCTTGTCCTCTTTCGTAATCCTGTCGTGTTTTGCTATTATCCGTTCGTTCTCGTTCACAATTCCGCTGTATTTGGAAACGTTGCTCTCCGCTTGTTTTATTTCTTCGTCGGTTAAATTTTTACTGTAAATCACGTTGGGAAATACGAAATGGGATACGTATTCGGTAAGCGCATTTTTGAGGTCTCCCGGATAATTCGTTGTTTCTATAATTCTGGCCAGCAGACTTTTAGCTTCGTTCAATTCATAAACCGAGTTCAGCTTTTCGATTTTGTCCACATTGCCGGTTCTTATCGCAATACTGTCCCTGTTAAGTTCTACGGAATCCAAATTAATTATTTTATACCTGTAGATACTGCTTAAAGCATCGCGGGCCGTATTAAAAATTTGCCTGAAGTTAAGGCGCTTGTTCAGAAGCATGTTCATTTCCTGCTTGCGCAGACCGGTGAAAGTATTGAAGGAAGCGGAACTCAGGAATGTCGGGTTAAAATCTTTAAGATTATTTGCTATAACGCTGTCGATTATCCTCATCAAAAAGACGTCGTACGTTTTCAGAGAATCGATGGCGTTATCCGGTTCGTCCTTCTGTCTTACGAAAACAGGGAAAATACTGTGTGCCGCCGCTTTAAGTTCGGCTTTATAAACTTCGGGATCCTTAATAATAGGGAAGCTGAAAGGCGCTATCAAATCGTCGTGGATCCAAATGGAACCGACCGATACGTTGGATTCGATCGATTCTCCCTTCGGAAACATATAGGCAATAAGAAAAACAGTTGCCAATCCGATAAGCAATTTTATCCTGAGGCTCGTCCTTATTTTAAATTGTTTTTTCTCCGGCATTTGTTTTTTCGCTTTTTCTAAGACAAAAATAATTTAGATCAAACCAATTACGGCAATATTACCGACTTTTTCAATGATGTTGTAATTTATAACTAAAATTTATACAACATCGATTTATCTTTTACCGTAAAAATATTAAAAAAAACAATCATATAAGACCGTACGGCCGAACTGTTGTCTATATCAATAATTTAAATAACGGAATTACAAAGGCTGCAGTTAATGAGTTTTATAATTGCTTAATATTTTATTAATAATATCCGAATAAGATTTATTGTAACCGAGGCGGCTGTAAATAATCTTCCCGGTACTGTCGGCAATCAGGGTTAGCGGAGAATACTCGCCGAGGTAAGAAGCGGTTTTACTGTCGGGTTTTATCTGGTAATAATTTCCCTTCTTATCCCGCATATTTTTATCGTTGCCTACGGAGATGAAAACGGTGTTAGGATTTCCTTCGTATTTCTTGTATAAGGAGTTAAAATCCGAAACGGATTTGTTGCCGGCTCTGGACGAATCCGGTCTCCAAATCAAAATCACTCTCTTGTTTTTTAAATCTTCCGGCTTAATATTGTTATCCTTTAAGGGAAGCGAAGAAGGATTAAGCTTGTCTCCGATTTTAATTACGGGAACAGGCTGAATGTTATTTCCCTGACTTACATCGGGAGGCCACGAGTATTTTATTTCACTGCCGCTCCCGGAAAAACTTAATTTTAACGGGAAACTGAATGCGCTCTGCAGGGTCACGCCGATATAAGAATAACCGTAAAGTTCATTCCCCGAATGCGTTAGAATCTCCACCGGATTTAAAGTACTGCCCTCCGACGGGGAAACCGTCAGTATAAAATACTTTTCCCGGTTGCCGGCGTCGAATCCTTTAATAAAAAAGATCTGCAGAAATCCGTACACAGGATTTATCCACGCAAAGTACGGATCCCTTAACTTCAGCGGGTATTCTTTACCCGGTTCCGTTTCAGGCAGCCCTTTCTGCAGCGGGGCCTCGGCATAATTTGCATCGGCAAAAAATTCGGACGAAGGGTAATAATCCTGCGGGAAGATGATCCCCGAAATACATAAAATTATTATTATTGCGGCTGCAGCCGGCAAACGCATTTATTGCTCCTTTAGTAACGGAATATTCTACATTGATTCTTTCAAAATCATTTTTTTCAGCGTTTCAACCCATAACGGGTGATCGTTTAAACTTTCCACGAGCTGAATTTTCTCACCGCCGTGCTCTTCAAAAAGTTTCTGGTATTCGATCCCGATCTCCACTCTTGTTTCAAGACAGTCCGCAACGAAGGCAGGACTGAATACGAGGATCTTTTTTGCGCCTTCTTCGACTTTCCGGATGATTGTCTTATCGGCAAAGGGCTCTAGCCAATTTTTATCTAGCCGCGACTGGAAGCATACCGTATATTTCCCGCCTGGTATTTTTAACCTGGAAACCAGCAGCCTTGTGGTCGCATAGCATGCGGCTTTGTAGCAGTAATAGTTATCCTCATTCCATTCTTCCCGGCAGCGGTGATCGCCGCACGGCTTCCCGTCGTTATGCGCCTTGTCAACCTGCCTGACCGGTAATCCGTGGTAGCTGAAGAGGATATGATCGTATTCGTCGGTATTATATTGTTTAGCCCTTTCCGCTACGGTTTCCAGAAAACCTTCGTTATCGAAAAACTGGCTGATAATTCTCAGCTCGGGAATTACCCACCAGCCGCTGATAATCTTCATCGCTTTGTCAATTGCCGAGCCGGTGCTGGCCGAAGCATACTGCGGGAACAAAGGGACGATTATTATTCTTTTGTAATTTTGCTTTCTCATTCTCTCCAGCACGTCGTCAAGACTCGGGTTCTGGTACCGCATGGCAAGCTCAACGGCAAAATCCTTTCCGAGGACTTCCTGCAATTTATCTTTTAACTTGAGGCCGTATATTAACAGCGGCGATCCTTCTTTAGTCCATAATTGCATATAAGTCTTGGCGGATTTGGGCGCCCTGAAAGGTACAATAATAAGATTGACCAGAATTTTTCTCAGCAGCCACGGGATATCTATAACCCGGGGATCATTCAGGAATTCGGATAAATATCTTCGGACGTCGCGGACCGTCGGGCTGTCGGGTGTGCCGAGATTTATTAAAAGAACTCCGGTTTTAGCGCTCATAGAATTTTCCGATTTATAATTTTTAATAACTAATTTCCACAGGGTGTCTGAAAATTTTTTAAGAGTCTTTATGTCCTATACCGAAGGGATCGCTGCACGAGAACCTTTTGACAAAGACATTACTTCGGGAGACTCGGTGTTCTGATTTTTTGCTGACAATCTAAGAAATTATTTACCACTAAGGCACAAAAGACACTAAGCATCACTAAGAAAAATTACATTAACATTGTCATAATTATCTTATAATCAATAGCCGTTAAGCAATATTAATTAATTGTTTTAAAACCAGCGTTTCTTTTTAAAGTAATAAATCATTACTGCGGCGACGGCCGATATTAATATCCAGAAACCCAGCGGATACGTCCATCTCCACATCAGTTCCGGCATGCGGTGAAAATTCATACCGTATACGCCCGCGATAAAAGTCAGGGGAATAAAGATCGTCGCGATTATGGTCAGTACCTTCATCACTTCATTCATCCTGTTGCTGACACTCGAAAGATAAGTATCGAGCATGCCCGACACCATGTCCCTGTATGATTCTATTGTTTCAATTATCTGGATGGTATGATCGTAAACATCTCTTAAAAATATGCCGGTTGATTTTTTAATGTAGACGGATTCGTTCCTCTCCATTAAATTGATAACTTCCCTTAACGGCCAGACGGACTTTCTCAGCAGGATCATTTCCCTGCGCAGTTGATGAATAGTATGCAGATTCTCAGGCCGGGGATCCGTAATCAAGTCGTCTTCAACGTTCTCAATTTTTTCCCCGATCGCTTCCAATAAATTAAAATAACTGTCCACAACCGCATCAATCAGCGCATACGCCAGGTAATCCGTGCCTGACCGCCTTATTTTACCTCTTCCCGATCTTAATCTTTCTATTACGGGTTTAAATATCGGGCAGGATTTTTCCTGGAATGTTATCAGGTATTTTGAATTAAATATAACGCTTACCTGTTCGCTTTGTATTTCGTTCAAATCTTCGCTGAATTCGAATATTTTAAAAACCATGAATAAGTAACTTTCGAAGTCTTCCAGTTTAGGTCTTTGTTCGGTATTCAATATGTCTTCCAGCACCAGAGGATGAATTTCGAAAATTTCACCGAGTTTTTCGAACATCTGTATATTGTTAAGTCCGGTTATATTAATCCACGATTTTGTATCCGATTCTTTATAAGGTGAGCATTCCTCAATTCCCGGCAGATCTTTTTCTTCAAAAACAGTGTCGCTGTAATCAATCACGTTTATAGTTGTTTTTTCAGTGCCTTTTTCCCCGATATAAACCAGGGAACCCGGTGCTAATCCGATGTTTTTCGATTTACGCCTGATCTGTCTTGCCAATTTAACCCGTGTGTTTATTTTAATAATATAAGCTTTTTCGTTGCTGTAAAATTTCCTGCTTTTAATTGATAGAAGTACACACCGCTCGGCTGGTTAGAAGCATTCCATGTTACTTCATAAGTACCGGCCGGTTTTTCTTCGTTAACAAGAGTAGCTACTTCTCTTCCAAGTATGTCGTATACTTTTAAAGTAACTAACCTCTCCCTATTTCCCTCTCCTTGGTAAGGAGAGGGATTAAAGGGTGAGCCTGCCTGACCGGCAGGCAGGGTCGGAATAGCATATTTTATTTTAGTCGTAGGATTAAAAGGATTCGGGTAATTTTGAGATAATTGAAAAGTTACCGGCACCGGGGTTTCGTCCGATGCAGCGGTTAATATTTCCTGGTATTTGTTCCTAGCTTCGGAAACGGCGTTTGTCAATTGATTTGTACTGCTGCCGGCCGCAATAACGAACGCAACCGTTACCGTCTGCCCGGGCTGAATACTGTAAGGACCGGAAGAAGTTACCTCAGAGACATCACCGGGGCCGGCGGTAGTGCTTCCTATACCGCTGGATATGGCCTGCCATTTTTCGGCGTAACTAAATCCGTCGTATATTGAAAATGCTCCGCTCGAACCGTCGTTTGTAATAGCCCAATAGCCGTACTTATCGGATGAAATCAATGCGCTTGCAACCATTGTATTAAAACCGTTATGGTAAACGTAACCGTAATTATTTTGGGCATCGTATGCCGCGTTGTCGTTCTGACCGTCGATCAAATCCCAATCCATAAAAATTCCCGCGTAGAAATTTGAAACGGCTGCGGCGGATGAGTTTGTAAAATTATACTTGAGAATTATAAAATTATTGTCGGGCGACTGAGTATAAGTGTATGTCTGCAGTTTTGTTACTATGCCTAATTTCCCGGTACCGATATTATCGTCGTTAAAAACAGTAAGCCCTTCCTGCATATCCGAGTTGTTTTTAACGATTGAAAACGGAGTAACTATGCTGAACGCCGTATCTTTGTAGTTTTGATCGGCGCCTCTTGCTTCGTCCTCGATCGTATCCGCGGAAGTCCCCAAGATAAGCGCGCCTTCGAATAATAAATTATTGCCCGACATGTATTCAAAACCGCTGCCCTGGCTGTTGACGGGATAATCGTTAAAGCCGATATTGCCTTTACTGGTAATGGTCGCAGCAACAGTGCCGTTTGCCTGTAAAAGGTATGAAGGGTTTGCGTTAATATTAAACATTTGAAAATCGCTGTAACTTCCGTCGGAGAAATTTAATTTAAATGTTAGAGTTATATCGTTCGGCAGATTCTGCGATAAAGTAATTTTATATATGGAGGAATTGTTGCTGAAAGAGGCGAGAGTTGCTTGGGAACCCGCATCGAAATTACCGCCGGTTACGGTTGAATACGGATTCATACTAACCAGAGATACATTCAGGTTTTGAGTCGGTTTTAGAAAATTTGTAAAATTGACCCTGATGCCGATTGTTTCACCGGGTTCAAAAGCGCCGTTCCCGTTTCCCCCCTGGATCGAATCCGTTGCCGATATGTTTACTGCTCTTACCGCTTCGGAATTTGTATTGGTCAAAGCTTTATAAGCATTAATCCTTCCGCTGCCGAGCTGGTATTTGTAGCCGGGGTTACCCGAATCTATATTATCGCAATTGACTCTTATCTGCTGCGCCACCTGAAGCGGAGTATAGTTAGGGAATTGCGCAAACACTAAAGCGGCTAAACCAGATACCTGGGGAGTGGACAATGAAGTCCCGCTGGCCGATAAGTAGGAATTAGGCTGCCAGGTAGAATAGATGCCGTTCCCGGGGGCGCATAAGTCGACATAATTTCCGTAATCGGAATAGCTTGCTCTTACGTCCTGGTTGTCGGTAGCCCCGACGGAAAGCACGTTTGCATAAGCCGCGGGATATTCGTAGGCATCGGTATTATCGTTGCCGGCGGCAACAACCACCAGGGAGCCTTTGGAGACCGCATAATTTATAACGTCCTGTTCAGCCTGCGAATAACCGCTGCCGCCCCAGCTGCAGTTTATGACTTTAGCCCCGTTGTCCGCCGCATATTTTATTCCCTCGAATCCGTAAGCAATCAGCTGTTCTCCGTAAGTCGGACCGGGAGTTTGGTCCGTTATATTTTTTTGAGCGACTTTTACGGCCATAATTTTGGACTTAAACCCGATACCGGCAATACCTATGCCGTTGTCCGTAACTGCCGACGCAACGCCCGCAATGAGAGTTCCGTGTTCGGGAACGTCTTCGATGGGATTGGAATCCGGCGTAGGCGATCCGTCCGCGTTTCCCAGTCCTCCGAAATCCCAGCCGATTGAATCGTATTTAATTCCGTCGGTATCCGATGCCCAATTCGAATTAATATCCTTCCAGTTATGCCAGATATTTGCGTAAAGATCAGGATGGGGCCAGTCGACTCCCGTATCCACAATCCCGATTACTACGGAAGTGTCGCCTTTTGTTACGTTCCAGGCGTCGAATATATGATCTATAGCCAAATAATATTGCGAGGACAGCAGCTGGTCGTTCGGCGTATATTTAATTTCGTAAGCATGTCTTAAAAATCTCGGCTCCGCCCATTCTATATTATCCAGATTTTTCAATTTTGCGGCAACAATAAAAGGATCTTCATCAGTCGAATAATTAACCTCCATAATCCGGTTTAACCCGAACTTGTCGGCTGGCTGCCGGTCCGAAAAGATTTGTCTTACCGAAGTAAACTTATATTGCGCAAATACTTTGTTCAATTCGGGAAGCAGGCTGCCTGCTTTTTGCATAGCAGCCGTCTGCGAAGTTTTTGTCTTTATAATCAGGGTATTCGAAAGATAATATACATTCCCTCTCTTTAGCACTTTGGCCGAATTATTCTCTGTTGAACCCGTTAAAAGGATCAAGGCGAATATTAAAGGAAATAATACTGCCCGTTTAAGCATATATTTTGTTTTCATATATAGTTTTTTAATGGAAATAAAAGAAATATTTAAACAAAATATTGCTAATTAATTAAACAATTACAATCTCGGTACTAACCTATTGATTTGGATTCACAGTTGAAATTAGAAAAATTACGGAAAAAAAAGAGAAATTCTACGGTATTGTATAGTTCACCGTCACATCGTAAGCCTGTCCCTGTGAGCTTCCTACGTTACCCTTAAAGTTGAACGACCATTGTTGTCCCGAAGCCACGCCGGTGTATTCTTCGAGAGAATAGACCGTTCCGCCCTGATAAACAGTTGTTCCGTCTCCGGGATAAGTGTCGGAAAGATTTTGCGACGGCAGATTAATGGTAAATTCATTTACGGTTACGTTTGTGCTCGGCATTGCCGTAAACAAGATTCCGCCCTGGCTGCCTTGAGTTACTCCGATGGTGAATTTTACCGAAGAGTTATTTCCGCCGTTCCCGTTATTGCCGTTCAGAATGCCGCCTAATCCGCCGCCGCTCGGTCCGGTAGGCGAAGGTGCGGATTTGCCGCATCCGTTGTAAGCAAGAAGCAATAATAGAACTGCAAATGGAAATACTATTTTTTTCATGTTCAACTCCCTAGGTTTATTTAAATTGTTTATTATTAAAGACAGTTCCGGTAATTTCTTTTTGTCGAGTTCAAAAGGGATGTCGGAGTTACATTTGAATTTTATCCGTTACAAGTGTTCATGCGTAAAATCGGCGGGAAAAGGTTCCGTAGTAAATAATATTTGTGATTATTATTTGAGTATCAGAATAGATCTCCACTTTACTAAAAAAATTGTGCCGGACTATATTTAATCTTCCGGCACAATTTTCATTTTTAAAATCGGCAAATTAATAAATAGTTTATATTAAACTCTTCCGAAATTAATCCAGGACAAATCTTACGCCTGCCACAAGATTAAAGTATCCGGGAACGTCCTGAATGGAAACCTGCAGACTCTCGCTTCCTCCTCCCTGGGCGGACTGATAAGAATTCGTAAATTGTGTTTCGCTTCCGAAGGGTATATAGTGTTTAAACATTATAAAGGGCTGGATCAAATTAG
This sequence comes from Ignavibacteriaceae bacterium, assembly GCA_046706945.1. Lineage (GTDB taxonomy): Bacteria > Bacteroidota > Ignavibacteria > Ignavibacteriales > Ignavibacteriaceae > FEN-1297. The sequence goes on along the minus strand of JBJKOY010000483.1, from coordinate 2,485 downwards.
AAGCTCTTATAACAGTTCCGTAAAAGACAAGAAGTCCCAGCTTGAAATCGCCTACGCCGGTAATGGTTCCGTTCTGGCTCGGAGGACCTACGGTTATATCGCTGGTACTCATGATATTTAATCCGAGTCCCAATCCGAGGAAAGGAGAGAGCAATTGAAACGAGCGGAAATTCAGCCGGTGGATGGGCATAATGTCGATTGAGAATACGGTAGTAGTCCCTCCGCTGAAACCGTTTGCGGCAAAGCTGCCGGCGCCTTGGGAGCTGTTCCAGCCGTTTTCCAGGTATGAAAACGAAGAATACGAAGCATCTATATCCAGATCAAGTTTGTACAACCCGTTCAGGACATCCGGGGGCAGGACCTGGTAACCTACGGTTACGCCCGCGCTTAAACCGGTGGATCCCCCGTCCGCAACATTTCCTGTTGACACTTGACCGTTTTCGGTGACCTTTATAACCCCTTTCAAACCGCTTGCCTTAAAACCTATATACGGACCGAGATAGAACTGAGCAAATACATTGCTGAAAGTGAAAACGAACAATAAAGCGGTTAAGCTCAAAACAAAAGTAGTTTTTTTCATAACGGACCCCGTTGGTTTAGATTATTTAAGTTTAGTTAGATGTTTATTATTATGAAGCTAAAATTTAACAGCCATTATTAAGTCATTTTAATTTTTAACATATATTATATTAATGCGATTTTTTAAATGAGATTGGCTCTATTGTTAGATAAATAGTTCTAAAATATCGAGAATTTTTTCGGACCATAGTGGGTTCCGCTTTAAGATTGCCCGCATTCTTTCGAAAAGTTTCCGCTTTTTCGTAGTATAACATTATCGCGCTAAATATAATAAATTTTTTAAGATTAGATTCGCGAAATAAATACCATCGAGTTGAATAATTGATTTAAATCAAAGCCGGCATGATTTTAACGAATAAATTTTCATTATAGCGGATAAAAATCTCTCCATGGAATAAACAACTTCATTTAAAGCGGCGGGCGGGAGATAAATTAAAAATAAAACCGGGTAAGCCCCTAAAGGGATTACCCGGGTAAAAAGGCTGGCTTTAATCTGCAGAAATATTTTTCGTAATTTCCGGAAGAAAAAATTTTATATTGAAGAACCGGTTTCCCTTTCTCAGGTCTTTTTTCAGGGTATTGTATAATTGGAATTTACATCATATGCCGTTCCGGTCGAGCTCCCGATTTTCCCTTTAAAATTAAATGTCCATTTTTGACCCGTGGCAACACCCGTATATTCTTCGAGGCTATATACGGTCCCTGCCTTGAATACGGTTGTGCCGTCTCCCTGGTACTTATCTGATAAATTTTGTTCCGGAAGGTTCATTGTAAATTCCGTAACTGTAACGTCAACGCTCGGTTTAGCGGTAAATAAAATGCCTCCGTTTTGTCCCTGCGTATGTCCGATTGTGAAGACAACATTACCCGTTCCGCCTGTTCCGCCGCCGCCTATTCCTCCGCCGAACGGATCGGTACTTGTTCCTCCCCCGGAGTTATCGCTGCAGCTGTTAAAAAACATGAATACTGCTATAGTAAGAAAAGCCAGTACGGTTTTTTTCATATAATCACCTTTAATTAATTCTAAATTTAAGAGAAGCGCCCAGCTTCAGAGATAAAATGCTGTTGCTCTGGCCCGGAAAATTATATGTATCCGTAATAGGTACGTATACCAAAAAATCCGAACCTAAAAGCATATCCGGCGATAATTTGAAATTATATCCGGTTCCGAATGCGAAATCAAATCTTAAGGATTTTGTTTCCAAATTAAGAGTGGTAACATTAGGGGTTTGACCCGTTTGGGCTTGCGTCCTTTCGCCGCTTGAATTAATTTTGATACCGAACGACGGACCGCCGACCATGTAGAAGCCGCTGAATTCGGCTTTAAACATTGGATCAATGGTAAAATAGGAAAGAGATAAATCCGTCTCCTGAGTAACATTGTTTTGAGTTATTGAATTGGAGAAATTTTTCATATCGAACGCCGTTAAGTGTACAAGCATTCCGAGATGACTGCTGAATGACAGGTCGACAACACCGCCTATGCCCACACCTACGCCGTTCCATGTTCCCGTAAGTCCTTTTGCATTGTAAATATTTAAATTACCGGTTAGCCTGGGACCGATTGCTACACCTTGCGCAAGGATTTGAGACGATGAAATGATAACCAGTGTAAAAAAGACTAAGGTAATTAGATAAAGTTTTTTCATAATGAACCCCGTTTATTGATTAAAAAAAATTGTTTAGCACAACCCGAAAATATTTTTATACATTCGCAGATGCATAAAATTCGATTTTCAGAACACTGTAAATAGAATAGAATATTCCCGCAAAACGAAGATATTATTTCAAATCGGAAACACGGTCAGTAATTTAATTTCCGATGTATAAGAACTTAATAATGCGAAAAAAATTTAGGAGAATGGAAAATTATTAAGAAGACATCCCTTGTCTAACGAAACGAGTA
>JBJKOY010000482.1:0-2705 GCA_046706945.1 Ignavibacteriaceae bacterium | reverse complement strand
GCTTCTGAAGACGGAAAAATTAGGTTTAAGAAATAGAACGCCCTGCGATTTGGTGTACAGGAGGAGCACGACAAGGCTCAATGCATACGTTACAAGTACAAAATCGATGAAGCCGTTAAAGCGGAATGCTTTTAAAAAATAAATAATTAATCCCGCCGATATAAAAGCCCTTACCATAACCTCGGTGACAAGGTTCGGGAAAAAAGGCTTCTCCTGGATAACCAGATAGTATCTGAATAAATTAAGGAAAAGGATAATCAAGGTGAACGGCAGGAAATAATAGAAAAAATCCACCAGCAGGCGGGCGTTCTTGGAATAAATATTAAATACGACGTCTTTAAACTCGACATATACAACGGAAAACAGAGCAAAACCTATTAAGCAGAAAATGATAAGAAAAAATAAAAAGCCGTTGTGCTGTCTTGCCTTGTCTTTGAAATAAGGGAAATATTTGGCCGGGATATTTATGGAACCGAGCGATGCGAATACGGCAAACAGAAAAGAAACATTTACCAGCAGCCTTAACAGGCCTATTTCCGATTCGGTTAAGATTAACGGATAAAGCCAGAGCGCGTTAACGTACCCTACGGCCAAACCCACATAAGTGATTACCAGAGTCTTAAAACTTTCCCTTATAATTCTGCCCATGGTGTTCTTATATTAACGCCGGAAATTTTAAAAGGCTGTTTACTTTGAATATTTAAAGGTACGAATAATTTTGTCCGGTTAGTTCAGGCCGGCAATATTTTTTTATAAAGTTCGACTATTTTCTTATTCTGCTTTTCCAGATTAAACGCATCCACTATCTTAGCCCTGGCATTCATGCATAAATCCCCGCCGGACTCCGTTGCTTCCTTCATTTTTTCCACATACATGGGTATGTTTTTCTCCTCGACAAGGTACCCGTTTACTCCGTCTTCGATTAGCTCGGGTATGCCCGAATGATAAGTGCTTATTACCGGCAGACCCGAAGACATCGCTTCCATGATAACGTTCGGGATCCCCTCTTCGTCTCCGCTTCTTGCCGTTACGCTGTGGTGCAGAAATACATCCGCATCTTTCATTACTTCATATACGTTTTCCGGTTTTACCGCCCCCAGGAAAACTACGTTATTTTTTATTTTCAGTTCTTCGGTTAATTTTTTAACCGAGTCGAAGAAAGATCCGTGGCCGCCCAGTATTAGTTTACAGTTCTGATAATATTTAAGGAATTCCGCAAAGGCCCTGAGCGTGTAAGAATGTCCTTTCTTTTCGGCAAATCCCGAGACCTGAAGAAATTTAATTTCTACGTTGTTTTTTATCTTATCGCGAACCGCTTTTCGCAGGACAAAAGTATTTTCCACCGGGACTCCGTAATATATCACCGATATTTTCGACCGTTCGGCTCCGGCTTTAATTAATTTGCCGGCCATATATTCCGAAACCGCTATAAATTGCCCGTAGTCAAAAATTTCGGCGAGCTGCCTTACATATTTTTTATTCTTAAGCATTACGGAAACATCGTACCCGTGAAACGAAACAAGAAGAGGAATCTTCATCCTTTTTGCGAGCGGCACTATCTCCAGGCCCGAAGGACCGTAATGCGCGTGCATTAACCTTATATCGTTTTTCCGGATTATGTTTTCGAAAAAATCTTCCTGAGCCCTTGAGAGAATCGCAAAACGCCCGCCGGCTTTTTTAAAAACCCTGTATAATATTCCTCTTACATCTTTTTCTTTATTAAAAATACCGTATTCAGGAGGCGCTCCCTGTATTACCGGTTTATTGGAAGTTAATACGATCGGATCGAAATCATTCCTCACGCCCTCTATCTGGCGCAGAATAAAAGTATTATTAGGGAAATTATACCGCTGCGTGAAAATTCCGATTTTTAGTTTTCCCATATTATATCAATTTCAATTTTCGAATATAACTTCGGAGTTTACCGATAAGTAAAGAATGAAAATAACTTCAGTGCCGGCATGTGCCGATCATTTCTTCAAGTAAGGGAAAATTTTCCCCGCGTCGTTAGATGTTTTTGCGTTCCTTAAAGCATAAACCAATTCTACCGAAGGTCGCGCTTCATTTATTCCGAACCCGTTTCCTCTTAAGGTTTCCCTGTAAACTTCCGTATGAAGATCGGTAAATCCCTCGGTAAATTCCATTTCTTCTCCCCCCACAGTAATCGAACGGTGTGTGGTCCTTCCTTTTTCCGCCGATTCGCGCGGAAGGTCGTCCCTGTCAATGGAGAGAAACCATTTCACGTCGGCATTCTCCAATTCCAGGAGTCCTCCCATCTTGTCGGTCTCGGATAAGAGCAGCTTATACGTCTGCACCTTGCCGAAAATCCATATCAGCAAATCGAAGAAATGAATGCCTATATTAGTGGCCACGCCGCCGGATTTTTCGGGCACGCCTTTCCACGAATATTTGTACCACGGTCCTCTTGAAGTAATATATGTAAGATTGACTTGGTACTTCGAGTTGTTTTTTTCCTTCAGTATTTTTTCCCTGAGTTTAAGCAGGGACGGATGAACTCTTAACTGCAGGATCGTATTAACTTTTTTGCCGGTCTCCTCTTCCAGTTCCTGCAGCGCATCAAGGTTCCAGGGATTCAGCACGAGCGGCTTTTCGCAGTTTGCATCCGCTCCTATCCTCAAGGCAAGCCTTATATGCGCATCGTGCAGATGGTTGGGCGCGCAGATGCTTAAATAATCGATTTTATT
>JBJKOY010000481.1:0-21140 GCA_046706945.1 Ignavibacteriaceae bacterium | reverse complement strand
AAAAAATAGGATAATCAAAAGTAGAGCCCGCTCCGGTCAGTTTTACCTGAGCATTGGAACTTACGGCGAAAACTCCAAAAATTAATATAAATAATGAAAGAATTTTGAACTTCATAATTTTACTCCCAAATATAAGAATTTTTTAATAAATACTGATTTAATCCGGTCATAGCCTAACATTTTTCATTAAAAGCTAAAGTAAAAAGTAGCTCTCAGCAATACATCGGCTTTGGATCCCGAAAGTCCGTACGAGGTATATTCTACGTTCGGCATAATATGTACGTTCTTTCTGACGGCAAAATCGAGAGCACCGAGTATAAAACTTTGAGTGCTGTTGCTGATTGTAGTATTTTTATGATCCGCATCCGGCGTATAATTATCGTATCTTGCAACGAGACGAATGTTGTCTGCTAAAGCCACCCAGCCGTTTAAACTCAGACCGTTTCTCTTTAAGGTCGGTACTCCCGGCGCGCTTATGCCGTTCAGGAAATACTGGGCACCCAGGCTGAATGAGCCGTTGTCGTAATTGACAATGATATCGCCGGTTCTATTATAGGCATCTCTTCCGATACCGTTATACTGACCGTTCAGCAAAATTACGAATTCTTTTACGGGATTAAACTGTAAATAAAGATAAGCCGCCTTATATTTGCCGTTGACCGAAGGAACACTGTTGCCGCTGTTATTTCCAAGCAGTAGACCGGCGGCAAAGCTTGAAGAGAATTTTTGATTGAACGATACTCCGAGATCCCTGGAAGAGGATATACCGTGAATATCCTGAATAGTTTTCTCTAAGGGGCGGTATCCGAAAATACCTTCGGCCATATTAATTTCCGGAGTTCCCTGCAAACCGATTATAATATTGCCGCCGTCCGTAACGTTGCTCCATTTTAGGAAAGCGTCCTTAACCATTGTTGTAAGTTTGTTGTTTGTAAGGTAAGATGCGCCGGGATCTGATTCCAGGCGGAACCTCGCCGTGAAATCCTGGGCAATATCGTAATCGGCGGTCAAATAAATTCGCCTGTAATCGAACGCCTGCATATATTTATTAGCAGCATCATGGTTACCCAGCATATAATAATAATCTCCGAACATCAGTCCGCTGAAAGTAGGCATTTTGCTTTGTGCATTTGCAACGGATGCCAATAGAAGAATTGAACAAATAAATGTACCGAGGTGTTTCATATCAACCCTATTATAGTTAGTTGTTAAATAATTAATTAAAAAATAGAAAACGTTGTGTTGTTTAGTTGCAAAAAAAAATATGCCCAATTATATGGATATTAGTTAATCGGCGTGTTAACGAAGTGTTACGGTTGTGTTAATAAATTATTAAGGAAGCTAGAAATGCTTGAGCTATTTTATTTTATCCCAACAACTTAGATATTTTTTTTAATGTAAGTATTTTCATTTAACATTATTGGAAATAAGCAAAATATCTTTCATAAAAATAAAACAGCTCAAGCCGGTAACCATATGAATTTAATTTCCCGTCTGCTTGAAAAAAAGCAGCTTTAATCCAAACTAATTTTTGCTCCGCCGCCCGTAATCGTTTTTATTTTTTCATGATTTATTTTCACGACCGATTTCGGAAGCGGCGAATAATATAATTCTTCGGCATACGATTCGCCTTTATCCATCGCCCAATTTAAAAACTTCACCATTGCAGAGGCCTTTTCTTTATCTTTCATATCTTTAAAAATCAAAAGCCATGTGAATCCGGAAATCGGATATGAATCTTCCCCTTCCGCATCCGTAATTATTGCTCTTAAATCGGAAGGCATGTTTGCGGCCGTTCCGGCAGCGGCTGCGGAAACAGTTTTAAAATTAGCTTCGACAAATTTCCCCGATTTATTTTTCAATATAGCATAAGGGATGCTGCTGTGAACTGCATAAGCAAGCTCTACATATCCTATAGAACCTTTTGTTTGTTTTACCAGGCCGGCAACTCCGTCATTCCCTTTCCCGCCCAGGCCGACGGGCCAGTTAACCGAGGTGCTGTATTTAACTTTTTCTTCCCATTCTTTATTTACCTTGGACAAATAATTTGTAAAAATAAAAGTTGTTCCGCTTCCGTCGGATCGGTGTGCAACAAGTATATAAATATCGGGAAGATTTAAACCGGGATTTAACGATGCGATTCTTTTATCGTTCCATTTTTTTATTTTGCCAAGGAATATATCCCCAAGCGTCGGACCGTCCAATTTTATAACCTTATTTACCGAAGGTAAATTGTAGCAAACAACAACTCCTCCCAATACCGTCGGAATATGCAGTATCTCGCTGCCTCTTTTGTCTTTTGCTTCCTTCAGCTGCTCGTCCGACATGGGACCGTCGCTGGCTCCGAAATCAACTGTGCCTTCTATTATTTGTCTTATACCTGCGCCGCTGCCGATGGCCTGGTAATTTATCTTTACACCGGTTTTCTGATGATATACGTCGAACCACTTAGAATAAATTACCGCCGGGAATGTTGCTCCGGCGCCGTTCAATTGCGTCTGCGCAAAAAGGGACGAGGATGCGGCGCAAAATAAAAAAACAAATACAAGAATTTTATCTTTCATTTTCTCCTCCATTTAATAAAGTTAAATTTGTGAGCTTTACTTTTAGTAAATATAGTGTATATCATAAGCAGGACATCTTCCGGATCAATTGTTCAACCCTTTTTTCCCTCTTTTAAATTTTCCCGGAAGAAATTAATGACGTATGTTAGAATAAATAAAATATTTGATGCAGATGTTAAGAGAATATTATTTTTTTATTATCATAATATTATGCGCATTTGTTTCGTACAAAGAATAATTTTTCCGACTTCGAACTGAATGTTGGGAAATTCTTTACCGTATATAAGTCCTTTCGACATCGGTACGGAATGCATATAAAAAAATCAAAAATATTAAAGTATTATTGCCCATACCGATAACTTCTTTAATTTTATGCTTTTATTCCGAAACCAATTTCCCATTTTATAGTAAAGTAAAATTATCTTATTGATAATTTTTATCAAAAAAATAAAAATTAAAACAAAATGTTTTTTTAAAATTACGATTAGCAATTAAAAAATAGCATAGTGAATTAATTATTTTTGGCACTATTTGTGTTATATTTATTAATATTTATATTAGTGATTGATACGGAGAAATAATATTTATTATTTTGTTTCAGATAAAAAAGTTTAGTATTTTTTTGACGTTTGAGGATGAAGGAAATTATAGAGGGATAAATAAATTCATCAAGGGTCCAAACATTGGGGCTGGTGCATATATTAACTGGATCTGCAAAATTACCGAAATAACATCCGAAATAGTCTGTTAAAGGGAATAAAGGTATTCAAAACGCAAACAGCATATACTGACGCTATTGAACCGTGCGGGATCAAAAACCTAACATTTTTCAGGTTGACCATATGAAACAAAATAGTTGGTTGATCGAAGTATCTTTTAAGGTGAGCAAACTGTATTTAGTTTTAAAATCATATCAAAATATTAACTTACCGGAAATTCAATCATCGGTTAAACTATTATTTATATATTACAGCCTCCTAACCTACGTAATTATACAAGAAGGACGTAAACAAGTTAAAGGGATTACGAAAAAGAATCTTACGAAAAGCTCGGGAAGAACAATAAGGGATCGTTTACGCCAAATGGTCATGATTGATACATTTGAGTACTGCCTAGAGCAAAGCCTCAATAAATCAGAGGACAATGCAACTTAAGAAATTAAAAATATATTTATCGCTGTTTAGAGGATCAGTCAAAGGGAGTAAATATAAACTTATTATTAAATAAAATATTCGAGGATATTTTAAACTGAAATTTCTAAAAAACCGGCGGCGAGCGAAATAAGTTTTTTTATTATCAAAGGTGTTAATTTTACACTTATATAATTCAAATTCATCGGTGCCTCGATAAATTTTATTTGCTGATTTTCCCGATTCTGCAATTTTGTTTCCATAAATTCGAATTTTTCTTGGATAGATGAGCGTTACAAAAAAAAACAAAAAGGAAGGATAAAAAAATGAAAAATTGGTTACTTCTTTTTATTGCTTTTCTTGCAATGAGCTTCTTAGGAAATGCTCAAGTTATATCAAACTTCAATAACCCGGTAAAGGGTATAACCGGCTTTGAGAAATCGAGCGACAGCGGACCCGGACTGGATTCATTGTACTGGACCCATGACCCGTCCAACTCCAGTAACGGCGTTATGGCTATGGCAATCCATTGGGATAGCGCAGGTTGGCACGGCCGTATGGAATTAGGAGATGGCGGAAATGCTACTTATACCCCGGGCGGTACGGCACAATACATGACGTTTTGGATTTATATAGACAGTGCCCAAAATGTTCCGGACAGCATGACAATAGATGCTTATGCAATGGACAATACAAATTGGTCATGGACCGAACCCGGTTACGGGGCAAAAAAATTAGCTATAAAAGATATTCCGCATAACAGATGGTATCCGTTAGCATTTCCGTTGGCGGCCTCAAAAGCAAACAATCCCAATTTCCAATATAATGCCGCGGGTGCGGGAAAAGGCTTTATGACCGGATTGCAGTTTTGGCCGAGCACTGCCTCTGTCGGCTGGAAGGGAGTTATCTATATAGATAATGTTGCTCTAGTCGGCGCACTCCCTCACACTATTGCCGGTCCCGGGGCAAAGGGCTTTGAGAAATCCAGTGACAGCGGACCCGGTTTAGACTCAGTATATTCGGCACCGGATCCGGATCCGTTGGACGCCAGCGGTGACGTGATGGCAATGGCAATTCATTGGGACAGCGCCTCATGGCACGGTAGGATGGATTTAGGAGACGGCAGCGGAAACGCCACATACGTTCCCGGAGGTGCAGCGCAATTTGTTACTTTTTGGGTTTATATAGATAGTTCTCAAAACGTTCCGGACAGCATGACGATAGATTCATACGCTATGGATAATACGAATTGGTCGTGGACCGAACCCGGCTACGGGGCTCAAAAATTGGCTATGAAAGATATTCCGCATAACAGGTGGTATCCGATGGCATTCCCCCTGGCAGCCAGCAAAGCGAATAATCCCAACTTCCAGTATAATGCTACGGGTGCGGGAAAAGGTTTCATGACCGGTTTACAATTTTGGCCGGACTCAGCTTCCGTAGGTTGGCACGGTATTATTTACGTGAAAGGTGTAGCTTTACTTGATACGGTCACCGCATTTAAACCTTCCGTATGGACGGCGGCAAATTTTGAGAGTAAAGGATCAAACGGGAAACAAGGATTCTATGTCCCAAGTTATGCAAGCGGTACAATAAAAAGATATGCCGATCTGCAAACCAGTAATGCGAGTTACGTATTGCAAGCTGCGCTCAATATGTCTCCATCCGCGCCGAAATTTGCCGTAGTCCGCGATACAGTACCTATGATGGATGCCGTTTCCGATTCCGGCGCAATATCTATTTCGTTCGAACTTTATTTACCCGGCAATTTCCCCAACAATGCACTGGTTCAATTCTTTGTATCGGGCAATTCTAAAGATAGTGTTTCCGTTATTGACACTGTCGGCCAGGGAGTAAAACACGGTCAATGGAATATCCTGACGATCGACGGCTTAAACACTCTGGCCGCGGCAGGAAAATTTGACCCGAGCATTCCTGCGCGCGTAGGTGTAATAATCTGGTATCCTGCTCCCTACGATACGATGAAGTTTTCCGGAAATATTGAATTTGACAACCTTCAAATTACCGGGTTCTCAAATCCGAGGCAGCTTGTGGATGGAATCAAGATTTACAGCGGCGGCATTAAAACTTATAAGTTGTACAACAACTATCCTAACCCGTTCAACCCGTCCACAATGATCCAATACGATTTGCCGAGAACCTCTAAGGTTGTCCTTAAAGTATATAATATCCTCGGCAAAGAAATAACAACCCTTGTCAACAGGAGTCAATCTGCCGGCACTTACAAGGTATCCTTAAATATGGCCGGGTACGCGAGCGGTGTATATTTTGTTAGGATAATAGCCGATAGTTACCAACATGTGCAGAAAATTATGCTTTTGAAGTTATCAATCTTACTTAAAATAAAACGGCGGGATCTTTACGATCCCGTCGCTTTTTAACGGTTTTAAGTTTAAATGAAATTTTGCAATAGATCCCGGTTGAAAAATTTCGGCATAAATTCATATGTCAGGTAGCAAATTTGACGTGGCTTCATTATCAATTTATAACCGAATCTTCGTTTCTTGAATATGATGATTTTTAATTCATTTTAAACTAGGTTTTATAATCTGGAGAAGTAAATGAAAAATTTAGATTACCAATTTTGGAAGAATAAATTCTTTGTTTCTTGCAGCTTAATATTTCTAATTACATCTATGACCTTTGCGGCTAGCGTTACAGGCGGTCTGACAGGTAAAGTATACGATAAAAATACTAATGAAATACTGCCCGGAGCAAATGTTATAGTGAAAGGTACCAGTTTGGGCGGTGCAACGGATATAAACGGCGAGTATATTGTCCGCAATATACCTCCCGGGAGACAGACAATTATAGTTTCATATATAGGATATAATACCATTACGGTTAATATTGATATCCCCGAAAATAAGCTGCTTGAACAAAATTTTTATTTGGAAGCTACCGCAATTGAAGGGAAAACAGTTACCGTAACGGCTCAGGCTCAGGGTCAGTTGCAGGCGATTAACCAGCAGCTTTCGTCAAATACAATCGTAAATGTTGTTTCTTCGGCGAAAATACAGGAACTGCCTGATTTTAATGCGGCGGAAGCCGTCGGCCGTCTACCCGGTATATCTACCATACGTAGTTCAGGAGAAGCAACGCAAGTAGTTATTAGAGGTATTTCGCCCCAGTACAATCTTGTTTCTATAGATAATATCACTCTCGGCGCTACCCAAAAATATAACAGAGCTGTCGATCTGGACATGATCTCTTCTTATATGCTGAAATCAATAGATGTCTACAAAGCCGTTACGCCCGATAAAGACGGCGATGCCATCGGCGGTATAGTTAATATGCAGCTGAGAGAAGCTCCCACGGGAGTACATTCCGATTTAATGTGGCAGTCCGGATATACGGATAAGACAAAAAAATACGGCAACTACAAAGCCGTTGCGGCCGTCAGCGACAGATTCTTTAACGATAATCTCGGCGTGTATGTTTTACTTAACGCCGAACAATACGATAGGAGTGCGGATAATATGAATGCCGGCTATAGAGTTCTCAGCAATACGAGAACAAGCGGCTTCGCCCCCGTACAGGTATCGAACATGACGCTCAACAGGCATTTTGAAACTCGGGGTAGGTACGGCGGAAATTTTATTTTGGATTACAAATTGCCCCACGGTTCCATACGGTCTATTAACATGATAAGCCGGCTTAACTCCACTTATACCGACTATAATACAAATTACGATTACATCGGTTTGGGTCTTAATTGGAACTATCGGGCAGGTACTGCCAAAACTGATGTAGCGGTAAACGCACTTCAAGGCAAATACGATTTCGGATTTATGTCTTTAGATTTAAGTGCCGCCAATGCATATTCAAGAAATTTCAACCCGTATGTTACCAATTATCAGTTTTCGCAGTCCACTTCAATCTCCGGGCCTATACCGGCAAACACTCTCCCAGAGGATCTGTTTAAGAGAGCTAATTTCAACAGCTCTCAAGGCGAACTTGACCAGCTCGGTTATAACAGTTATGATTTCAAAGAAAATGACCAGACTTACTCTTTAAATTTATCGGTTCCTTTCAATTTTGAATCTACGGCTTCAGGTTATTTCAAATTCGGAGGAAAATACAGATATAATTACAGGACTAACGATGAAAATGCTCCTTATATACAGCTTAGATATCAGGGAAATCCTTTACCTAAATATATTAACCAGCAATTTCCCCAACTTACTTACGACCAGACCACACAGCGACTCTTTATGGACAGCTTCACAGATTACAATACTTCGCTGACGACAAATTTCCTTGACAATAAATTCGGTACTTTACTATGGGTGCCGAGTCCAGTAATGGAAAATTCAGCATTTAATTTGGTCAAAGATAATTATACGGATAACATAAACTGGCACAGCGGAGATTATGAAAATAAAATAAACGACTATAGAAATGTTGAGAGATATTATGCCGCATTCGGCATGGCGGAAATTGACTTGGGGCCGCAATTAATGATAGTAGGAGGTGCCCGCTTTGAGGAAGATAAAATGCTTTTCTCGGCGTACCGTGTTAAACAGCAAATGAATTCTGCTGATGCCGAAGCGATTCCCGAGACCAAATACCCCGAAAATCATTTTTGGCTGCCTATGATCCAGGCAAAATACAGTTTTGCCGATTGGGGAGACGTGCGTTACTCATTTACGAAGACTCTTGCACGGCCGGATTTTACCCAATTGTCGCCGTTTCTGAATATGGATTTGAGCTCTCAATATGTTAATATGGGAAACCCCGATCTTAAGCCGGCTATATCGGCAAATCATGATTTAATGCTGACAATTCACAGCAACATAATAGGATTACTTTCCATAGGTGCCTTTTATAAAACTATAAAAGATTTTTCATACGGAATTCAATATCCGCTGCACAGTTATTCTACGGCTCCCGGTTATGATACTTTAGCCCAGGTTCCCGGAGCTATCGAAGGTGCAATTTTAACTACCTATTACAACAATCCTTATAAAGCTTTCATTAAAGGGCTTGAGTTTTCAATACAAACACGTTTGTGGTATCTTCCGCGCCCCTTAGACGGGCTGGTGTTGTCCTTTAATTATACGCTTATCAATTCCAGTACAAACTACCCTCTTCCGTTGTTAAGCCGTATTAAGGTAGGAAGAATTACCAAAGAAATTATTGTTGATTCTGCCAGAGCCGGCAGACTGATAAACCAGCCTAATAATATTTTAAATGCGTCAATAGGTTACGATTATGGGGGATTCTCGGCAAGAATTTCTTTCCTCTATCAAGGTTCAATGGTAAGCGGCATAGGAACGGTACCGGAACAAGACGGCTTTACGCATGATTATTTCAGGATAGACGGGGCAGTTAGACAGAAATTACCGTGGAGCGGATTTCAAGTATTTCTTAATATAAATAATATTAATTCCAGGGCGGATATATCTGCCCAGCAAACAATCGGCGGCTTCACATCCGAACAGTTCTACGGGTTAACTGCCGATCTTGGTATAAGGTATACTTTATAATTAATTCTACAGCGTAAGAGTATTATATGATTGTTATTTTAAATCAAATGTTCTAAACAAAAATAAGGAGAATAGAGATGAAAAAATTTCTCTACATTTTACTTTTGATGGGAATTATTTTACCCGTCTCCGTTTTTGCGCAAGATACGGTATGGGTTGCCAATGACGGCAATCAGGGAACTTTGAATACGGCTATTGACAACGTGCAGGCTGATTCGGTTAACGGAGTTCCTACAAAAACAAATACCGTGTTTATGCTTTATCGCGGCGGTTATTATGTTCTGAACGGTACCATAACCCTTGCAAAGGGAACCCATTATACTATTGCGGGCGAACCCGCTCCCCTGGTTGGTCCGGATCCCGGTCCCCCGATTGTTATTCCGGGAACTATTTTAGGCGGATATTATAATTATCAAATCGATTGCTACGGCGATTTGACTATGAAGAATGTCTGGTGGATTTATGCATACCAAAGCGGCGCTCAGGACTGGACAAGCATTCAGTTTGAAGAAAACGGCCAGCCAACGGCACACGGAACTTTCGAGAACTGCATCTTCGATTATGCCCGCGCTATTGCAGTTACATCAAACCGCTCGGGATTCATAGGAACTTGGAAAAATTGTATTTTTAGAAACGATATAGACCCCACTCAATGGTGGGCCGGAAGAATGTTTGCCACTGTTTCAAATACGGTTACAACGGATTCCATTTACGCGGATAACTGTACTTTCGAAAATATGGGATTTGCTTTCCAAACCGATTACATTCCCCCCAAGAGCGTATGGTTTAATCATTGTACGTTTTTAAACATAGCAAAATTTACTTTTAAATTTTACTACATGTCAAACCTCATCTGTACCAATTGCGTATTCGTAAACAATCATTTTACCGGTGAACGTTATTCGGACCGGCTTGGACAAGATCCCGATCTTCTCTTATACGGAGCGGTTCTCGATATAGATACCGTAAATGTTCAAAACGGGCTGCCGGCACCGGATTATAATAATGTTTCAGAACAAAATAGAGTAGTGCTATTCTATAACAATAGTAATTATACCGACCCGGCATTCCAAACTTTCTATGATAGTTATAATGATACCGTTTCCTCTCTGAAAGGAATGATATTAGCCGAACCGATGATGAACTCCCGTACGCTTGACATGTTCAGCTGGCATCCCTATATGAAAATGGGAAATGTGTACGACAGCACCGATCCCGGTTTTGTTAAGCCCGCGACTAATATGGACAGCATTATGGCATTTCTGTTCAACAGGTATGTACCGACCAGCAAGGGCGGCGGCGGCAACGTATTCTGGGGATACTATCCTGATTCTACTTTATTAGGTTCCTGGCCGCTGCCTGAAAATTTGGCATATACTAATCCCAAGCTGCTATCTGCAGGAATGAGCGGTTACCCGTTAGGCGATCTTTATCACTGGTTCCCGGATAAGTATACCTCATGGAAGGCTCAGGAATCGCAAGAGAATGCAAAAATTTCGGGTATGGTTACCGGTGTTGTTAAGAATCCCGTTACTCAACCGGCCCGCTTTGAGCTTGCTCAGAATTATCCGAACCCGTTCAATCCGACTACGGTAATCAATTATTCTTTATCTAATTCCGGTTTTGTTGCGCTGAAAGTTTATAATGTTCTGGGTCAGAAGGTTGCAACTCTGTTTTCCGGCGAGCAAAAAGCCGGTAATCATTCGATTACTTTTGACGCCAGCAAATTAACTAGCGGGGTATACTTCTACAGACTGGAAACCAGCGACAACAAAATAATTACGAAGAAAATGGTTCTGATGAAATAACGACATTTGTCGCCCCGGAAACGTCTTCTCCATTTTCGGACGGCGTAACGGGTAAAATATTTTTCGCAGTTTTTTACTTTCCATGCCTGCAGTTAATTTTAATTGCAGGCATGTTTTTTTTCCGCTTTTCTTACTTTGATCTTTAATATAGCGGATTAAATTACGCGCTTTTAACAAAGAAGGCTTTGATCTATGCATCCTGCCAATAACTTAAGATATTTCTTATTTTCATGTTTATTATGGTTACTTAATATTGTCAATTTAAATGCACAATCAACCGCGGATCTGCAAAGAGAATTTACCGGTCTCCGGTTCGGGATGTTCATTCATTTCGGGATAAGAACTTTTACCGGTGCTAAATGGGCAACCCCGAATGAAAACCCGGCCGAATTTAATCCCAAAGAACTCGACTGCAACCAATGGGCGGAAGCAGCAGCGGCTGCAAAAATGAAATTCGGGATTCTCACGACAAAGCACCACGACGGGTTTTGTTTATGGGACAGCAAATATACGAAAAACGATGTTGCCGGCAGTCCTTGGAAAGACGGTAAAGGCGATGTCGTTCGCCAATTCGTCGATGCCTTCAGGGCGCACGGACTTTATCCCTGCCTGTATTATTCAATTTGGGACAATACTGCCGGCATCGGAAACGGCACTATAACACGACATGACATGAAGGTAATAGAAGGTCAGCTTACCGAACTTCTGACAAATTACGGCAGTATCAAATTGCTCTTTATAGACGGCTGGTCTTGGAAGATGGGACATGTCGCGGTTCCGTACGACAAGATAAGAGCACTGGTAAAGAAGCTTCAGCCGGGTTGTCTCCTGGTAGACAATACGCACCTTCTATGTTTGTATGAAAACGATATGATACATATCGAAGCCGGTACCGCCTGCCCTGCGAACAATACTTTGCCGGCCCTTCAAAGTATATTAATTTATGAGAACGCAGGCAACGGATGGTTTTGGGATCCCGTGGTTCCGAAGGCTAAACTTCTCGGCGCCGAAGAGATTGCCGATACGCTTCATTACCTTGAACCTAGATGGTGCTCGTTGGTTCTTAATTGTCCCCCGAACAACAAAGGATTATTGGATTCGAATATAGTTAACAGGTTAAAAGAGGTAGGCGAGATTTGGAGTCCCGATACTATGCGTCCGCCTCTGCCGGAACAGGAACCTTTTATCGAAAATCCCTTATTGCCGGATTCCGCTTGGGCTACAAGCGGTGCTGCCTCAAATGCAATAGACGGTATAAACGACCGCTTCTTTTACTCTGTCTGGAAATCGGATACTTCTCTCCCCCAATCGATTACACTCGATTTGGGAAAAGTTTACAAAGGCATTTCTATTATAAATTATGTGCCTCAATACAAAAAGGTTGTTTCACCCGTTATAGACGGAAGTATAGAGTCCTACAAAATTTTTATCAGCTCCGATAATAAGAAATATTTTAAAGTAGCGGAGGGCGCATGGAAAGGCGATGTACAAATGAAGACGGCTGCTTTTCCGCCGACCGCCGGGCGTTACATAAAGATTGAGGCATTAACGGCCGTTGACGGCTATGCCGCCGCTACCGAATTCGAGATCGGCAGGGTAAAATCTTCATCCCAAATAGGAAAGCAAATCAAATGAAAAAACAATTTTCTACAGTGCTGCTGGTTATTGTTTTATTCTCATGTTTATCAAATATTGCATTTTCGGAGGAAACGAATTCCGGCAGTCCGCAGGTAAAACATATTAAGAACGGCATCGAATTAAATACTCCCGGATTAAATTTGAAGATTGAATTTTACAACGACAACATTGTACGAATATTGAAGTGGAATAAATTCGGAACGTCCGATAAAAAAAGTTTGTCGGTTATTATGGATTCAATTCCCGATCTCGGTATTAAGACCGAAGAAAACGGTAATTCGATACTTTTATCATCGCCGGCACTTACGCTTAAAGTCTCAAAGGCGGGAGGGAATATAGAATATTTGAATTCAAACGGGGAAAATATATTAAGTGAAACCGGCAAACCGTCGTTTACCCGGGTAGTGTACGATAAAGATTCCGGATTTTCCGTACGGCAGAATTTTAAACTTTCTCCGGATGAAGGTATTTACGGACTCGGTCAGAATCAGGACGGCTATTTCAATTACCGGGGCAAGAAAGAAATACTGGTTCAGTCCAATACTAATGCGGTTACTCCTTTTTTAATTTCAACAAATAACTACGGAATTCTGTGGGATAATTACTCGAAAACCATATTTGAAGACAGTACGGAAGGAACATCGATTTGGTCCGACGTCGGCGACAATATAGATTATTATTTTATCCGCGGCAAAAACATGGACAGTGTAATTTCCGGGTACCGCGAACTTACAGGCGAGGCTCCGATGTACGGGAAGTGGGCCTACGGGTATTGGCAAAGTAAAGAGCATTATAAAACACAGGCCGAAGTACTGGCCGTAGCTAGAAAATACCGAAGGCTTAAAATGCCTATCGACAACATAATTCAGGACTGGGATTACTGGAACGGAGCTAAAAACTGGAGCGGTATGTTCTTCGATTCAACGCTATACCCGCATCCGGAACAAATGTGCACGGATCTCCACAATATGCATTTCCATATAATTATTTCCATCTGGCCGGCGCTCGGGCCCAATACAAAAATTTATGCCGATATGCTTAAACACGGTTATCTTTACAAACCGGTCGGCTGGGCGGGTTTTAAATACTACGACGCTTACAATCCGGCCGCGGATAGGCTTTACTGCGATTACCTCGATAAAGGTCTTTATTCAAAGGGATTGGACGGGTGGTGGATAGATTCTTCCGAGCCTGACGTTGTAAATGCAATGACCAAATCTTCCGAATATTACGAATTAAAAAAGATGGGCAGTAATTACCTCGGGTCATTCGCGAGATATTTAAATCCTTTCTCTTTAGTAATGACCGATGCGGTCTATAAAAACTGGAGAAATCTAACTTCCGAACGCCGAGCTTACATTTTAACGCGCTCGGCTTTTGCGGGGCAACAGCGAAATGCCGCGACTACCTGGTCGGGAGACATCGGTGCAAGCTGGAAAATCTACCGCGATCAAATTTCCGCGGGAATTAATTTCAGTATGTCGGGAATTCCGTACTGGACGTTCGATATAGGCGGGTTTGTATTGGGAGCATACGGCGGAGTATTTAACACCGGCGGGAAAAATCCCGCTTACCGGGAATTATACACACGCATGTTCCAGTTCGGCGCATTCAGCCCCATCTTTCGTTCGCACGGTTCCGAAACACCGAGGGAGATTTGGGAAATGGGAAAGTTTGTAAAGCCGCTTGTAAAAATTGACGAATTACGTTACAGGTTAATGCCGTATATCTATTCTTTGGCGTGGATGGTTACAAATAAAAACTATACAATAATGCGCGGGCTTCCTATGGATTTCGAATCGGATAAAAATACGTATGATATCGGAAATCAATTCATGTTCGGACCGGCAATTATGGTATGCCCGGTAACCAGGTTCATGTACTACCGCCCTCCCGGGCAAAGCGTACCGGTAGGCCCGGAATATTTCAAAACGGAAGACGGCAAGCCCGGCCTGCTGGCAAAATACTACAGGGATGCCGAACGAAAACATTTAAGTAAAACGGAAATCGTTCCGGATATTAATTTCATATGGTACACCGGACGACCCGATTATTTTACCGATTCAACGTACTCCGCAACCTGGAGCGGGAAACTCATTCCGCAGGAAACCGGAAAATACCAGTTCCACCTGATCAGCTACGATCCGAAGAGGATTATACTAAACGGGGACACTTTGAAGACGGTATATACTAGTACGGAGCAATATACGGAACCGGTTGATTTGACCGCCGGGAAAGAATATAATTTCGTATTGGAAACGGAAAATCGGTCTACCGGCGCGGCTAAAATGCAGCTTTACTGGAAAACTCCTTCTATTTTTGCAAAAGAAAAATCAAAAGTAAACGACAACAAAAAGGTAGAAGTCTATTTGCCGTCAAATCATTTTTGGTATAACTTCTGGACAGGCGGCAGGATAGAGGGCGGCAAAAAAATTAAGACCGACGCGCCGATCGGAATAATTCCCCTTTTCATAAAAGCGGGCTCAATCATCCCGATGGGTCCTTTCATTCAATACTCGACGGAAAAGCCGGCCGACCCTGTAGAATTGCGGATTTACCGCGGAGCGGACGGCAACTTTACGCTTTACGAGGACGAAAACGACAATTACGATTATGAAAAAGGGATCTATTCGACAATACAATTTAAATGGAACGACGCAGAGAACGAACTTATTATCGGCCCTAGAAAAGGGATTTTCCCCGGGATGCTGAAGAGCCGCACGTTCAACGCAGTCCTTGTTTCAAAGGATCACGGAACGGGGCTGGATATATCAAAAAGCTTTGATAAAGTTATAAAATATTCGGGAAAAGAAGTTAGGGTTAAATTTTAATATCCTTTATAAAATAGAATAAGAAAACTTATCATGACTAAATTAAGATTATTTTTTGTCTTCTGTTTTCTGCCTTTCATTTCCATATTAGCGCAGAATAAAAATTTTATTCCTGCGAACGAAGGTTCTCCTGAAATTCCGCATCTTCATAAACACGGTACGGCGGATAGATTGGTTGTAAACGGAAAACCGATGCTCCTGCTTGCGGGCGAACTGCATAATTCCACTTGCGGCGGTATTGCGAGCATGAGACCTGTTTGGGAGCGAATGGCCAAAAAGAATTTAAATACGGTAATCGCCACCGTTTCATGGGAACTGGTTGAACCCGAGCAGGGCAAGTTCGATTTTTCGCTTGTAGACAGCATGATTGCCGGGGCAAGAAAATCGAACTTAAAGCTTGTTTTGATTTGGTTCGGAAGCTGGAAAAATGCGAGTTCGGTTTATATCCCTTCGTGGGTAAAGAAAAACTATGAGAAATACACCAGAGCCGATGGGGCTGACGGAAAGCCTCTCGAAATTCTGTCGACTTTTTGCAAAGCTTCCGAAGAAGCGGATGCGCAAGCCTTTGCCGAACTAATGAATCACATCAAGAAAATCGATGAAAAGCAGCAGACCGTTGTAATGATGCAGGTTGAAAATGAAATGGGGGTACTGGACAATACGGAAACAAATCCGGGTAACGCAAGAAGGGATTTTAGTCCCTCTGCCGATAAAGCATTTAACGGACCAGTGCCGGAAAAATTAATTGAATATTTGACCGCTCACAAGGATGACTTGTTTCCCGAACTTTACAAGGTATGGAAGGAAAACGGATTCAAAACTTCCGGTACGTGGGAAGAAATTTTCGGGAAAAGCAAATTCAGGGCCAGCAAGGCCGACTGGCAATTTTACTCCTATTATACCGAAGAACTTTTCATGGCATGGAATTACGCATCATATACGGAAAAAGTAGCGGAAGCCGGGAAGAAAGATTATGCAGTCCCGATGTACGTAAATGCATGGTTAAAACAGCCGTTCAGTTACTGGCCGGGCAAATATCCTTCCGGCGGTCCGCTTCCCGAGGTAATTGATATTTGGAGGGCCGCGGCGCCTTCCATCGACTTTATTGCGCCGGACATTTATACTGAAGTATTCGATTGGGTTTGCAGGGAATTTACCCGAAGCGGCAATCCGTTATTTATTCCGGAAACGGCCGGAGGAGCTATAGGAGCCGCCAGAGCTTTTTACGTTTTCGGAGAGTACGGCGCGGGTTGTTTCTCCCCGTTCGGAATCGACGGCGAACGCTACAGAGAGAAAGATCCGCTGAACGAAGCTTATGCCGTGCTGAGAAATCTGTCGCCTATAATACTTGAAAACCAGGGCAAGGGAACCATGAAAGGCATACTGGTCGATTCCGCATCCCCGGAACAAATGTTTGTCTTGGGGGATTACATTGTAGATGCAAAACTTAAAGAGGGCAAAAAACCCGGTGTAGCCGGAGGACTTATCATACAAACCGGTCCACAAGAATATACCGCTGCCGGAGAGGCCCTCGATGTATATTTTATTCCGCAAGATGGTTCAATGCGAGTCGGCGTTAATGCGGTTGACGAAGGAATTTTTGAGGGCGGCGCCTGGATTCCGCAGCAAAGATTGAACGGCGACGAAGTTCATGCAAGCACATGGGACGGAACCGGATTGAAATTTCCGGCGAACAAAATCAGCATACAACATATTTCTCTTTACAGATATAAATAAGCTTCATCAAAATTAATTTTGAGTTATAACACAAACAGATCTTGTTTAGTCTTATAAAAGGATCGTAATTTCCCATAGGTCGGAAAATTTTTTTAATTTTAGTTTTATTCATTACTTTTTTAAAATTTAAATTAAAAAATGGCCGATTGGTTAAAAAATATAATTAAGAATGTTTCCACCGATTGTGTAATATTCGGGTTTGAAAGTTCTTCGCTGGAAATATTGCTATATAAGCGGGCATGGAACCCTGAGAAAGGCAAGTGGGCCGTACCGGGGGGATTTTTAAAAAAAGGAGAGCTCATCGAAGAGGCCGCGAGAAGGGTTTTAATGGATACAACCGGAATAAAGGATATTTTTCTGGATGAAGTCGGGGTATTCGATCAGCTTGACAGGTTTCCTTCTTGGCGTGTTTTTACAATAGGATATTTGGCTCTGATAAATCCTGAAAATTATAAGCTTATTTCCTCCAATCAGTATACGATGGAGACAAAATGGTTTAATATAAACAGCTTGCCCGAGCTGGCATGGGATCACCGGAATATTGTGGATAACGCTTTGGAAAAGCTAAGAACTATCGTACTGCGGCAGCCCATCGGCTTTGAACTGTTAAATAAAAAATTTACGCTGCCTCAACTTCAAAACTTATACGAGGTTATTATCGGCAGACCTCTCGATAAAAGAAACTTCCGCAAAAAAATCGCGAAAATGAATTTGATCGTTAAACTAAACGAGAAAGAATCAAATCATAAAAAGCGGGCTGCTTTTCTATATAAATTTGACAGCAGGAATTATCAGAAATTACAACATAAAGGATTTACTTTCGAATTATAGATTATTTTTAATTAATCTATAAACCGAATATGTCTCCCCGTTGACCTTTATTTCATATTTGTTTCCGTTGAAAGTAATTTCGGATTTTTGCCCGGCAAGCAAATCGAATTCTTTCGCTTTTATATTAAGCGAAAACTTCGCATTGACTTTCCTATCGGCCGGATTAAATATAGCAAGTATAATATCATCGCCCGCCGCCCTGGCATAATTAAAGGGATAAGTATCTTTCTTCGCATAAACAGGGACATACTCTGCATCGGCGGCTAAAGCCGGTTCGGTCTTCTTCAATCGGATTAATTTTTTAACCCGGTTTAATAATGAATTCGGATCTTTCTCCTCATCCGCGACATTCGGCGCGTCCTTTGAAGTGTCAACCGGTAAATAAAGCTTTTCAGCATCGGCCGTCGAAAAGCCCAAATCCTTGCCCGGGCCCCATTGCATCGGCGTACGGGCTCCGGCCCTCGGCTTATACGCGCCTTCCACATAAGGTAAACCGTATAACTGCCTCATACCGATCTCGTTGCCGTAATAAATAAACGGAATGCCGGGCATCGTTATGCCGAACGCGAATATCATTTCTAGTTCTTTTTCCGATCTTCTTATATTCAGCCGTGAAAGATCGTGGTTGCCGAGCGGGATAATTATATAACCCTTTCCTTTCGTTTTGTCGTACTGTGCTAAATAATTTTTAAGGAAACCGGTGATGTTGCCCTTCCCTTCTTTATCGAAAAAGCTGTGTCCTTCCGAATATCCGTTTAAAATGCGCCAGCTTTCTTTCTGGTAAAGATCGTTAAAGCCCGGAAACCAGTGAAAAAAATCGGCATCAAAACCGCCGCCGTCAATAGCCGCCTCCGGATCCGACCATTCTGAAACCATAAATGAGCCGGGATATTCCTTATCCAGAATGTTCCTTATTCCCCGCCAGAATTTTTTAGTTCCGTCGTCTCTAGTACTATAAAATTGATCGTTACCGGTAATATTGGCATTTTTTACCAGGGCCCCGGCCATGTCGGCCCTGAAACCCGAAGCTCCCATATCCATCCAAAAGCGCAGCACTTTTTTTAATTCTTTTTGTAATGCCAGCACGTCCGGCGCGTCGGTGTGAAGCATCCAATCCTCAGTAGGTTTTGCAAACCCGAAATTTAACGCCGCTTCACTCCAGTAAAAATTGTACATAAACTGCCCGTTTCGCCTGCCGTACCCTTTTATAAATTGGTCTCTAAATGCTTCGGGAGGATTTTTCCATGTATTGTTAGTCCATATATACCAATTTGAATATTTGTTCTTTTCCTGCTTTGCGGATTCTTTAAACCAGGGGTTGTCTATGCTTGTGTAACTTATTACGTAATCGAATATTATTCTTAAGCCGCGTTTCTTGGCTTCCGCAAACATTCTCCCGGCGTCTGCATTGGTGCCGTACCTAGGCGCCACCTTGAAATAATCGGAAATATCGTAACCGCCGTCGTGGAACGGTGACTTGAAAAAGGGATTTATCCAGATGCCCGTAACACCGAGACTTTTTACGTAATCCAATTTGTCGATAATCCCGTTAAGGTCTCCAATGCCGTCGCCGTTCGAGTCGTAAAAAGATTGCGGATATATTTGATAAAACACCGCATGGTTTAGCCACTTCGGGCAGCAGGGTACGTCATATTTCCCCGTAATAGCCGCCGAATCTATAGATAAGGATTCCTGGGCATTAATATTGAAATCAACAAGCAATATTATTAAAGCACATATTATAATGCCGGCAAATTTTTTTTCCATAATATTATGTGTTATTTGAAAATTAAAAATATGATTGAAATGCAATAGAAAAATCTAATGACGAATCATCACGTTTACGGCCACTAAATACCAAACTGCTAAACATCCAACACCCCACCTCCAACATCCAACACCCCACCTCCAACATCCAACACCCCACCTCCAACATCCATCAGCCCACCTCCAACATCCAACACCCCACCTCCAATGTCCAACACCCCACCTCCAACATCCAACAAGACAACAAACCACATACCACAAACAACCAACTATTTGAGCAGAATCATTTTTCTTTGCTCGATATAAGTACCTGCCTGTAATTGATAAAAATATATTCCGCTGGATAAATTCGCTGCGTCAAAGGTTACTTCATGGTATCCGGCGGATTTCAACTCCCTGTTTACGAGAACGGCTACTTCCCTACCGAGACTATCGAACACTTTAATCGTAACTTCCGAAGATTTAGGCAGCCGGTACGATATAACCGTTGAAGGGTTAAACGGGTTCGGGTAATTCTGCAGCAGTGAAAATTTTTCCGGTAAAGCGGAAACCGGTTCGACACCTGTATTAATATTTGCAGTATCAACACCGTCCATTATTGCCTTTATAACATCCGGGTAGGCTTGAGCACCGGTACTTCTGTAGAAAATACCCATACCGTAATTCCCGGTACCTCCGTTATCCCAGTAAAACGGGACCAACCCGTGTTTGAAAATAGAGCCGGTAACATACTGCATATAATAATCCCGGTATCCCTCAAACTCGTTATTGAGATCCGTACTGCCGAGGTTTAAGCGCGCAATAACTCCGTATTCGCCTATTAATACGCCGTACCCTTTATCAAAATATTTGGTTTTCAACTTGTTAAACTGGTTGTCCGCATACGATTCGTTCGCCCATGTTTCCGTTTTACTCGGATCAGTAGCATACTTTCCCCATTGTGTTATTTTGCTGTTTGTGTTTATAGTAAAATCATATGGATCGTAATAATGATCCTCAATCATTAACCTGCCGGGCGCTACGTCGGTCGGTATTCTGAAATAACCGACTGTATAATCGATATTGGTATTAAATCCCTGCACCGCCAGTTACCGGTAATAGTTGCGCCCGCCCGTGGATCTACCCGTATTGACAAAAGTCTGCT
Organism: Ignavibacteriaceae bacterium; assembly: GCA_046706945.1. Classification (GTDB taxonomy): domain Bacteria; phylum Bacteroidota; class Ignavibacteria; order Ignavibacteriales; family Ignavibacteriaceae; genus FEN-1297. Next base: position 180 of record JBJKOY010000481.1, on the reverse strand, counting down.
CAAAACTATTTTGAACCGTGTAGTATTCTTTTGTCGGCGTGCTATAATTGTTGGTTACCATCACTTCGTTCAAGCCTGCGAATAACAGGTGATCGCCGTAGTTGCGGAAATGAATTGCTATTTGCTTCCACATAGCGGCCAAACGATTATTTACATAGGCCGAATCAGCATAAGTCGGCT